>JBJKOV010000242.1:0-19205 GCA_046707105.1 Thermodesulfovibrionales bacterium
TAAGCAGCGAGTGCCAGTTCGTTGTTGGCGTTTGTATGTGTTTCCATCTTTTAGCGTGGTGATGGAGCCACGACATGCCACATAAGCCTCATAACCCCCGTCGAGCCCATTCGCCCCCGGGTATATACGTATTCTACCATATTCAGCGATTCACCGTCGGGTTTTCATTGCGCGCTCTATCTCGCGGTCCGCTTCCCTTTTCTTTATGGACTCCCTCTTTTCATATTGTCTCTTCCCCTTGGCCAGACCTACCTCAACCTTTACATGAGAATTCTTGAAGTAAAGCTTCAGAGGAATGAGAGAATATCCCTTTTGGGCCACCCTGTCCTGAAGCTTCGCGATCTCCTTTTTGTGCATCAGGAGCTTTCTGGTCCTCAATGGCTCGTGGTTCATGATGTTTCCGTGGGAATAGGGGCTGATATGGCAATTCAGCAGAAAAATCTCTCCGTTTTTCACGATGACATAACTGTCCTTAAGGTTGGCCTTGCCTTCCCTCAGTGACTTGACCTCAGTGCCCTGAAGCAGGATACCCGCCTCAAGTGTCTCTTCGATGGAGTAATCATGGAAAGCCTTCTTGTTTTGGGTGATGATCTTCATTCAGAAATTGTACCATTCCGGTGGCCCAACGGAAAAGCGTTCTCCATGCATTATGTATAATACACAATGAACAGGAACCTGACAGACAGGGCGGACTATCTCCTTTCGCGGGAGAAGGGGGCCATCTTCAAGGACCCCGGAGGGAAAATAAAGATAGCGCTGGTCTATCCGAACACTTATTCCGTGGGCATGTCGAGCCTCGGGTTTCAAGGCATCTATGGTTTATTGAACAGCTTTAGTGACGTGGTGTGTGAGAGGGTTTTCCTGCCTGCCGAAGACGAGATCAAAGAGCATGAAAGGACCGGCTCTGAACTTTTTTCACTTGAGTCAAAGAGGACGCTCTCACGCTTCGACATCGTTGCATTTTCTGTCTCCTTCGAGAACGATTATCCGAATGTAGCAAAAATGCTGAGGATGTGCAGAATACCACTTAGGAGCTCCGGGAGGACTTCGGCCCATCCCGTCGTGCTGATGGGCGGGGTATGCGGCTTTTCGAATCCGGAGCCTCTTGCGGAGTTCATGGACATTGTCTTTGTCGGGGAAGCGGAGGAGATGGTTCCCGAGTTTCTCTCGATCTTCAGAGGCTGCGGAACAAAGGACGAATTGTTCAAGAAATGCCTGAAGATTTCAGGTGTATATGTGCCTAAATATTACTCTGTTACTTACTCAGACAGCACGGGGCAAATCCTTGGAAGGGAGGCCGCCGACGATGCTCCTGAGGTCATCCGTAAGAGGACGATAAAAGACATCTCCGGATCACTGTTCAGGCCTGTCATAATTACCCCTGAGGCCGAGTTCGCGGACATGTACCTTCTTGAAGCGATGCGCGGCTGCCCCTGGTCCTGCAGGTTCTGCCTGGCCGGTCATCTTTATAACCCGCCCAGAAAGAAGGGTTTGACGGCGGTCAGGGAGGAAATAAGAGACGCGCAGGAGAAGACGCGGCGGGTCGGTCTTATCGGCCCTTCATTGACGGATTATCCTTATGCGGAGGAGGTTATGTCGATAGAGGGAGTCGATTTCTCTATCACCTCGCTGCGCGCCAGTGAGAGGAGCGGCCGCATCGCCGCCTTGATGAAGAGGCACAAGAGCGTTTCGATTGCACCTGAAGCCGGAACACAGAGGTTAAGGGACGTGATCAACAAGAAGATCACGGATCAGGACATCCTCGACACGGCGAAAATGATTCTGGATGGTGGGACAGAAACGCTCCGTCTCTATTTCATGATCGGGCTTCCCACTGAATCGAGGGAAGATATAGAAGGGATTGCCGGCCTTGTCGGAAGGATCCGGGCTGCCTCGGGTAAGGGCTTTCTTACGTTGAGTGTCAGCACATTTGTCCCCAAGCCGTTCACTCCGTTTCAGTGGCATCCGATGGAACCTCTGAAAGAGGTCAAGGAACGCCTGAAGATAATAAAGAGAGGTCTTGGCGGTTTGAAGGGGGTACGGGTCTTCCATGACGTGCCGAAATATGCCTATCTTCAGGGTGTGTTTGCGCGCGGAGATCGACGAATCTCCAGCCTGATCGAGAGACTGGCGTCGGGTGAGGGTTCCTCTTCAGGAGGGGTGGAGGAGGGTTCCGGATTTTATGTCTTCAGGGAGAGAGACAGGGCGGAGATTCTTCCCTGGGACTTCATCGATGCGGGAGTGGCGAAGGAGAAGCTTTGGGATGAATACCATCGGGCGACATGCGACTGATCAATACCGGAATTGTTCCTTCCTGTGGGCCGGGTGAAAGAGTCGCCATTCCCTCCGAATGCTTTTTTCAGGTTTACCAAGTTGCCAGGCAACGGCTTACCGGCTTCAACACTCTCCTGCCCTGGCAAGTGGATTTCTGTCGAAAATCTTCAGTGCCGAGGCTCGTCCCTTCGCCTGTTGTCCATAGCCTCTTGTCTGTATATGTGATTTATTGAGGGTTTTGAGTCCCTATTTCCATTGAATTTTAATCAGGCAGAGACTAGTATATTAGTGTTCTGCGTTCGAAAATGCTGATTGATAATATAAATACGATCTATAAGCGGATTGCGCACGCCGCAATGAAGGCGGGCAGGGACCCTCATGATGTCAGGCTGGTTGCTGTCACCAAACTTGTGGATGCCGGTCTCGTCCGTGAGGCTGTTGATGCCGGCTTGAGGGAATTTGGTGAAAACAGGGTTCAGGAGGGACGCGGGAAGGTATTGAGGTTAGGGGAGGAAGTTCCGGGCTCGCCGCTCGCGTGGCATCTCATCGGCCATCTTCAGAAGAACAAGGCAGCAGCAGCTGTTGAACTTTTCGATCTGATCCATTCCGTTGATTCTCCGGAGCTTGTCGAAGTAATAAATAAAAAGGCGGAAAAAATAGGGAAAAGACAGAGGGTACTTGTTCAAGTGAAACTTTCTGATGAGGAAAGTAAGTATGGGTGTCCAAAAGAGAATGTGCTACCATTGTTGGAGCTGATAAGGGGTATGAAGAATGTAAAAGTGGAGGGTCTTATGACTGTCCCTCCTTTCTTTGATGACCCTGAAGTGGTCAGGCCGTATTTCAGAAAATTGAGTCAACTCAGGGATTACGCTGAGGAGGAAGGCTTTGTGCTGCCGGAACTCTCAATGGGTATGTCGAACGATTTCGAAATCGCGATAGAGGAGGGTGCCACTATTGTGAGAATCGGCACCGCGATATTCGGTGAGAGACAAAAGGAGGAAAGATGACGGGTTTTATCGGCGGCGGCAATATGGCGGAGGCACTTATAAAAGGTATGACCTCGCAGGGGATGAAGGACATTTTTGTGGCAGAGCCCGCAGAAGAAAAGAGGCTTCAACTGGAAAGGACATATGGAATCAGAACAACTGGATCGAACGTGGAAGTGGTTGCCTCCTGCGAAATCATCATCCTTGCAGTGAAGCCGCAGAACATGGGTGCTGTCCTGGATGAAATATCTGAAGGAGTAACGGAAGATAAAACGGTTGTATCCATAGCTGCAGGCATCACCCTTGCTTATCTCGGGTCTAAGCTGCGCACGCCGAAGCTCATAAGGGTCATGCCGAATACGCCGGCCATTGTGCAGGAGGGCATGTCGGTCATGTCCCTGTGCGACTGCTTCTACGGCCGGGAAGTCGACATAGTCAAGAGCATACTGATGTCCGTAGGGAGGGTTCTTTTACTGCCTGAAAGATACATGGATGCTGTTACGGCCCTCTCCGGGAGCGGGCCGGGCTTCATCGCTTTGTTTGTGGAGGCCCTGACTGAAAGCGGTGTAGCGATGGGAATAGGAAAGTCTGACGCAGCGGCCCTCGCCGTCCAGACGCTGCTTGGGACGGCAAAACTCCTTGACACGGGAATGTCCCCCGAAAAGCTCAGGGCAATGGTGACATCTCCGGGCGGGACGACGGCGGCAGGCCTGAAAGTCTTTGAGGAAAACAATTTAATGTCGATAGTCGGCAACGCCCTTGGCGCGGCCCGCAGAAGGGCGGAAGAACTTGGAAGGCGGGAATAATGTTCATTTTCGGCGACTTCCTTATCACCGTTGCGAAGATCCTGGACACAATACTTGAGATATATAAGTGGGTGGTTATCGTCGCAGCATTGTTAAGCTGGGTCAATCCCGACCCTTACAACCCCATAGTGCGGTTCCTTTATTCGGTCACCGAGCCGGCCTTCAGGCCTGTGCGTAGGCTGATCGGCTACAGGCTGGGCCCGATAGACATTTCTCCTATAGTGGTTATTCTTGTTATTATATTCGCGCAGTCTTTTTTGGTTACCACCTTAATAAAAATCGGTTACAAGGTCGGAGGAGGATAGTATGAGAATCACGCCGCTTGATATCCAGCAGAAGCAATTCCCCATGAAATTCAGGGGATTTGATGTCGAAGAGGTGTACGCTTTTCTGGAAGTGGTAAGGGAAGAGATGGAGGAACTCCTCAGGGAAAACGCCTCCCTCAAAGAAGGGGTGCAGAGAGCGGAAAACCAGATTAAGGAATACCGTGACATGGAGTCAACATTGAGGGAAACGCTGATGACGGCCCAGCAAATGGTCGAAGATTACAAGACAAATTCAAGGAAAGAGGCCGAACTCGTCATCAAGGAGGCGGAACTTAGGGCCGACAGTCTGATCAAGGAGGCCCAGGAGTCGGTCATAAAAATACACGAGGATATTGTTGATCTCAAGGGCATAAGGCGCCATTTCAAGGAGGAGATTAAGCGGCTGATCGAGAGCCACGCCATGATGCTTGAACACGATTCCCTCCGGGAAGGTGAGAAACGGGAAGGGGAGTCTCAGTGAGTTCTTCGGGGCGATATAAGGTGCTTAAGGGCATGCGGGATATCCTTGCTCCCGATATCTATATATGGCAGAGGGTTGAAACCGTTGCCCGCGAGATTTTTTCTTCCTACGGCTTTCAGGAGATACGGACGCCGGTAGCGGAGTCCACCGACGTTTTTACCAGGAGCATAGGGGAGAATACGGACATCGTCGAAAAGGAGATGTATACCTTCAATGACAAAGGTGGCAGGAGCATATCACTGAGGCCCGAAGGGACGGCCTCTGTCGTCAGGAGTTATGTGGAAAACCACCTTTTCAACCTTCCTTCGCCCCAGAAGTATTACTATTGCGGACCTATGTTCAGATATGAAAGACCCCAGTCCGGCCGGTTCCGACAGTTCTACCAGATCGGTGTCGAATCCTTCGGCTCGTCGCAGGCCGCAATGGACGCCGAGATCCACTCGATGCTCAGGCACTTTCTCACAAGGCTGGGGTTGGCGACCCTCAATTTCCAGGTGAACTCCATAGGCTGTCGTGAATGCAGGCCCCGCTACAGGGAGGCATTGCTCGGTTTTTTCTCGGGCCGTCTTGAGGGATTATGCGCAGACTGCAGAAGAAGGTACACCCAGAATCCGCTGAGGATCCTCGACTGCAAAGTCGAACGATGCATAGAACTCCGTCGCGGGGCGCCAAAAGTAACCGATTATATCTGCGATGACTGCAGGAGACATTTTGACAGGCTTCTGTCGCTGCTCACGCGCCTTGGGGTTCCACATACCGTAAATCCGGACATGGTGCGGGGACTCGATTACTACACGCGTACGACCTTCGAGGTCACAAGTGAGAATCTTGGAGCTCAGAACGCCGTGGCCGCGGGTGGTCGGTATGACAGGCTGGTCGGAGAATTCGGGGGCCCCGAGACACCCGCAATAGGATTTGCCGTGGGCATGGAACGGATCGTGGAATTAATGAAAAATATTGCCGGTCAGGAAGTGCCGGTACCGCGTATCTTTATAGCAGATATGGGGGAGCGTGCCAACGAAGAAGGACTTGCCATCGCGGACAATCTCAGGCAGGCGGGTCTATGGGTTGAGGTCGGAGACCCCGAGTCCTCACTCAAAAGCCAGATGAGAAGGGCCGACAGGCTGGCCTCGGAATACGTGTTGATAATCGGCGATGAAGAGATTGATTCCGGAAGGTTAAAATGGAAAAAACTTTCCGACTCCACGCAGGGTGAATTGCCGCTATCGGAAATCGTCGGGTTTTTTTCCAGCCGCGAGTAGTACTCTCGGAATCGCCTCAATGGCGCCACGTTATTAAAGTATATCATGCGCTTTTTTTGTGATAGACTGAAATTGACGAATGAAAAGAGTTGCGAATGTTCAAGGATCTTTGATGCTGCCGCCCACCGCCGCGTTGTCCCCGCATGTTTCACCGGTCCGTCCCTCTCCTTGTGCACTGGCAGTCCTGATCCTGCCTTACACGGAGGCGCAATGAGCAAGGTAGTTGTTATTGATGACGAACCTTTTATTCTCATGATGCTCGAAGATCGGCTGCGTGTGGCCGGAATAGGTGTAATTACTCTCAGGGAAAGCAGAAACGCAATAGAGGTCATCAGAAAGGAAATGCCGGACCTGATCATACTGGATTGGATGATGCCCGAAGTCAGCGGGATGGATATCTGTACTTCTCTTAAAGAAGACCCCGATCTGAACAGTATTCCCATATTTATGCTTACAGCGAAGGGTCAGGATACCCACGAGCAACTCGGTTTGAAATGCGGGGTGGCCCGGTACATCACAAAACCTTTCAGCCCGAAAGCGCTGATTCAGATGGTAAAGGACGTCTTGGGAAAATGAGACGGGACTAAGGGTAGTCGTCAGCCGACCACGTCGTATTTGCGCAACCTGAAATGGACTCCCAGTTCCTCAGCTATCTGCCTGCATTTGTCGACGTCTACTCCCGGCAGGTCGACGACCGTGACCTGCACGTGGGGTATTAGCTCAGCGGCGCGTCTGGTAAACCGAAGGACTTCGGCGAACGCGTTTTTAAAGGCCGGTTTGCAAAGTCTGTTATAGGTTTCATCGTCCTGGGCATCCAGACTGATCGAAATGCTGTCTACAATGCCTTTCAGTTCAGGAAGTATGTCCCGTTTATGGATGAGGTTGGCATGACCGTTGGTGTTGATTCTGACCCGTCCGTTATTGTCCTTGACCCATCTGGCAATGTTCTTTACCGTGTCGACCCTCAGGAGCGGCTCGCCGTAACCGCAGAAAACGATCTCCCTGTATGCGGAAGGGTCTCCGATTTCACGCTTTATCTCCTCCTCTTCGGGCTCGCGCAACAGGCTGAGTTTGTGTCCCTTCACAAAATCAGAGCGGAATTTGACGCAGAACGAACAGGTGTTCGTGCACCTGTTCGTTATATTAAGGTACAGGCTGTCCCTGATCTTATAGGCGATCTCCGCCTGCTGGGGGACGGACCCTATTTTGAAGAGACGTTTCGCGTTGAGGGTAGTGATACGTGCAAGGTCTTCGTAACTTACTCCCCGCAATTCCGCCACCAGCTTCACCGTATTTTGCATATAGGCGGGTTCGTTGCGTTTTCCCCGGAACGGCTCCGGTGCGAGGTAAGGGGCGTCCGTCTCGACCAGGAGGTAGTCGTCGGGTATCACTCCGGCAATCTCTTTGAGCTGCAGGGATTTCTTGAAAGTCACGGGGCCGGCCAGCGAGATAAAAAGACCCATGGACATCGCCTGTTCCGCCATGAACCTGTCGCCGGAAAAGCAGTGCAGCACTCCGCTTGTGACCCCTGATTCCTTCAGTATCTCCATGGTGTCCTTTTCAGCCTCCCGGCTGTGAATGATGACAGGAAGGCCTTTTTGTCGGGCGAGTTCCAGTTGTCTCCTGAAAACTGTACGCTGCAATTCACGGGGAGAATGATCGTAATGATAGTCGAGTCCCGTTTCCCCTATTGCCACAACCTTTTTCCCTGTCGACCATTCCTGCAGACGTGAAAATATCTCCTCGGTAAAATCCTTTGCGTCGTGGGGATGGATGCCTATAGCCGCGAAGACGAAATCGTACAGCTCCGAAAGTTCCATGCTCCTGACGGTTCCCGCCAGATCGGAGCCGACAGTAATGAGAGCCTCAAATCCGGCGGCCCTCGCCCGCGCAATCACTTCCTCCCTGTCCGGATCGAATTCCTTCATATCGAGGTGGCAGTGGGTATCGATCAGGCGGGCGACCCGGCGGACCGGCGCCACCCCCCGGGTACCGGAGGGGAGTGCGTGGGGCTTCATGTGAGGGGCTTCGATCCGGGTCTCAGGCACCGAATTTTTTTAGCCTGCCGGCATTGGCAAGGGCAAGCGGCATGAGGTGGATAGTACGGAAGATCCCAAGCTCTCCCTTTGTGCATTCCCTTTCCGAAAAGTGCCCGCAAAGCCCGCCAAGTACATACGGCGATTTAAGGAGCACGGGAACCGGATGCCAGCTGTGGCCCTTGAGGACTGCCGGCGTGGAATGGTCCCCCGTGATGATCAGCACATCGGGGTTGAGTTCAAGTATCTGAGGCAGAAGGACATCGAACTCCTCTATCCTGCGGCATTTTTCCTCGAAATTTCCGTCTTCTCCATAGGAATCGACCTTTTTCACGTGCAGAAAAAAGAAATCGTATTCGTCATACCGCTTTTTCAGGAAGTCAACCTCATCCTGAACTGTACCTTCGACAGCAGGGGTATCCATCTCAACAAGCCGCGCGAGCCCCCGGTACATGGGATAGGTTGCAATCGCAAGTGCACTGAGTCCGAAGGCCTCCTGGAAGACAGGGATGTGAGGCATCTTTGAAAAACCCCTCATCAGGGCATAGTTGGCATTTTTTTCATCTTTCAATATATCACGTATCGCATTGATCAGCTTCTCTACGATTCTTGACACCCTTTCGGCGCTTTTCGCGAGAGGTGTCGGGTAGAGCGGGCGTTCCCCCTCTTTCTGGGGGTCTGTATCCGAGATCATAGCGGCATCAGGTTCAAGTGGTTCGGGGAACCGCAGGAGTATTGCAAACCTGTGCTCCATCCCGGGTGCAAAAATGATCTCTGCCTCGTCTATCTTTCCGATGCCGGCCCGGAGCTTTTCTGTCAGTTTACGGCTGTGATCCGTCGGTATTCTTCCCGCCCTCCGGTCTGTAACAATACCGTCCTGCATCGTCGCGTAGTTGCATCTTACCGCGACATCGGTCCTTTTTACATCAAGTCCCAGGCCCAGGACTTCCAGGATGCCCCTCCCGATCTGGCATTTCAGCGGGTCATAGCCGAAGAGGGCGAGATGACCTGGTCCGCTCCCGGGGGTGATGCCCGGCGCCACGGGCATATGCAGACCGCAGGCTGAGGTCCGGGCAAGAGCGTCCATGGAAGGAGTATTGGCAGTTTCGAGCTCGGTCCTGCCGTTCAGAGGGAGTCCTCCAAGACCGTCAAGGATGACAAGAACAATCTTTGTTTTGTTTTTCTGCAGCAGGCCGGTCACAATTTTATTCATGATAGAAGATATTACTGCAAAGAGAAGAAGCTTTTCAAGTGAAATGGTCTGAGGCTCATATGTCCGAGCATACTAGAGAAGCCTGGAAAAATCGGCGAATGAACAGGCGGTTTCCCAGAGTTCCTACAGCAGCGAAAGTCTGTTCTGCTTCACCTCTTCCTGCTTGTCCATGACAAGGACCCTGTCAAAAAAGGAATTGACCGGCGCCGTGATTTCAGAAAGGCGCCTGAGGGCGTCAGAAAATCTATAATCTCCGATAAGTGACGAGACTTCTTCCCTGGCGGCAACCGACGCCGAGAAGAGACTTCTTTCTTCTTCAAGGACGAAAAATTCTTCTCTGACCGGGGACAGTTTTCCTTTTGGCACTATGTTGTGTACCCTTTTTACGGCCAGAAGAAAGTCGGGAAACTTAGTGTCTTCTTTGAAGTCCTTAAGGGCTTCAATCCGTTCTAAGATATTCCGCAGGGGGACTGTCGAAGAAAGATAGAGGACGGATTTGATCAGGTCCTGTTTGTAGCCCATGGAGGAGAACACGAATTCTATTCTCTGTTCCATAAAGCTGATGATGCTTCGCAACGGATCACCTTCACCCTTAATGTGTCCGAGGTGGTTCAATGCTTCGCCAAACGCCTGCCGCACGGAGACTCCATACCCTTTTTCAAGGAGTATGGAGACCATACCCAGTGCCTGTCTTCTGAGGGCGAAAGGATCTTCGGAGCCTGTCGGTATGAGTCCTATCGAAAAAAAAGACGCAATACTGTCTATTTTATCGGAGAGACTGAGGAGGGCCCCGGGATCTGTTTCAGGGAGCTTGCCGCCGAAGAAGCCCGGCAGATACTGCTCTTCCAGTGCCAGGGCGACCTCCACCCGCTCTTTGTCATGCAGGGCATAATACTTACCCATGATGCCCTGAAGTTCGGGGAATTCCCTCACCACCCCGGTTATAAGGTCAGTCTTTGAGAGGTGTGCGGCCCTTTCAAGGGCCCCTTTTACGGAAGGGTTCATCTTTTCGGAGAGAAAGGAAGCTATGGCGGCGACCCTGCCGGTTTTTTCATAAAGGCTGCCGAGCCGGTCGTGAAAGGTTACATGTCTGAGTTCTTCCACTCTCTCGGCCAGAGACCTTTTTCTGTCCTCATGAAAATAGAACTTGGCATCATCGAAGCGTGCCCTGATAACCCGTTCCGCGCCCATTCTCACGGTTTCTGCGTTGTCTACCCTCGTATTGCTTATCACGACGAAACTGTTCAGGAGATTCCCGTCGCTGTCCTGCACAGCGAAATATTTCTGATGGTCCTTCATCACGCTTATCAGAAGCTCCTTCGGCAGTTTCAGATACTCGGCGTTGAAGCCGCACAGGACGGGAACGGGGAACTCCACAAGGAAGGTGACCGTGTCCAGAAGTTCATCGTCGATAACGGGGAGCCCTTTGGCCGTGGCGGCGAGACTGCTGATCCCTTTTTGTACAAGATCTCTTCTCTTATCCTGGTCGAGAATAACATAATTATTTGCGAGGACATTCATAAAGGAGTCGGCGTCCTTAACCTGAAAGGATGCCGGCGAGAGAAACCGGTGTCCGCGCGTAATGTTTCCGCTCTTTATGCCTTCGATCTCGAAATGGACTGTATCCGGACCATAGACGGCCAGTATCCAGTGTATGGGCCGGGCGAAAAGAAGGTTTCCATCCCCCCACCTCATCGATTTGGGAAACCGGAGAGAGAGCACAATCTTCTTAAGCATTTCAGGCAGGAGAAGTTTCGTCTCCACGCCTTTTTCTTCTATGACCGCTGCAACGTATTCCCCTTTGCCCTTGATGCGTATAACAAGATCGGCGGCTTTCAGTCCGACAGACTGCGCAAATCCTTCAGCGGCTTTTGTCGGCAGGCCGTTTTCATCGAACGCCACTTTTTTTGAAGGTCCGAACACTTCTTTTACCACGTCGAGCTGTTGAGCCGCAACGCCTTTCACTAGTAGCGCGAGCCTTCTCGGGGTGGCAAACGTGCTGATCTCTGCAAAGGTGATGCGACGTTCGTCAAAGATGGCCGCCGCAAGTGTCTTAAGATCTGATAACGCTGAGGGCAGGAAGCGGGAGGGTATCTCTTCGCCCCCGATCTCCAGCAGAACCGGAGACGTCGATTCGATGTCTTTCATGCTCATTTCCCACCCCGCAGCAGCGGAAATCCCAGCTCTTCCCTCTGTTTGTAGAAAGCCGTGGCCGCCATTTTTGCCAGATTCCTCACCCTCGCGATATATTTTGTCCTTTCGGTGACGGATATCGCGCCCCGCGCGTCAAGAAGATTGAAGAGGTGTGAACACTTGAGGCAGAATTCATAAGAGGGAATGACAAGGCCCATCCTGTTCATCCTGACGGATTCTCTCTCACAGTCGTCGAAGTGTCTTGACAATAATTCCGCATCCGAGTGATCAAAATTATACCGCGAGCCTTCGACTTCACTCATGTGGTGAATGTCGCCGTAAAGCAATTCCTTGTTCCATTTAATCTGATAGACATTGTCAACCCCCTGCAGGTACATCGCGATCCGCTCAAGCCCGTATGTGATTTCGAGGGAAACAGGTCTGAGGTCGATACCGCCTATCTGCTGGAAATAGGTAAACTGCGTGACCTCCATTCCGTCGAGCCAGACTTCCCATCCGAGCCCCCAGGCCCCAAGGGTAGGTGATTCCCAGTCATCCTCGACAAACCTGATATCATGCCTTGTCGGGTCTATACCGAGAGAGGCGAGGCTGTCCAAGTAGATCTCCTGGCTGTCTGCGGGAGACGGCTTTATGATTACCTGATACTGGTAATACTGTTGAAGCCGGTTCGGATTTTCGCCGTACCTGCCGTCGGTCGGTCGCCGTGAGGGCTCGACGTAGGAGGCCTTCCACGGCTCGGGCCCGATCACCCTGAAAAAGGTCGCCGGGTGAAACGTGCCAGCGCCGACTTCCATATCGTAGGGCTGGAGGAGGACGCATCCCTTTTTTGCCCAATAATCCTGTAGTGATAATATCAAGTCTTGAAAATACATTGAGGCCTCCACGCACCGGAAAAACAATCTTAAATAAAGCCTTGAGCTTTTGTCAATTGCCCGGAAAGTCCCGCGCCGGATAATATGGCCGGGCCGCATCTGTGATATAATTACCGGAAATAAGTCCGGGACTGCGAGGATGACTGAAGGCGTATGAAAAAAGCGACTGATGGCGGGAACATGCTGCTCATGAAGGGTAACGAAGCGCTTGCGGAGGCGGCGTTGAGGGCAGGTTGCCGCTTCTATGCGGGATATCCCATAACCCCTCAAAACGAACTGCCGGAATACATGGCTAAACATATGCCCGGGGTGGGCGGTATTTTCATACAGGGAGAAAGCGAACTCGCTTCTATCAACATGGTGTTCGGAGCCGCCGCCGCAGGCGTAAGGGCTATGACTTCCTCCAGCAGTCCTGGAATCAGTTTGATGCAGGAAGCCATATCGTTCCTTGCCGGGGCTGAACTGCCGGCGGTTGTCGTCAACATCCAGAGAGGCGGTCCGGGGCTTGGAAACATTACGGGCAGTCAGGCGGATTATTTTCAGGCCGTCAAGGGAGGAGGGCATGGAGACTACAGGTGCATAGTTTATGCTCCTTTCAGCCTTCAGGAGATGTGGGACCTGACCATGAGGGCCTTCGACAAGGCCGACGAGTACAGGATGCCTGCCATCATACTGGGTGACGGTGTGGTGGGACAGATGATGGAGCCTTTTTCCCCGACGGAATATATGAGACCCCAGCTCCCCCGCAAGGACTGGATCGTGGATGGCTGCAAGGATCGCAAACCGAGGGTGATAAGATCTTTGTGCATGGGACAGGGAGAGCTCGAGCAGAGAAACCTTAAGCTGTTGAAGAAGTACGATCTGCTGAAGAAAAAAGAGGTGATGTTCGATGACTACTATGTCAGAGATGCCGAGGTAGTGGTTGTGGCTTTTGGTACGGCGGCGCGTATAGCTCTTTCGGCCGTGCAGGAATTGCGAAAAGAAGGTGCAAAGATCGGACTTTTCAGGCCGGTGACGCTTTATCCTTTTCCCGAGAAGCAACTATCAAAAATGGCCGGGAAGGGAAGGACATTCCTGGTTGTCGAGATGAACGCGGGTCAGATGGTGGAGGACGTAAGACTTGCGGTAAACGGCAGATCAGATGTCCTGTTTTACGGCAGACCCGGCGGCGAGGTCTTCAATCCTGAAGAACTCTACAAAAAAATAAAGACTGTATATTCGCGCAAAAAAAAGCGTCCCCGTTCGTGAATGCGGGGACATTACCAGTGTCCTGAAATCCGTCACCCGGAATGCGCCAGGCCCTCGAATTCTTTTTTGAAAAAACTCAGCGTGTGGTCATCAAAGATGCAAAACTCAATAACCCGCAGACTGGTTAACATGTGATTTTTCAGAAATGCCGCCGATTCTCCGACCAGGATCCTTGCGCACCTGTCCTTGGGAAAGCCGAAGATTCCGGAGCTTATTGCCGGAAGGGAGATGCTCCCGAGTTTTTTTTGTGCCGCCAGCATAAGGCTGCTGGCCACCGCACTTTTCAGTTTGTTGTCTTCGTCTCCCTCTCCCATCCTCGGACCCACGGCGTGAATCACGAATTTTGCGGGCAGCGTCCCTGCCCCTGTAATAACGGCCGTCCCCACAGGCGTGAACCCTATCCTGTCGCTTTCCTCCTGAATCACCGGCCCGCCCCTTCTGACAATGGCTGCCGCTACTCCGCCTCCGTGCTGAAGATGTGAGTTGGCGGCGTTTACAATTGCGTCGACATCTCTCCCCGTGATGTCTCCCTTGACGAGGCGGAGCATTTTCCCGTCAACATGATGTTCCGAAATAATTTGCATCGCATCTCCTTTCAAAATCCGTTACGGCAGTCAACCACCGGCAGACACGGATGAAATCAAGCGTTTTCATCCTGGAGGACCACACCTCTCTGTGAGTGATGAAAAAAAATCAAAGTTTTTGAAAATCAGTCTCCATCAGGGCCGGTCCGCGGCCAGAATGTTTTCTGCAGGGGGATGCATTCTGGTTCCGATTTTACCGTGTTCGTGTTACGGGAATGCCAAGTCTGTTTATATGGTAAAATATTAGCGAGAAACAAGAAGAATGTCACCTTTTCTCATGGAGGACCAGATCCCAGCGCTTTACGGAAAATTGACTGGACTAAAGGGAAGTCAGGTTTATTCGCTTGAGCGAATCTACCGCAGGCGGATGCATACCGAATTGATTTCACTCGAACTCGGGAGATACCTCTCACAGATCTCCGCAGAACTCAACCGGCAGATCGGCATACTGGTTTCCAGAAAAGGTACCGTTACCCATGTCATCGTGGGGGACGCAAAAGGTATATTCATACCGAACCTTGAGGACTATCCTCTCGGAAGACGTGCTCTGAGGGGACTGCGGTTCATACACACTCACCTGCGCGACGAACCTTTGAACCAGGATGACCTCACGGACCTCGCCCTTCTCAGATTTGACGTATTGGCGGCGATAGGTCTGAACGGCAGTGAGCCGGGGCACGTTTATATGGCGCACCTTGTCCCCCGCGGGGGGAATGCGTCCTTCGAAATACTGCCCCCGGTCGATTTTAATCAGATGACATTCGACTTCAAATCCTTCATCGATGCCTTCGAAGAGGAAATGGAGAGGGCAAGAAGTTTCGATATCGCTGAGACGGGTGCCGGCGTCGGAGCCGGCTCGCGCAGGGAAAGGGCGATTCTCGTGAGCGTCTCGCGGAGGCCGAAACACGAGCAGGAGGATTCCGTCGATGAACTGCGTGAGCTGGCTGAATCGAGCGATGTTGTCGTGCTCGACAGTGTCATGCAGAAACCTAAGGAAATCAACCCCAAATATCTGATGGGTGAGGGCAAGGTGAAGGAACTGGTCGTCACGGCGATGAACAGGGGCGCGACGCTCCTTGTATTCGATCAGGACCTCAACCCGTCACAGGTAAAGGCGATAAGCGAGCTCACTGAGTTAAAAGTCATAGACCGCTCGCAGCTCATTCTTGATATTTTTTCGAGACGGGCGCACAGCAGGGACGGCAAGGTTCAGGTCGAACTCGCCCAACTCAAATACAGGCTGCCGCGGCTGACGGGAAAGGGCACCGCCATGTCCAGACTCATGGGCGGAATAGGCGGGCGGGGACCGGGCGAGATGAAGCTCGAAATTGACAGGAGGCGCGTGAGGGAAAGGATCAGCCTTCTCGAAAAAGAACTGAAGGTATTAAGCGAAGCGAGGAGGCAGAGAAAGGCCCGCCGCATTTCACAACGGATCCCCATCGTGTCGATCGTGGGCTATACAAATGCCGGCAAGTCCACTTTGTTGAACGCACTCACAAAGAGCGAAACGTTTGTGGAAGACAAGTTGTTCGCCACCCTTGATACGGCCAGCAGGAGGCTCAGATTTCCGCGTGAGCGGGAGGTTGTTATAACCGATACAGTCGGTTTCATCAGGGACCTTCCCAAGGACCTGATCGCGGCATTCAAAGCCACCCTCGAAGAGCTCGAAGATGCAGACCTCCTGCTGCATGTCGTCGATATTTCCAATCCGCGCTTTGAGCAACAGATTGAGTCTGTCGAACGCATACTTTCGGACCTCAATCTTGCTGACAAGAAACGGCTCCTGGCGTTCAACAAGATCGACAGGCTCGACGGCGGGGAAGTGGCGAACCTCGCCGTCCGCTTCGCTGCAATACCGGTCTCGGCGCTGGATCGGGACACCTTCGGACCTCTGCTGGACGCCATGGAGGAGAGCGTCTTTGGTGAAAAATTGTTGGAGGCGAAGGTATAATAGCTAGTACGGCTTTCTGACCGGTGTATTCCGGGGACAGGTGCTGCGAACCGGGCGGGCGCAGGCAGAAAGGTGCGAACCGCCGCATAGAGAGGAAGGAGCTACAGATGGAATTTGCCCCGAAGTGGATAGCATGGGAAATAACCAGGCGGTGCAACCTGCATTGCGTTCATTGCCGTTCGTCGTCGGAGATGGAGGCGAAGGGACACCCCGATTTCACCACAGCGGAGGCTTTCAGGGTTATCGATGACATAGCGGGTTATGCAAAGCCGGTGGTGGTGCTCTCGGGCGGCGAGCCGCTTATAAGAAAAGATGTTTTTGAAATTGCGCGCTACGGGACGGACAAAGGTCTGCGGATGTGCCTTGCTACAAACGGCACGCTGGTGACTGAAGAGTTGTGCGCGGAAATAAAGTCTTCCGGTATCAGGATCGTGTCGCTCAGTCTTGACGGGTCGGAAGAGGCGGTTCATGACGATTTCAGGAGCCAGAAGGGGGCCTTCGCCGGTACTGTAAACGCCGCCCGGCTTTTCAGGGAAAACGGCATAGAGTTTATCGTCAACTCTTCGTTCACGAAGAGGAACCAGGAAGAAATACCGAAGGTGTACAAGCTGGCCAAGGAACTCGGTGCCACGGCCTGGTACATGTTCATGATCGTACCTACCGGCAGGGGAGAGGAGATCATGAATGAGCTTATATCCAAAGAAGATTACGAGGAAATACTCGACTGGCACTACGACATGGAAAAAGATGAGGATACGATGCTCGTCAGGCCGACATGCGCTCCCCACTATTACAGGGTGGTCCTGCAGAGATCGAAAAAGAAAGAAGAAAAATTCAACAGGCGCTCCCTGAAATTCTCGACCGGCGGCTCCAAAGGGTGCATCGCCGGACAGCTGATCTGCCTCATCGATGTGGACGGAAATGTTCTTCCCTGCAGTTACTTCCCCAGGCCGGCAGGTAACATTCGGGAAAAATCCTTCCGGGACATTTGGGAGAATTCGGAACTTTTCAGGGAACTGAGAGACTTCAAAAAATACAAGGGCAAGTGCGGCTCCTGTGAATATATCAACGTTTGCGGAGGATGCAGGGCGCGCGCATATTCCATACACGGCGACTATCTCGAAGAAGAACCATTCTGCGGCTACGTACCGCGCAAGCTCACAAAAACGGTAATCAACAAATAGGCGGGGGCAATGCCTTTGCATATTATTTTCCCTTTTTTTAGGAGGACGTATGAACGATACTTTTTTAAAGGCATGCAGGGGAGAGAAGGTGGACTATACCCCGGTATGGCTTATGAGGCAGGCGGGCAGGTACCTGAAGGAATATCAGGAAGTAAGGTCTAAAGTGGATTTCCTCACCCTCTGCAAGACCCCCGAACTGGCCGCAAAGGTTACGCTTCAGCCTGTCGACATCCTCGGCGTTGACGCCGCTATACTTTTTTCGGATATTCTTATACCCGTAGAGGCGATGGGGATGCACCTGGAATTCTCAGACAAGAAGGGACCTATTCTGGGCGAGCCCGTCAGGAACAAATCTGGAGCCGACAGGTTGGTAATTCCCGATACGGAAGACAGCATGCCGTTTGTGCTTGAGGCCATCAGGATATTGAGGCGGGAGCTCCGGGACAGGGTACCCCTGATTGGATTTTCCGGTGCGCCCTTTACCCTTGCAACATACATAATAGAGGGGGGCAGCTCAAAGAATTTTGTAAATACAAAAAAGATGATGTACCAGAACCGCGGACTCTTCGACGGGCTTATGGATAAGATTACGGCGACAGTGATTGAGTATCTCTCCGCCCAGATTCAGGCCGGTGCGCAGGCGGTACAGTTATTTGACTCCTGGGCCGGCATCCTTTCTCCTTTTGATTATGAAGAAATTGTTTTCCCTCATGTGAAAGCAGCGATCAAGGCACTCAGGAAATTCGGTGTCCCGGTCATCTATTTCGTCAACGACTGCGCAGGGCTCATAAAAATCATAAAGAAATCCGGTGCCGACGTGATCGGCGTAGACTGGCGGGTTGATATGGAAGATGCGGTAAAGAAGCTCGGGAAGAAAGTTTCCGTTCAGGGTAACCTGGACCCCTGCGTTTTGTTTGCCTCCAGGGAGCATATTGAAGAGCGGGTCCAGGATATACTGAACAAGGCTTTTTCGGTCCGGGGACATATCTTTAATCTGGGACACGGCATTCTTCCCGAAACGCCCACAGAGAATGCGGTCGCAATGGTCGAGGCGGTCCATCGTTTGAGCAGGGCATAACAGTTCCGTCTATCGGCTTGCTGCCTGAATTCGACCGGCTTGTGGATGCGCAACCTTAACCGGGAGCAGGTTTTGAACCTGCTCCTTTGATTTAAGATGCACGGCGGTCGCCCTCGGACCTGTCCCCCTGCGGGAAAAACAATGCCGTCGTCAGCCTGAGTGCCCCGCTTCGGATCTCCTGAATTTTCGTTGGCTTTCAAGTTCTTCTCTTACGTTTAACAGACTTGCCGGTTTAGTCGGATAATTTGCGCGATTTGCCCGGAGATCACGCGGTGGCCGCCTAAATTGACATTTTGCGGCTTCATGATAAATTGAGAGTGAAGGGGAGGTGAGGTTTTCGGGCGTCATCCGATCTTCCATAAAGGCATGGAGCACGACACCGGACGCGGGCAGGGTCATACAATCAGGGTAAATGGCGAAAAAGGAGGCGAGATTACTTTTTCGATCGAAGGGCGTATATCACTCGATAATATCGGCGTGGTGATGCCTGCCATCAGAGGGCTCATGGATGAGATGCTCCCCTCAAAGCTGACGGTCGATCTGGCCGGTCTCGAATATATTGACAGCGCCGGTGCACTGGTTCTCGTTGAGTTGGAGAACGGTGCTCAGTCGGCATCTATACCCTTCCGGTTTTCTAACCTCAGCCAGGAGGCGGAAGGCATAATCGCCCTTCTGGACCGGGACGCCATCTCCAGGGGCCCCATAATATCTACAAGGGGCGCGTCCGGTTTTATTGAAGAAGTCGGAGAGGCGGTACTGCATCTTTTCCGG
>JBJKOV010000243.1:0-15296 GCA_046707105.1 Thermodesulfovibrionales bacterium
AAGAGTGCGGAATGGGGAGTGTGTCCGGCTTCGGCCGAGAGCCGCCTGAACGGCGTTCACGGGGGAACAAACGCAGGCAGGGCCTGTTGGGCGCTGCCGGGAACGATGTGCAACGGGTCTGTCCAGAAAACGTTCACACAAAAGTACAAGATATGCACGGGGTGCGCTTTTTTCAAGGTGGTCCAGGAAGAAGAAGGCAAAGACTGCCTGGATACTCTTTACCTTCTCAGCAAACTTGAAGAGTAAACCATACAGTTGCATGAATGCCGTCAAAAAGAGGGCGGGCGCTCAGAAAAAGATCCATCTCTCCTTTGATAAACTTCAGTCCAGTATCCTGTATCCCAGTTTCTCTATGCTGTCTTTTGCAATCTGAGCGATTTTTTCCTCGCTTATCTTTGAAGGGTCATATTCGATGGAAACTTTCCCTTCATCGATCTCCACCCCTTCCACGCCCTTCATGGAACCTATGAACCTCCTGAGGGCCATCACACAGTCGTAGCAAAAGATAGTACCTACATTAAATGAAATCTTCACCGGCATACCCCTTTTTCAGACATCATTTCACTCATCCAGTTATTCCGCCCCATGCTCTCCGCACCATCCATGAAGACTTCATATCAGGGCATCTTTATGTCGTAGGCCTTTATCTTGCGGTGGAGATTGCTTCGCTCGATATCGAGGACCTCTGCGGTCTTCGATATATTCCACGCGTTCTCCTCAAGTTTTCGCGAGATAAAATCTTTTTCAAACATCTCCCTCGCATCCTTCAGAGAATTAAGGGAAAAGTAGTCCGACATTGTCACTTCGGGAAGAAAAAGGTCCGCCGGCGTTATCGTCCCCGACGGAGTCATGATTACGATCCTCTCAAGCACATTCTTAAGTTCACGGATATTGCCGGGCCATGAAAACTTCTGTAGTATCCTGATCGCATCAGACGTAATCTTCTTGGGCTGCTGTCCGTATTCGGCCGCGAAGTATTCCAGAAAATACTCCACCAGCAGTGGAATATCCTCGGGCCTCTCCCTGAGGGGAGGGACCTTAATAGGTACCACATTCAGCCGGAAATAGAGGTCTTCCCTGAAACGTTCCTTCTTTACTTCCTCATTGAGTTCCTTGTTCGTGGCAGAAATTATCCTGACGTCAACCTTGATGTTCTTGTTGCCCCCGACACGCTGGAACTCCTGCGTTTCGATGACCCTCAGCACCTTTGCCTGGGTCTGCATCGACATGTCGCCGATTTCATCAAGAAACAGCGTGCCCGTATTTGCCTGTTCCAACTTGCCTTTTTTTGTCTCGAAGGCTCCCGTAAACGAACCCTACTCATGCCCGAAAAGCTCGCTCTCGATCAGTTCCTGGGGTATCGCAGCACAGTTCATCTCGACGAAAGGCCTGCCCGTCCTCTGACTGTTTTCGTGCAGCAGATGGGCAACGAGCTCTTTTCCCGAGCCGCTCTCCCCGAGTATCAACACCCGCCCGTTGCTGGCCGCCGCCATCTTGATCTGCTCCCGCAGATGCTCCATCTTTTGAGAGTTCCCCACCATCTTCCATTTTTTTTCCAGGTTCCGGCGGAGCGACCGGTTTTCGAGTTCGAGGTTCCTCTTTTCAAGCGCCCGGTACACGGTAAGAAGGACTTTCTCCATGGAAAGGGGTTTTTCGAGGATATCATAGGCCCCCATCCTGGTGGCCTTCACCGCCAATTCTATGTTGGCATGCCCGGAAATGATAACAACCGGGAGATCCGGGTATTCTTCACGCAGCTCCTTCAGGGTCTCTATCCCGTCCATTCCTGTAAGCCATATATCAAGGAGTACGATATCCGGATTGGATTCCCTTGCCACGCGGATCCCTTCTTCGCCCGAGGCTGCGGTGACGGTTCCGTATCCCTCGTCTTCGAAGATCCCCGAAAGGGTCTCCCTGATGCTCTCCTCGTCATCCACTATCATAACGACAGCCTTCGGCATTACGCCTCCTTTATCGGCAACTCAATGGTAAATATCGTACCCGTAGGTTTGTTGTCCCGTATCCTTATATATCCGCGGTGTTCCGTCACTACCCTGCTCGCGATCGCAAGGCCCAGCCCGGTCCCGTCCTTTCTTGTCGAGAAATAAGGAAGGAACAGTCTTTCCTTGTCTTCTTCGCGTATGCCAGGACCGTTGTCGCTGATATCCACATACGCCCTGTTCGAGGGAATGTCGTGACTGACGGCGATATCGATTCTTCCCGCCTCCCGCATCGCCTGGATCGCGTTATCCACTATATTTATTATGACCCTCTTGAACTGTTCGGCATCCAATTCGACAGACTGCTCATTCTCCTCTTTTGAAACCGTGATCTCCACTCCCTTGTAATCTCTGTACAAGTTGACCACACCCTCTATTATAGAGGAAATCAGCACAGGGGCCTTCTTTATCTCGGGCATCTTGCCGAATCTCGAAAATTCGTTCACCAACCGCTTCAGGCTCTCCACCTCTTTTATAATAGTCTTCGTAGACCGCTCGAAAACCTGACCGAAATCGTCGTCGCCGTTCTGCCACTTCTTTATCATGTGGTCTGTCGAAAGCTTTATCGGAGTGAGGGGGTTCTTGATCTCGTGGGCTATCCTGCGGGCAACTTCCTGCCACGCCAGGGCCTTCTGCGCCCTTACGATCTCAGAGAGGTCATCGAAGACCACAAGCGTGCCCCAGAAATTCTTCGAGTCTCCCAGAGTCGTGATGAAGATCCGCAGAAGCACCCGTCTGTCCCCCACGGTGACCCTGAGTTCTCTTTCCAATCCTTTGAAATCGCTCACCCGTATTTTCTTGACCGTCTCCTTGAGCTCTTCCGACTGCAGCATCGAAAGGAGTTCCGAATAGTTCTTCCCCACAATCTCTTCGGGTGATATTCCAAGGATAACGCAGGCCGCGGTATTCAGGGTAAGAATATTGCCGGCCGTGTCGAGCGACAGAACGCCGGAATTGATATTCTCCAGAATGTTCTCTATGATGAGCCTGCGCCTGTCCGACTCCGTCCAGGCACGCTGGAGTGATTCCTTGTTGTCCCTGAGTTCGCTCACCATGTTGTTAAAAGAGTCGACCAGCAGGCCTATTTCGTCCTCCCTGTGGATATTGATAACAGTATCGAGGTTCCCTTTTGCGACCTCCTCTGTAGCCTGGGCCAGTATCTGTATAGGGTCCGTAATGCCGCGTGAAATCCTGAGCGCCACCCAGAGGGCCATAAATATGGTCAGCAGGGTCAAAAAGCTGAGTATCATCAGATAATTCGTTTTTAAAGGCGTCTTCCAGGACTCCAGGGTAAGGTAGTTCTGGTAGGCATCCTTTATCTTTTCGGCATTCCTGCTCATGTCCCTGCTCAGGAAAGATTCCACTATAGTCACGCCCCTCTGTCTTCCTCCGCGGTATTGGGGGGCCGCCGCTCTTATTACGTCCCCTTTGTCTCCGGTGATCACCTCAACCCCGGCCTTACCCTCGAACGCAGCCCTTACGGTTTCAGACGCGTCTGAGGGAGGCCGTACAAGGCGTGTTACGGTATAGTACTCCGGAGAGGGTTTACCTGCAGCCACCGCCTTCGCATAAGCCAGGACCTGACGGCGCTGCATATCATAAGCTGACTTCGCGACCTCGATGGAAAGACTCAATGGCTGCTTTATCTGGGGATCGAACCACCTGTCGAGGTAATTGGTCACAACACCACTGGAGACAACAAAGAGGAAAGAAGAAGGAATCATCGTCAGAACTACGATTATGACCACGATCTTTGTCTTGAACCTGTAGCCGGGCACCCTGTTCTTCCTCTCGAGGTAGACCTTCACCAGGCTCTTGGCCACAAAAAAGATCAGGACAAGCAGGGCCAGTATGGTTATATTCAGGAGTACGAGAAGGACCAGTTTGACAAGGAAAGGCACTTTCCCGGTTCCGGCATAGTGAAGTTCCGTTCCGAAGACAATAAGCACCAGCATTATGACAGAGGCGATAATGGATGGGAACCGCGGTCTCTTCACCGGTTTGCCTTGATCGTAAACACATTCGAGTCTTTATGTATCTTGAACTCATCTTCCGACAGGAAGATAATGAAGTATCCGATAACCGGGGGCAGTTTCCTGATCCGCGATTCGACCGTGACCCTTACAAAATATTTTCCCGGTTCCAGCTCCCCCGTGTCGGTAAGCTTCACGTCCCTGAAGGACAACACCCAGGCAAGCATCGAGTCGAAAGACCTGAACCTTTTTTCTATCAGTACATTTCCATTTAAGGATGTGGCGACGTACTCTTCCTTGATGGGGTCGACTCTCAACGTCCTTGTGTAGGACCTGCCGGCAATGAACTCGTCGGGCCATATGTTCCATATCCGGAAAAGGTCGATATAAAATTTGAGTTCCTTGTCGATACCCTCCTTAATTCCCTGAACAAATTTTGGGTCAAGGCTGAGACCGAAACTCGCATGGATATCCCCGCTCCGGATACTCACTTCCGGTCCGGAAATTTCCTGCCCTTCCGACAGCGAGGGAAGGAGGATGCATACGAGAAGCAAAGAAATCGCAAGAAACCTTGACATTAAAAGCTTGACATCTCCGGGAGAATTTATTTTCAATTATAGCATATCGTTTTGTATCATAATGGACAGGAGGCCGACCATGGATATTGAAACAGTGAGGCTGGAAATACCGACGGACTGCAACATCGTACTTGGCCAGACCCATTTCATAAAGACAATCGAGGACCTCTACGAAATCGTCGCCACTACTGTTCCCCAGGCTCGGTTCGGCATCGGCTTCACCGAAGCTTCCGGGCCTTGCCTCATAAGAACGGAGGGGAACGACGGCGATCTGATAAAGGCATGTGTAGCAAACCTCAAGGCCCTGAACGCAGGACACGTGTTCTGTATCATTCTGAAAGGAGCTTTTCCGATCAACATCCTGACGCAGGTAAAAAATTGCCCTGAAGTCTGCTGCATCTACTGCGCTACGGCAAACCCTTTAGAAGTCATCGTAGCGCAAACATCTCAGGGCCGCGGCATAATGGGGGTGATCGACGGTTTTTCCCCGCGTGGCGTGGAAACATCCGAAGACAAGGCACAGAGGAAAGAATTTCTCAGGAAAATAGGCTACAAACTCTAGGAGTCACGACATGAAATTACCCGTTCTCAAATTCGACAAAGACGGGCTGATCCCCGCCATAATACAGGATGCGGCGACCAAAGACGTGCTTATGATGGCTTATATGAACAGGGAATCCGTTGAAAAGACTGTTTCCACCGGACATACCCACTTCTGGTCGCGCTCCCGGGGGAAGTTATGGAAAAAGGGAGAAACATCCGGCCACGTCCAGAAGGTCAGGGAAATACTTTATGACTGTGACGGAGACACGCTGCTGATAAAGGTAGACCAGAAGGGGCCCGGAGCCTGCCATACCGGCCACCGGTCCTGTTTCTTCACGGACATAGAAGGAAGAGAAGTCGAGGGGAAGACCTTTTCCGCCGAGGCTGTGTACGGCAAGAAATGATACTCGATGATATCGCCAGGGTCATTCTCGAAAGGAAGAGCAGCCTTCCGCCCGGGTCCTACGTTGCTTCACTGTTTTCCGAAGGAAAAGACGCTATACTGAAAAAGATCGGCGAGGAATCGACGGAGGTCATCATCGCCTCCAAGTCCGGCGACAGACAGGAGATCATCCATGAACTTGCAGACCTGTGGTTCCACTGTATGGTTTTGATGGCTGCGGACGGCCTGACCCACGAGGATGTCTTTCGTGAGCTCGAGGCCAGATACGGAGCGCCGGGGAAAAAACCCCGATAATGACCGGCTGCATATTTTGCAGGATAGCCTCGGGGGAGACGGCGGCGCGGATCATTTATAAGGACGAAATGGCCGTAGCCTTCGAAGATATCAACCCTCAGGCGCCGGTTCATGTCCTGATAATACCAAGGAAACACATTGCGACAACCCTGGACCTCACACCCGAAGACAAGTCGCTCGTCGGACATTTGTTCGAGGTCTCAGCCAGGATCGCCCGCGAAAAAGGCATCGCCGGGAGGGGCTTTCGCCTCGTGATGAATACCAACGAGGAAGCCGGACAGAGCGTGTTTCATATACACCTCCATCTGCTGGGCGGCCGTCTCATGCACTGGCCGCCAGGATAGCGTGAAATTCATTCCTCAGCGGCTGATACTCCGCTACCGGAATGCTTTTCTGCTGATAACCCGGGAAGAAATGTCACCTTTGACGGACCATTACAATATGCCCAACGTCGCAGGAAGAAATAGGATACCGGGCTGCTGTGCATAGGGCTACGGTCCTCATGTACCACAATATCGGGACTCCCCCAAAAGGGGCGGGGATGCGCGGCCTCTATGTGACCCCGCGGATGTTCGGCTTCCAGATGTGGTATCTCCGGTTCGCCGGCTTCAGTGTGGTCTCCCTCGGAGAGATCCTTGATTTCGTGAGGGGGAACAAATCCGTCGGGAAAATGGTTGCCATCACCTTCGACGACGGGTATCAGGATTTTTACGATTACGCCTGGCCCGTGCTGAAGAAATACAACTATCCTTCTGCGGTCTTTCTGGTCTCGGGTCTCATCGGGGGAGAAAATATATGGGACAGCGATACATTACGGGTAAGGAAGCGACTCATGGACAGCGACCGCATCGACGAACTGAGGGAAAACCGGGTGACCTTCGGCTCCCATACAAAAAGTCATCCCTTCCTGTCGAGGCTTTCGGGAGAAGAACTCGCGGGTGAGATCAGCGGGTCGAAATCCGACCTCGAAGCGACGTTGTCTGTGCCGGTTGAGTTTTTTTGTTATCCTTACGGAGACCGCAACGGCAACGTCGAAGAAGCGGTAAAAACGGCAGGATATCGCGCCGCTTTCACAACCGACAGGGGCTTTGTGCATAGGGGCGACGACATGTTCACGCTTAAAAGGGCCCGGGTAAGCCTGAACACACATCCGCTTTCTTTTATCTGGAAACTCCATTCCAACCATGAGACAAAAAAGGGACCGAAGGCCTGAATGTTCCTGTCCTTTGCTGCGACGAGGCCTTTGATGATCGGGTCTCATTCTGTAACCCTCGGTTCTGCACTCGTTAAAAACTGCCACAAGGTCGTTGTCGGATGGGCTGGAGGAGACGACGCGGCAGACGATTGACAACAGCACAGGGGTCTGTTACATTGGTTTTAAATGACGTCACGGCTTGCCATAAAAGCGGACAGGGTAATCCGCGAGGAATTACTTGCCCTGCTGCGTGGCGGAAACGCGCATATGAGCTTTACCGCCGCTGTTTCCGGATTTCCGGTGAAAGAGATCAACCACAGGCTGCCGAACGCAAGCTATACGGTCTGGCACCTCCTGGAGCATATGCGCATCGCGCAGAAGGACATCCTGGAATTCGTCGGAAACCCCGATTATGTCTCGCCGGCTTTCCCCGATGGCTACTGGCCCGAACCCGGCGAAGTGGCCACGGCGGCGAAATGGAGAAAGACGATCAGTGAATTCGCTGCCGATCTCGCAGCGTTCGGCGACCTGGTGAACAATCCTGAGACTGATTTTTTCCGGCCGATTCCCCATGCAAAGGACTACACCGTCTTTCGGGAGGTCCTCCTTGCCGCAGATCACAACGCTTACCACGTTGCCGAGATCGTTGCTATCAGACGACTTCTCAATTTGAAGCCGATCAGGGAGTACTGACGGCCGTACCGCCATACTGAATCCGCATCAGTCCCAGCAGTCCGATTAAACTTTCGCCGCATAAATCCTCTAACCATGCAAACGGCAGTGAACCACGGAATGGTTCACAGAGGAGAAAAACCATGATAAAGTGGAACTAGTCATGCTGCAGCGAAAGGTGTAGCCGAGACTCTTACATGAAAGCTCTAGAAAGAGAAAAACGGGGTATCTGCGGAATCTGTCCGGCGGGCTGCTGGGTTGTGGCGGAGTTCGACGGCCGGGGCCGCATGAGCCGCATGAGGCCCGACGAGGGATCGCCGATGGGCATCCTCTGCCGTCTGGGAGAGCATGCGCAGGAGATTGTCTATTCCGAGAACCGCCTGCTCAACCCATTGAGAAGGAAAGGTCCTAAAGGGACTTACGAGTTCGAACCCGTCAGTTGGGATGAGGCGTACGCAGAGATTGCCGAAAGACTGAACGCCATAAAGCGCGAGCATGGCCCCGAGGCCGCGGCGATCTACACGGGGGTGGGCACGTTTGAGCAATCCCTTTGTGATATATTCCAACCACGGGGCGTGGCGGTGTCCTCTGCCTCGAGCGTGCTCTTCCCATTCGGGTCCCCGAATACCATGGGTGTCGGAGCTCTCTGTTACGTCTCCTACGGCATGATCGCCCCTCACCTCACCACGGGAAAGATGCTCATCGACATGTTCAACGACGTGGACAACTCAGACCTGATCGTCGTCTGGGGCACGAACCCGGCAACGGACCAGCCGCCCATAGAGATGAGGCGCATCGCCGACGCCCACGCCCGCGGCGCGTCGATCGTGGTGATAGATCCCCGGAGGACACAGGCGGCGAGGTTTCCCCGTGCGGACTGGATACCCGTCAGACCCGGAACCGACGGCGCACTGGCCCTTGGCATGTGCAATGTCCTTATAGAAGAGGAACTTTACGGGGAAAGGTTCGTCCGTGACTGGACACACGGCTTTGACGACTTCGCCCGCTATGTCCAGCACTACAGACCGGAGGTGGTGGAACGCATCACGAACGTGCCTGCCGAAAAGGTGGTTTCGCTTGCACGGAGGCTCGCAGGGGCAAAAGGCGCATCCCAGCTCATGTACACCGGGCTTGAATACAGCAGCAGCGGCGTACAGTCCATAAGGGCGTCCCTGGTGCTCTGGGCCCTTTCCGGACAGCTCGATGTTCCGGGCGGCAGATGTTTCAACATGCCCGGAAACTCCTTCCCCATAAACCGAAGCGGCCATGTCGCAAATCCGGACACGGGTCCGCGGCTCGGCCGGGACCGCTTTCCCGTTTACATAAAATACCGCGACGAGGCCCACGCCATTGCGCTTCCGGAATCGGTTATCGAGGGGAAGCCATATAAAATCCGCGCTCTCATAATACAGGGCTCTTCAATCATCACCTCCTGGCCCCAGACGGAGATATGGGAGAAGACACTTTCATCTCTCGATTTTCTTGTAACAATCGACAGGCAGTTCACCGCGGACGCCGCATTCGCTGACATCGTGCTGCCGGCCTCGACATTCTTCGAAGGGAGAAGCTATATGGTCTATGGCCCTCTCTTCAGAATTCGCGAGCCCCTCATCGAACCGCTCGGCCGGTCGAGGCCGGACTACCGCATCATGACCGAACTCGCTCAAAGGCTTGGCTACGGCCACCTATACCCGCAGGGGGACGAGGCGCTTCTGAGGCATGTACTCGACGGGTCGGGCTTTACCTATGAGCAGGTGATGGAGGCCGGAGGCATGGTGAGCGTTCCGACAAGGATGATGGAATACAGGAAGTGGGAAAAGGGCCTTCTCAGGGCGGACGGAAAGCCTGGATTCGACACCCCCACCGGGAAGTTCGAAATCCATTCGGAAGTTCTGGAGGAATACGGCTACGACCCCCTTCCTGTTTATACCGAGCCTGCCGAAAGCCCCCTCAGCAGACCGGACCTCTTTGAAAAATTTCCGCTTGTCTTCAATTCGGGCAGCCGTTCGCAAAGCAGCTTCCACACCCAGCAGATAGGCACAAAGGTCTTAAACGAAGAAAGGCCCGGACCCGGCGTACTCATGAATACAGAGGACGCAGAGGCGCGCGGCATAAAGAATGGCGACCGGGTGAGGATACGGACCCCGAGGGGAAGCGTCCTGATGAGGGCGAAGGTGACCGGGAACATAATGCGCGGCGCGGTGGACGCCAATCACGCGGGCGGCGGCCCTCTCGGCCCGCCGGAATGGCGGGAGGCAAACGTAAACCGTCTCACGGACCTCGGCCAGTGCGATCCCATCTCGGGCTTCCCGGTCTACAAATGCCTCCTTTGCGAAATCGAGCCCGTGCGCGACGGGAGCGGCCCCATGAGCGTAAGCGAACAGGAAGAATCCTGGGGCGTCAAAAAAGAAAAGGGCGAGCCGGCGCACGAGGTATACCTTGACAACAACGCCACAACCGCGCTAGCCCCCGAGGTTGCAGCTTTCATATCCGACATCACAACCAGCTACGGAAATCCGTCAAGCATCCATAAAACCGGCAACCAGGCAAAAGAAATTCTGGAGGAGGCCCGCCGCAAGGTGGCCTCGGCCCTTGGCGTTACCGCAAGGAGGATGATCTTCACCGGCGGCGGATCGGAGGCCAACAACCTGGCCATAAAGGGAGTTGTGTTCAGGAAGGGAGCGGAAAGAGCGCACGTCATCACCTCCGCGATAGAGCATCCCTCGGTGCTTGAGCCCCTCAGGTGGCTTGAACGCCTGGGGGTAAAGGTAACTTACCTGCCGGTGGATTCAACCGGCATGGTAGACCCCGATGATGCAAGGAAGGCGCTTACGCGTGACACGGTCCTTATAAGCGTGATGCTTGCCAATAACGAAACCGGCACGGTCGAGCCGATAGCTGAGCTTGCCCGTGTGGCGCACGAGGTCGGTGTCCTTATGCATACGGACGCCGTGCAGGCGTTCGGCAAGATCCCCGTAAATGCGGCCGGGCTCGGTGTTGACCTGCTGAGCATCTCGGCGCACAAACTCCACGGCCCGAAGGGCGTTGGTTCGCTTTATGCGGCAAAAGGGGTGGAACTGGAAAGCCTCCTGCATGGCGGCGGGCAGGAGTTCGGCATGCGCGCCGGTACGGAAAATATCCCGGGCATTGCCGGTTTAGGCCGTGCCGCGGAGCTTATGCCCGGGTGGCTTTCAAACGGGGAAAAGGTCCGCGCGCTCAGGGATTCGCTCGAATCCGCCATCAGGGGGCTCCTCCCGGAAACGAAGACAAACGGCCACCCGGTGCAAAGACTTCCAAACACCCTGAACGTCGTGCTGCCGGGCTTCCGGGGAGAGTCCGTAGTGCTGGCCCTTGACCGCTGGGGGGTGAGGATCTCCTCGGGTTCGGCGTGCAAAAGCGGCTCCCCGAAACCGTCGCATGTGCTCATGGCGATTGGGTTGTCTGAAGATGAGGCGCACTGTTCGATAAGGATATCCCTCGGGACGGGCAGCACGGCCGACGATATGGAAAGGGCTGTATCGGCACTGAGCGAAGTGATCAGGAGTTCAAGAAATGTTCTGAGGTTTGTGCCGTGCAGATAAAGGAGGTTGTCATTCATGCATAGCGCCCCTGCTTCCGAACGTATCTGGATCACGAACCATATGAGAGATACGTTTCACAGAGACATCAGAAGGGACGTCCTGCGGGGCCTGACTTCCGTTCAGAAGTCTGTCCCCAGTAAATACTTCTACGACCCATACGGCTCGCAGCTCTTCGACGCGATCTGCGGCCTTCCCGAGTATTATCAGACACGCACGGAATTGTCCATACTCAGGAATTCTGCCGCTCTTATAGTGCGGAATCTCCGGGAGGCGGACATCGTCGAGCTCGGGTCCGGGTCCAATCTTAAGATACGGACGCTCCTCGATGCATGCTCGGGAACATATCGGGCCGACATCTGCTACGTACCGGTCGATGTGAGCGAATCAGCGTTGGTGAAGTCGTCGGTCGAATTGCTCGACTCCTATCCGGACCTGAAAATAGCAGGCATCGTCGCCGATTTCACGAAACATATCGGGCAGATACCGGCTGGACGGCGAAGACTGTTTGTATTTTTTGGAAGTACTATAGGCAATTTTGCCGCTGAAGCGAGGATCGGCCTGTTGAAAAGTGTGGCAGGAATGATGGGGCCCGGCGACAGGTTTCTCCTTGGCATCGATATGATAAAGCCTGCGGAGGTACTTGAAAGGGCGTATAACGACAGCAGGGGTGTCACCGCGCAATTCAACAAGAACATCCTGAACGTCCTGAACAGGGAATTGAGCGCCGACTTCGCGCCTCCCCATTTTGATCACGTCGCGTTTTACAATGCCGGCAAGGAGCAGGTCGAGATGCATCTCCGGGCAAACCGCAGCATATCGGTCGAAATAGACGGACTCGGCATGCGTGTCTCCATGGAGAAGGGGGAGACGATACACACCGAGATCTGTGGAAAATTCAGCCGGGAATCGGCATGGGAGATGGCGGCGGAAGCGGGGCTCAGGATCGACAGGTGGTTTACCGATCCGCGAAGCTGGTTTTCTCTGGTTGAACTGACCCGGATGGAGAGGGATGACCGATAAGATGCCAGGGGCATTGCACCTGAAGTTTGTCTGCCACCTTCCGCAGTTTGTTCTTAATGATAATCGTGGGTTCCCAGCACCACCTTGATCCCGGTCTTTTCTTCAATCATTTTGGCCAGGTCCTCGGGGCTCGTATACGGACATCCAGGCCTGGATTTGGCCAGGCAGGAACTCAAGTGAATAACATCCGGCTTGATTTCCGACAGTTTCACCGCCATTCCGATATTGGGGATGACCGTACGCCCGGGGCATTCACATGTAAAGAACGCCACCACATTGGATTTCTCCTGATAGTTGCCGTCGCCAAGGGAGGCTGCTTTAAGACATCTCCACTCACCCGGACAGCCATACCCGCTGTTCATGTATGAACCACAACCGATAACCGCTACATTTTTCACTTGCGTTTTCCTCCTCGATATTCTTTATTATGAAATAAACAAACCCATCATTCTTGCGGTTTTCACCTTTTTACGCCCGTTGTTTCATGCCTCCAAATACCACAAAAATGCCGTTCTTGAAGTAGCAGTCCACATCCGCAAATCCGGCTGATTCCAATGCCCTCAACTGCTTTGCCAGCGTGTCCGGCCTGTTCATGCTTGAAGGGTCTTTATAACGCTTTATAAGGTCATCAGGCGTTTCGTCCTGCACATTGTATCGGCTCATCATATCGGCAAGCCATTCTTTCCAGACGGCAAAATACCATCCAGCCAGTTCTTCCGACGGGGGCAGTACGACATCAACATCTGCAAACCGCCCCCCTGGCTTCAGCCATGACGCTATAAGGCGGAAGAGGGAAGCCTTTTCATCCATATCAAGGTGGTGAATCGCCATGGAAGAAACAATGAAGTCATAAGTCTCCAGCTTGACCTTACCGCCCAACAGGTCCTCGAATGCAGCATGAATAAAGGTCGTATTCCGGTATCCCTTCAGTCTTTCTGCGGCCTTCCGGAGCATGCCTTCACCGCCGTCCAGCAGGGTTGCAGACACGCCATTATTGGTTTTAAGCAATTCCTCCGTCAGAGCCCCGTCCCCGCACCCCAGGTCCAGCAGTTTAATATCCCGTTCGTCATGACGAAAATGGGAAACCAGTGAGGAAACAAACCCGAACATTTTCCTGCGTTCCACGATATATATATCGGCTTTATCCAGATAGTTCTGAGCAAATTTATTGTCTGCCCATGCCGATTTGTTGAACTCACTCATACCATCTCTCCTGACACCGGATCATCGCCTTGAAGGGTTTTTGAAAAATACTCACCACAAAAATCAGGTGGTTGTTCCTTTTCAGTAATATGAAATTATAGCGCAGGCAGGTCTTGAATGGAAAGACCGCTACTTTCCCGACGTCGGTCTCAAAAGTCGGAACCTCTGCTTTGCAACTGTCTCTCTAATGAGGAAGCTTGCGATATATAAGGGAAGGGCATTTAGATGTCCTGAATAAATTTTGGTATGATTTTACTATATGGTTAGGAAACGCGGCAAAATCACCAAGTTTCTTCACGAATCATTTCTTGTCACCCTGGTTCTCAAGGGCGCGCTTTCGGCTCTGGAAATCCTGGGCGGAGTTCTGTTATTTTTTGTTCCACCCACAATGATCAATCACCTTGTCAGGGTGCTTACGCAGCACGAACTTTCTGAAGATCCGAATGATTTTTTGTTCAGCCATCTGGTTTTGTGGTCTCAGCATTTTTCGGTAAGTTCGCAAATATTCGCTGCCATCTATCTATTTTCTCACGGTATTGTCAAGCTTTTCATTGTTACCTCACTTTGGAAAAGGAAACTGTGGGCATACCCGGCGGGCATTGTTTTCTTTCTTGTGTTTATCGTGTATCAGGTTTATCGATATCAGCATACTCATTCAATCGGGCTTATAGCCCTCACCGTCTTCGATGTCATCCTTATTTATCTGACATGGGTCGAATACCGGCGAGTGCAAAAAGGTTTCTCATAGCCGGAAACGGCTATTATCCTTAACCGGTGCAAGGATACCGCTATACCAATGGAAACAGTTCTCCTTCCGGACATCCCTTGACGTTCGACGGCATACTGAAGTATGTTGAGATTATGAAGTCCCGCAGAAAGAACTTACAGTCTCCAAAGACAGGCTGCCTGCATTGTCCGCGAGCCTCTATGAAACAAAGGAGAAGGGAAGGCTCAAAAGCATCCCGAAAAAGCTGATGCACATCCGATAATATCAACACAAGGAGATATGACGATGAAGGTTATGGCATTCAATGGTAGTCCAAGAAAAAAATGGAACACGGCAACATTGCTTGGGAAGGCGCTTGAAGGTGCTGCCTCTGAGGGAGGCGAAACAGAACTCATTCATCTGTATGATCTTGACTTTAAAGGATGCATAAGCTGTTTTGCATGTAAAACCATAGGGGACAAAAGTTATGGCAGGTGCGCCGTCAGGGATGACCTGACACCAATATTCAAAAAAATTGAAACAGCCGACGCCATCATCCTGGGATCCCCGATATATTTCGGGACTGTTTCCGGGGAGATGAAGTCATTTATGGAGCGTCTATTGTTTCCTTATTCAACATATACCGATCCTCCACAATCACTTTTTCCCGGTAAGATCAACTCGGGGTTTATCTACACGATGGGTCTCACGGAGAAGATGATGCAGGAATTTGGCTACATCCAACACTTCGAACGTCATGAAATGATGCTCAAGAGGATATATGGGGCTTCTGAGTATATGTGCAGCTTTGATACTTATCAGTTTGATGATTATTCCAAGGTGCTGGCTACCCGTTTTGACCCTGCCAGGAAAAAGAAAAGGCATGACGAGGTATTCCCTCTGGACTGTCAGAAGGCGTTCGATATGGGGGCTGGATTAGTTAAGGCATGACAACTTTCCGGAAGAAAAAGCCTCTTTTTCATATTGCTTCATATGTGAGCGAGCGATTCTGTTCAAAGTCCTCCTGGCCGCCGGATTAAGGCACACCGATTCCCGAAATAATGGTGACATGCCACACATTTTTATTTGCCATATCTTCTCTTACTCTGATTGTCGCATTTGTAAAGG
>JBJKOV010000244.1:0-8816 GCA_046707105.1 Thermodesulfovibrionales bacterium
GGGACACGGAAACAGTTGAGAGTCCTTGCCGATCAGGTATTTGTTGTCCCTCCAGACGACCTTGTTGCTTAGAACAGGGACAAACCATATGCATCCTATCAGAAGATCTTTTGCCGGTGCGAGGAGATAGAGAAGGGGGTGCATTCCAGCCCCGAGCTTCCTTCCTATGTAATAATCGCGGACGACTTTCACCGAGCCCACGGCCCCGGCAAGAAGCAGCGATAGCCTCAGCGGAGAAAAAACCAGGGGCAGACAGGACATGAAAACGGCGTTACCGATCAGCTCGGGAAAGTACTTTACCCCTCCGATGTGCCATCTCAGTTTACCCCACCGGGTATGCCTGTTCAAAAACTTCCCTACCTCCCAGTATTCGTTGACATTTCTGATGATATGGTTTGACAGGACAACCTTCTTGCCGAGTTTATGGATGCGTTCACCTATAATGTAGTCTTCGGCCAGGAGATCCTTGACCGCAGCGAAGCCGCCTATTGCTTCGAGGTCGCCTTTTCTCATAAGCATGGATTTACCGATGACGCAGGGCATCCCGAGATACTTGTCCAGGAAGCAGACACTCCCTGCTATGAAGGAATTCAGATGGAGATTTTCGAGGACGGCCCCAATAGACCGTCCGCTGACCCCTTTGATCAAATTGCTGACAAGCCCCACGGAGGCATCTGTCATGTGACGGGCGATGGCCGCAAGGTAGTCCTTTTCGACGCGGACATTGCTGTCGCTGATGAGAAGGAGGTCGTATTTCGCCCTTTTGTATGCCGGGATGAGGTTGTTTACCTTGGGATTCAGCCCCTCTTTGCAGTATTCGACAACAATCGATATATCTCTTAGGGGATATTTCTCCTTTATCTTTTCGGCCACTTTGCAGGCCGGATCATTGCGGTTCTGGAGTGCAAAGATGATTTCGTAGGCGGGATAGTCGAGATTGCAGAAGCTTTCCAGATTGTCGAAGAGGCCGTCGTCGAGTCCCTTGAGAGGCTTGAGGATCGAGACGGGCGAAAGATTTGTGCAAGAGGAGAGGGCTTCCCCGGATGAGCTGGGAGCGGTGCAGGACCGTACCGCGACCATCTGCAACAAATATCCGATTACTCCGATGAGGGTAATACCGGTGCATATCCAGAATAAGATCATGCTCGCCTCCTAATTTCTGAAGAGCGTCATCGCGACGCCCTTGTTATGTTTAATGCATTCCTTTATCGAAGCCGTGTCCTTCTCGCAGTTCAGGAGCGTCTTCCAGGAATACAGATGCCTCGGTTTGTGGAAGTCGCTGCTTGCGATGTAGGGATATTTCTTCAGACTGATCACATTGAACACATCGTCCCTGTTGGCGATCTCCCATGCATCGATATAGCGCGCGTATTTGTCCCTGTTGTTCCAGAGAAAGAGGGTGTCCCGGTCTGTCTTGGGAGTCATATAGTGCGGATGGCAGGCAACCGTCAGTGCCCCCTGTTTTTTGGATTCAAGGAATATCTCTTCGTAACTCCAGCAGGCCGGGATGAAGTCCCGGATGTCGATGATCAGGATGTGGGCTGATTTGTCGGCGGTGAAGTGGTTCTTGCTGATTTCAACGCCGGGGATAACGAGCATATCATATTTTTCGAGCGCCCTCCCGGATTCCTCCTTTATATGGTCGACGTACCGGTAAAAGTTGTCGGACGTTACCGAATACCTGAACCGGTGCGCCAGTTTTCCGAAGGAATTGTCCCCGTTGACTACATGGTCTGTAATGGCGATGGCATCGAAGCCGGCCTGCCCGAAAATATCGATGGTCCTTCTCAGCTCCACAGAGCCGTCTGAGTATGTCGTGTGGATATGGAAGTCACACAGTAGCATTGATCGGTTGGGCGGTTGAATTTTCTATCATACTGGATATATAGTAACGGCTCTTCGTTGCAGGATAATGAAGCCGCGGTTACATTACGATTAAATGTGCAGCAGGCGGCGGTCTTTAGAAGTTTCGGCTCTTTATAATATAGGAATAGTATGAGGCGGCATTTGTGGGTGTGCGCCGGAGGGTATCGAAATCGACTTTGTAGAGACCGAAGTGCGCGTCAAGCCCCTGGAGCCACTCGTAGTTATCTATAAGGGACCAGTAGAAATATCCTCTTATGTCCATCCCCTCCCGGAGGCACCGCTCTATAACATCGATATGCCTCTTCATGAAGGCGATCTTCTTCTGACTGTCCCTGGTGGCTATCCCGTTTTCAGTGATCATGAGAGGTACGTTGAGCCGGGAGGCGTAACGTAGGACCTTTTCAAGACCCTTCGGATGGATCTCCCATCCCATATCGGTGAGCCCGTAGCCGTCGATGTCGCGGTGTCTCATTTCGACCCCCATCTTCTTAAGAGGGTTAAACCTCATGTGGATCCTCGTATAATAATTAACGCCGAAAAAATCGAGCTTCCCTCTTATGGGGACGGCAATCCTCCTCTCTGCCGCAAAGGGAAATTTAATCCTCAGCGTGCCGGTGAGAAAGGCGTCTAGCATGGAATGATTATAGAAATACTTTGCGATGCGGGCCAGGAGTCTGTCCAGCGGGTTCCACCTTTTCCAGGGCGCAAGAGCGGCCATATTGTGGGCGACGCTCACCTGTGCATCAGGGCAGACTGAATGGATAATATCATAGGCTCCGGCATGCGCCCTCAGTATGTTTGTCAGCGCTGCAACGCCCAGCTGCGCGTCTCTGATCGCCGGCGGTGTGCAGCCTTCAAAGTATCCGGCCAGTACCAGCACATATGGTTCGTTGAAGGTTATCCAGAACTTCACTCCGCCAAGCCTGGCGACGATATTCTCCACATATTCGAGAAATTTTTCGACGGAGGCGTCCGTATGCCAGGGATATTTTTTGATGAACCAGAGAGGATGGGTGAAGTGATGAAGGGTGACCATCGGCTCGATATTGTAGCTCCGGAGGATCGCCACCACCTCCTGGTAATGTTCGATCGCCTTTTCGTCCCAAATGTTTTCGCCGGGCTGCATCCTGCTCCATTCGAGGGAGAAACGATAGGAGTTGACCCCGAGGTCTCTCAACAGGGCCAGGTCTTCCCTGTAGAGGCTGTAATGGTTCGTGATCTCAGGCCTTTCACCCAGTGTCCGGTCCCACGACGTCCAGTCGGCGTTGGGGGAGCCCTCAAGCTGAAAGGCGGACGTTGCTACACCCCATAGGAACCTGCGGGCCGGTGGATTCATCAAGTTATCGAAGAGGTGATTGAGATATGCGGTGCTTAAACATCAGCATTGGCATAGTAGCCAATCCCCCTCCTCGTCTTTATGTAGAGGGGATTTGCAGGATCATCTTCAATCTGGGAGCGTAGTCTCCTGATATGGACGTCAATGGTCCTTGGTTCGACATAGCCCCCGTCTTTCCAGACTGCGTTGAGGAGCTGGTCACGGCTGAAGACCCTGCCCCTGTTTTCGACCAGATGTGAGAGTATCCTGAACTCGGTCGAGCTGAGGTTCAGCAGCGTCTTTCCCTTTGTTACGCTGTAGGTCGAAAGATCTATCGCGAGATCACCGAACATTATGACCGTATCCGCCTCTGCCACCCCGGCTGCCTTTGCCCCTGATCTTCTCAGGACAGCCCTCACGCGGGCCAGGAGTTCCCTGGGGCTGAAAGGTTTGGTAACATAGTCGTCGGCCCCCATCTCAAGGCCGAGTATCTTGTCCAGCTCTTCGGTTTTTGCGGTCAGCATGATGATCGGCAGAGTAGCGGTAGCCTTGTCGTTCCTGATAATTCTGCAGAGTTCGACGCCCTGCAGGCCGGGAAGCATAAGGTCAAGGAGTATAAGATCGAATTTCTCCTTCCTGATTCTTCCAAGGGCAGCTTCGCCGTCCGGCGCGGATGAGACATCGTATCCCTCCTTCCTGAGATTGTAGGAGCAGAGTTCAACAATGTCCGGCTCGTCGTCAACGACAAGGATTCTTTTCGCAGCCATTACTTACATATAACATGCGATTATACTGATATGCAAGAACCATAGGGGTATTTAACGTAAATTTCAACGAGTTTTAACGTAACTTTCATAATTGTAGGCAAAAATAATCCAAAATCGCCGCATACTTCGTGATGCGCGTAAAAGGTGATACACTGGAAGAAAGGTCCGGACATCCTTACTAAGGAGGCTGAGGCGATGGTACGAAAAATAAAAAAAGTGTGGAAGAGCAAACCGACGATTGAAGGGGCCGGCGTCCACCTGAAGCGGGCTTTCGGCTACTATCAGGTGCCGCAGCTCGATCCCTTTCTGCTCCTCGATGACTTCCATTCCGACAATCCCGGTCATTACCTTGCAGGCTTTCCCTGGCATCCCCACCGGGGAATCGAGACAATCACGTATGTCATTCAGGGCAGGGTCGAACATGGCGACAGCATGGGGAACAGCGGTGTAATACTGCCGGGAGACGTGCAATGGATGACGGCAGGAAGCGGCATCATCCACCAGGAGATGCCAAAGGGCGGCGGGGATAAGCTCCTCTGGGGATTCCAGCTCTGGGCAAACCTCCCGGCAAAATTCAAAATGATGGAGCCCCGCTACCGCGAGGTAAAAAGCGTTCAGATTCCCAGGAAACAACTGCCCTCGGGAGCAACAGTCGGCATTATCTGCGGGATTGTCGACGGCGTTTCCGGCCCTGTCAAGGACATCGTCACCGACCCTGAATATATAGACGTGTCGGTTCCTGCAGGCACAACTTTCAGGCATGCGGTCCCCTCCGGCCATACTGTTTTTGCCTACGTGGTTGAGGGGAGCGCTTATTTCGACGAAGAACGAAACCCGTTCGCTCATGAAGTGATCGGCAGCAATTATTTCGACTTTAAGAGCGACTGCAAGCTGGGTAATGAGACCGTCGTCCTTTACGGCGACGGCGATGAGGTCGCGATCAAGGCGGAAGACTCATCAGTGCGCTTTCTCCTTGTTTCCGGCAGACCGATCGGCGAACCGGTTGCATGGTACGGCCCGATTGTAATGAACACCAGGGAGGAACTGCAGGTCGCCTTTGAGGAGTTCGAAAGAGGTACTTTCATCAAACATCAAACTTGACGGAGTCGTTCTTGACGGAAGCTGAGGCCGGCAAAGGAAATCCGTGGGGAGGTAAATGAGCATGGGAAAGACTTTCAAGATTCTCGGTTTTGCCGGGAGCCTGCGCAGATTTTCCTACAACAGGGCCCTGTTGCGTGCTGCGCTGGAGCTCGTTCCGGAAGGTGTTGAACTTGAGATCTTCGATCTTGAGGGAATCCCTCTCTTTAACCAGGACCTGGAAAATAAACCTGCGGAAAAAGTCACGGAGTTCAAAGCAAAAATCAGGGCCGCGGATGCCATCCTTTTCGCTACACCGGAATACAACTATTCCATCCCGGGGGTATTGAAGAATGCCATTGACTGTGCCTCCAGGCCGCACGGAGACAATGCCTTTGAACATAAGCCCGTGGCTATAATGGGGGCTTCCACAGGTATGAGCGGCAGTGCAAGGGCCCAGTACCATTTGCGGCAGTGCTTCGTCTTTTTGAGCTGTTTTGCGTTGAACTATCCGGAGGTCATGGTCTCTTTTGCCCCGGAAAAGATCGACAAGGACGGCAAGGTGACTGATCAGAAGACGAGGGAACTGATCGGACAACTGCTGGAAAGTCTCGTAGTATGGACGAAGCGGCTTTCATCTCCTTGAACCCATAAAAGACTGTTAACCACTGATGGACATGGATAAACACGGATGAGAACTGGAGTTTCTATCTGAAAAGAACCCTCACCTGTTTGGTGAGTGGCGAAAAACTGCAAATTCCCGGGAAATCATAGAGGCACAGCAAGAAAGATCCTCGTCCCGTGGGCGGGCCGGGATTCGATTGTGAACTGCCCGCCGATGCTTTCCAACCGCTCGCGGATATTAAAGAGACCGAACCCGGTTTCCTTCCCCGGAGCGTCGAGTTTCGAGACATCGAACCCAATTCCATTATCTTCGATGGTAACCTTTATATCCGTTTCGCAGCTTCGGACCGATAGTGTCACTTTGTCTGCCCGCGCATGTTTTATGACGTTGACGAGCAGTTCCCTGACCGCCTTATGGAGGACGATAAGGATTTTTTCGGCAAGCGGTGCGCTGTCCCCTTCCTTCTGAAAGTCGATCCGAAGTCCGTACTTTGCATGAACTTGTTCGGCAAGTTCCTGGACGGCGGCCTCCAGCCCGAGCTCGTACAACAGCGGCGAGCTCAGTTCTGCCGTCAAGGAACGAGTGTACTGAATAGATGTATCTATAAGTTCGCGCACGAAACCCGCGGATTTTACAAGCTCAGCGGACAAAGCCGGTGATGCGCCCAACTCCCCCAATTTTATCTTTGCGAGAGCGAGATTCTGCCCGATTTGATCATGCAATTCAGCGGCGATCTTGCGCCGTTCCCGCTCTTCTATCAAAGACAGCTTCAAGCTGAGGTTCCGAAGCCGCTTACTGCTTGCCTTCAATGCTTCTACTGCATGCCTGTATGCGGTAATATCCTTCGATGTTGCCACAACTCCAAGGACTCTTCCCGTATCATCACGAAGCACAACGGTATTTGTGCTCAGGACAACGGGAGTCCCGTCTCTCTTTATCAGGGTGGTCTCATAATTGACCGTCCCTTCATCCTGGACGACAGACTGCCTGCATAGATCCGGATCTGTCGCTGCATGTTCCGGCGAGATGACCTCGGCAATCGACTTGCCGATTAATTCTTCAGGGCTGTAACCGTATAACCGGTGAGCGGCCTCATTGATAAAGGTGATACGTCCTTCGGCATTTAAGGACCAGATAAGGTCATGCGCAGTCTCGATCAGGTTGCGGTATTTCTCTTCGCTTTCTTTCAGAGCCTCCCCGGCGCGCCTGCTCTCGGTGATGTCGAGCAAAGTTCCTATGACCGCGGGGCTTGCCTTGAATGTTGTTCTGGAGCCATGGATTTCCACGTGGATTGTCTTCCCGTCCTTTCTGATTCCTTTAAAGCTATAGTGAGTAGAGATCATTTCTCCGGATATCCGTTTCCTCAACTTTTCGCTGACGATAGGCCAATCCTCCGGCAGGACAAGGTTTTCCGGCCCTTTCCTGTCTATTAATTCTTCGGACGTATAGCCGAATATCCCGGCCAGTGTGGGATTGACGTACCTGAATATTCCATCCTGTATAAGATAAACACCCACCACCGATTTCTCTGCCATATCCCTGAATTTGGCCTCTGACTCCTGCAGCAACGCCTCCGCCCGTCTGCGCGCGGAAATGTCAGTGCCTGTTCCGCTGATGCCGGTTATTCCTCCCTCGCGATTCCTGAGGAGCGAACCGGTGAACATAAAAGGGATTCGACGGCCATCTTTAGTTAATATCACAGTCTCCAGGTTGACATGCCCCTCTTTCATTGCAGTTTCTATAGCCCCATTTACACGGCGTCGTTCTTCTTCAGGGAAGAAATCGACAGGCTTCATTGAAGAGATTTCTTCATCGTTGTAACCCGTTGCAGTTTTGACGGTTTCGTTCCACCGAAGGAATCTTCCATTTGTGTCAAAAACAAAAAATGTCTCCTGGAGAACGTTAAGAGCGCTTTCGGTGAAAAGCTTCTCTTTTCTTAATTCCTCCTCTACTTTTCTGCGCTCTTCGATTTCCTTCAGGAGTTGATCATTCGCAATCTCGCTTTCTTTTGTCCTTGCCGCAAAATAAATGACAATTGCCGCGACGACTATTGACACGAAGAGAGCGTCTACAGCGCCGACAACTAATATCTCATGAGGAACAAAGCCCCATAGCACGTACCCTTGAAATAAATTGCTCAAAAATGTGAGGAGTTCTGACAGCAGTACCGATATCCAGAGAAAGTGCCAGGGGTTTATTGATCTGAGACTCTTTGCGATGACTTTGAGCATTGACTTCCCCTTAATATATCCCCGACTCCATATCACCAAGGGTATTATGCCCCATTATAGCATGTTCCGGAGGTGACAACTACGGGAAGAAGTTCCGGATGGGCGCGAGTTTCAGGCCGACAATTCCTGGATGAGCGCTTCGAGAAGTCCGGTGATAACGGAGGGATCGAAATCATTGCCCAGATGGGGGAGGATATTCGGCTCGGGCAGATCTCCTTTGATCTCTTTTTCGAGTACCCGGCAGAAGGCCGCTACTATTTTCCCGTCAAACTGGGTGTCCAGACACCTCTTTACCTCGACGAGGGCCTCCCGGAGGTCCATTTTGTCCCTGTATGCTCTCTCCGACGTCATGGCATCGAAGGAGTCGGCAAGCGTCAGTATTTTCACTCCCTCATCCAGGTCCTGGGCCATGAGGGCGCCCGGATAGCCGGTACCGTCCAGCTTTTCATGATGGTGTTTGACCATCTTGACCACATTCTTCCAGGGGAACTTGATCTTTGAAAGTATCTTGTACGAAAGTGCGGGATGCCTTCTCAGTTCAAGGAGTTCCTTGTCGGTCAGGGCCTCCTTCTTGTTTAGCAGCTCATTGCTGATAATCAGCTTTCCGACATCGTGGAGGAACCCGGCTATATAAATTCCCTCCACGTCCGACTCGTTCCATCCCAGCTCACGGGCTATGGCGACCGAATATTTCGCAACCCTCTGAGAATGGTTCCTGGTATAGACGTCTGTGGCGTCTATGGCAGCCGCAATTGCCTGGATCGTGTCGTGATATATTCGCCTCATCTCCTCGTAAAGCCTCTGGTTCTCATCCAGATGATGTGTGAGGTCCAGGAAGAGCATATGGTGGTTGATCGTGATCGCTAAATGGTTGGCGATGACCTTCAGCAGTTCAAAATCCTCGGGACTGTATGGCTCGGACGTGAATTTATTGC
>JBJKOV010000245.1:0-12710 GCA_046707105.1 Thermodesulfovibrionales bacterium
CGCTCGGCATCAGAGAGCAGATAATATTCCCCGAGATAGATTACGAGAAAGTCGAGATGGTGCACGGGCTTGATATTAATATCTGTACGTCTGCAACGAATGACAAAGAGAGCAAGGCGCTCCTGCGTCTCCTCGGGATTCCGTTCAGAAACTAGCGAGGTTCACATATGGCAAAAACGAGCATTATAGAAAAATCGAAAAGGAAGCCCAAGTTCGCAGTGAGGGCATACAACAGGTGTAAATTGTGCGGCAGACCGAGGGCCTACCTCAGGCAATTCGGAATGTGCCGCATCTGTTTCAGAACGCTGGCGCTCCGTGGGCAGATCCCCGGGGTGACGAAGTCGAGCTGGTAGTGCAGGCGCAGGGGGTGAATGAAGAATGTTAACAGATCCAATAGCGGACATGCTCACAAGAATAAGAAATGCGGTTCTCATAAGGGCCGAAAAGGTTGATATCCCGGCTTCAAGGATGAAACTGGAGATAGCAAAGATTTTGAAGGAAGAGGGCTTCATAAGGGCCTACAAGATTTTGAAGGACAAGAAGCAGGGTATTCTGAGGATAACACTGAAATATACGCAGAACAATGAGGCGGTGATTTCCGGCCTCAAGAGAGTGAGCAAGCCCGGCAGAAGGGTCTACACAGGCAAGGACGCTATTCCGAGCGTAATGGGAGGCGTAGGGATATCCGTAGTCTCCACATCCATGGGGGTTCTCGGAGACAAAGCATGCCGGCGCGAAAAGGTGGGCGGAGAAGTTCTCTGCTATATCTGGTAAAGGAGAATCAGGATGTCGAGAATCGGAAAGAAACCAGTAGATATTCCGGCGGGTGTGGACGTGAAACTGCTGGATAACAATATAACTGTGAAGGGGCCCAAGGGCGAGCTCAAATGGAGCGTTCCAACCGGGGCTCTGGTATCAGTGAAAGACAAGAGACTGATTGTCGAAAGAACGGGAGACATCAAGAAAGTGAGGGCGCTCCACGGTCTTACAAGAAGCGTCATCGCAAATATGGTGCAGGGGGTAACCCAGGGTTACCAGCGCGTTCTCGATATCACGGGTGTTGGGTACAGGGCGCAGGTCCAGGGGAAAAAGGTACTGCTTTCGCTCGGGTATTCCCATCCGGTTGAGTTTCAGCTCCCCGACGGGATAAGCGCGGCGGTGGACCAGAAGCAGACCCAGATTACGCTCGCCGGCATCGACAAGCAGAGGATAGGACAGGCGGCGGCTGATCTCAGGTCCCTCAGGGTCCCCGATGCATATAAAGGCAAGGGTATCCGGTATTCTGGCGTGCGGCTGAAGCTTAAAGTAGGCAAAACCGGGAAAAAATAGTTTTTAGCTTTGTCTCTCTGATTTTGGAAGCAGAGAACAGACGCGGGAGGCGAGATTGGTGAAGAGCAGGGAAGAAGGCAGGCAGCGACGCCATAGTCGGATAAGAAAGAAGGTCACCGGGCTGAAAGAGCGGCCGAGGTTCTCCGTATACAGGAGCCTGAACCATATTTATGCGCAGATCATCGACGATACGGAGGGGAAGACACTCGTGGCCGCCTCGAGTTTCGACAGCCAGGTAAAGGATATGAAGCAGCATAAGGGCAATATCAAGACGGCACAGGAAGTCGGAACGCTCGTTGCGAATAAGGCCCGCGAGAAAGGGATAAAGCAGGTTGTTTTTGATAGAAGTGGATATCTCTATCATGGAAGAATAAAAGCATTGGCTGACGCGGCGAGAGAGGCCGGACTGGAGTTTTAAAATGACTGAAAACCGTGCAAGGAGGTAAGGTGGGAAGGATTGACCCCGAAGGTTTAACCTTAAAGGACAAGGTTGTTTACATAAACAGGGTGGCGAAGGTTGTTAAGGGAGGAAGACGGTTTTCCTTCAGCGCCTTGGTTGTAGTCGGAGACGGTGAGGGTACGGTAGGCATGGGAAAGGGCAAGGCGTCCGAGGTTCCCGAAGCCATAAGGAAGGCGGTCGAGCAGGCAAAGAAATCCCTTCTGAAGTTCCCCTTGCGGGACGGGACGATACCTCACAGGGTCATCGGCAAGTTCGGTTCCGGAACTGTTATAATGAACCCTGCCCAGAAAGGGACGGGGCTTATTGCGGGAGGAGCTGTGAGGGCCATTCTTGAAGTCGCCGGTATACAGGACATCGTTGCTAAATCGCTCGGCAACCATAACCCTTTCAACACTGTGCATGCGACAATCGACGGCCTGGTGAACCTCAAGGACCCTGAATACGTGGTGAAACTGAGGGGCAAGGGCGAGGAAGAGGTCCAGGAGGCGAACGGCTAAATGTTAAGGATAGTTTTGAAGCGCAGCTATATAGGTATTCCCGAAAAACAAAGAAAGGTTCTTGCGGCGCTCGGGTTGAAAAAGATCAGAAGTGCCGTTAGAAAGACTGATGACGATTCGACAAAGGGCATGATAAACAAGGTTTCGCACCTGGTCACAGTCGAAAAAATCGAAGAATAGTCTGGAGGATTGGCGTTTATTATGAGGATAGAAGACTTAAAGCCTGCCGCGGGAAGCACAAAGCGGACCAAGAGAGTAGGAAGGGGCGTAGGCTCCGGGCTCGGAAAGACCTCGGGGAAAGGGCATAAGGGGCAGAAGGCCAGGTCGGGCGGCGGTACCGGCCCAGGATTTGAGGGCGGACAGATGCCCCTCCAGAGAAGGCTTCCCAAGAGAGGGTTCAAAAACAGGTCCGGCATAGAATACGCCGTTGTCAATCTCGACAAGATTAACGGTCTGACAGAATATAATGAAGTCACCCCGGAACTTCTCCTGCAGAAGAGGATAGTGAGGGATGCCAAGGACGGCATCAAGATACTGGGTGAAGGGAAACTGGAAAGGGCCGTTACGGTAAAGGCCACGGCATTCAGCGCCTCGGCGGCTGAGAAGATTGTGGCGGCCGGCGGCAAAGCCGAGGTGATCTAGATTGCGTCTTATTTCGAACCTCCAGAATATTTTCAAGATAACGGAGCTGAAAAACAGGATCCTCTTTACGCTTGCCCTTCTTGCCGTCTACAGAATAGGGTGCCACGTGCCAACCCCGGGTATAAATGGGGATGAGCTGAGCAAGTTCCTGGCCGCAAAGGGCGGCGCTGACATGGGGTTCTTCGACATGTTTTCCGGAGGAGCACTGTCAAAGGTAACGATTTTTGCCCTCGGGATCATGCCTTACATCAGCGCTTCGATCATCATGCAGCTGCTCACGGTTGTCATCCCCGCTGTCGGCAAACTCGCCAAAGAGGGTGAGGAAGGCCACAAGATAATCACAAAATATACCCGCTACGGCACAATCCTCATCAGCGCCATACAGTCCTTCGGCATCGCCGTCGGCCTGGAAGGTATGTCCCAGGGCGCGTTCGTGACAAACCCGGGATGGTCGTTCAGGCTGGTGACGATGATCACGCTGACGTCCGGCACCGCCTTTATCATGTGGCTTGGCGAGCAGATCACGGAGAGGGGCATAGGAAACGGCATATCGTTAATAATATTCGCCGCTATCGTAGCACGTTTTCCCTCGGCGGTCGTCAGCACGATCAGGTTGGTGAAGGCCGGAGAACTTTCCCTCCTTTTTCTCATTGTTCTCTTCGTACTGATGGTTGCCGTGATAGGCGCCATAATATACATGGAAAAGGGGCAGAGGAAAATACCCGTTCAGTACGCCAAGAGGGTTGTGGGAAGGAAGGTTTACGGCGGGCAGTCGACGCACCTGCCGCTCAAGATAAATACCGCCGGCGTTATTCCGCCGATTTTTGCTTCGTCAATTATCATGTTCCCTGCAACAGTCGCCGGGTTCATAGCCATCCCCTGGGTGCAGTCCCTGGCGCGTCATATGTCTCCGGGGACCGTCTCGTATACGATTTTATATGTCAGCATGATTTTCTTTTTCTCCTATTTTTATACCGCCATTGTTTTTAATCCCGTGGATATTGCGGATAACCTCAAAAAATACGGGGGCTATGTGCCAGGTATAAGACCAGGGCAGAAGACCTCAGAATATCTCTACCGGGTGCTGTCGAGGCTGACATTTGTGGGCTCGATATATCTCGCCATAGTCTGCGTAATCCCCGAGATCCTCATAACGAAATTCGGGGTGCCCTTCTATTTCGGCGGTACGTCCCTTCTGATCGCCGTCGGCGTTGCCCTTGACACTGTTTCGCAGATTGAGTCCCATCTGGTCACAAGATCTTACGAGGGGTTCCTGAAAAAAGGGAAATTCAGGGGCAGAAAGGCCTGAGGCCGAATGCTTGCCTCGACCGTTTTGTTAACAATCCGGCCGCATGAAATGGATGCATAGAAATTCAGTGATTGTTCTCAAATCTCCGGAGGAGATTAAACAAATGACCGACGCCGGCCGCATAGTTGGAGAGGTATTGGAGTCCTTGAAAGAAATAGTAGCCGCAGGGATGACTACAAAAGAGATCGAGGCCTATGCCGTTGAGCGGATAAGGGCGCGTGGTGGCGTGCCGGCTTTTAAGGGATACAGGGGATATCCGGGCAGCATATGCACTTCCGTCAACGAACAGGTGGTGCACGGCATACCGTCGCCGCACAGGCTTAAGGAAGGCGACATTATAAGTATCGACCTCGGCGTGTATATGAACGGTTTTTATGGAGATGCCGCGCTGACGATACCGGTCGGCACCGTGGACGCTGAATCGGCTGACTTGATCAGGGTGACTGAAGAGGCGCTTTATCTCGGAATTGAGAATGCCATGGAAGGGAACCGCCTCTACGATATATCCAGCGCGATACAGAAACATGTCGAGCGGCACGGATTTTCCGTGGTCAGGCTGTTTGTCGGCCATGGGATCGGCAGGGAGCTGCACGAGGAGCCGCAGATACCCAATTACGGAACGGCAGGACAAGGTGCTCGGCTCAGGAAGGGAATGGCGCTTGCCATAGAGCCGATGGTTAATGCAGGGTCGCACGAGGTGAGGATTCTCGACGACGGGTGGACTGCGGTGACGGCCGACGGCAAAAGATCAGCCCATTTTGAGCATACCGTGGTGGTAACGTCCGGGAAGCCCCAGATCTTGACTAAATTTAACTGAGGGGATTACAATATACGTTTTATGGCGAAAGAAGATAACATCGAAGTACAGGGGACGGTTCAGGAGACCCTCCCGAATGCCACTTTCAGGGTTGAGCTGGAAAACGGGCAGACGATCCTTGCATACGTCTCCGGCAAGATGCGGATGCATTTCATAAAGATTCTGCCGGGAGACAAGGTTACGGTGGAACTTTCGCCTTACGACCTGACAAAAGGGCGAATCACATACAGGTTCAAATAGAGATATATTAACGACAAGGAGTAACCATGAAAGTCCGTTCGTCAGTAAAACCGATGTGCGCTAAGTGCAGAGTAATAAAGCGAAAGGGTGTTATCCGCATCATCTGCGATAATCCCAAACACAAGCAGAGGCAGGGATAGGCCCCATGGGGCTCTATATATGGAGGGCAGACCGCGAATGTTTTCGGGACTGCTCCGAACAAGTAGAGGAGGTTTATAGTGGCTAGAATAGCTGGAGTTGATCTGCCGAAGAACGAACGCATTGAAATAGGGTTGACGCGCATATTCGGTGTCGGCAGGTCTCTGTCTAAGAAAATCCTCGAAGAGGTGAATGTGAGTCCCGCCATCAGGGTCAAAGACCTTTCTGACGAGGACGCAGTCAAGATAAGGTCGATCATCGAAAGGGATTACAGGGTAGAAGGTGATCTGAGACGTGATATCTCCATGAATATAAAGAGACTTATAGATATCGGCAGCTACCGGGGGTCGAGGCACAGATCGGCGCTGCCGGCGCGGGGCCAGAGGACGAAGACGAACGCCCGCACCAGGAAGGGACCGCGGAAGGCCGTAGTAGGAAAGAAGAAGGAGGCGTAAGGTAATGGCGCAGAGGAGAAAAGGAGTCAAGAAGGAGAAGAAGCAAATAACCAGCGGGGCGGCCTATATTCAGGCCACCTTTAATAATACCATAGTGACCATAACCGACCCTGCCGGCGGGGTGGTCACCTGGGCGAGCGCCGGCAACCTGGGATTTAAGGGCTCCAGGAAGTCTACACCCTATGCCGCGCAGATGGCGGCGGAGTCGGCGGCGAAGAAGGCGATCGACTTTGGTATGAGACAGGTCGATGTGTATGTAAAGGGACCGGGAGCCGGAAGAGAGTCGGCAATAAGGGCACTCCAGGCCGCAGGCCTTGATATAAACTTGATTAAGGATGTCACGCCTGTGCCGCACAATGGTTGCAGGCCACCCAAGAGGAGGAGGGTATAAATTGGCAAGATATACGGGACCTCAGTGCAAACTGTGCAGACGGGAGACCGAAAAACTCTTTTTGAAGGGCGATCGGTGTTACACGGAAAAGTGCGCCGTGGAGAGAAGACAGTACCCTCCGGGTCAGCACGGTCAGCGCCGGGGCAAACTGTCTGACTACGGAATACAGTTGAGGGAGAAGCAGAAAGTAAGGAACTCGTACGGCGTGCTTGAGAAGCAGTTCCGGAAATATTTTCACAGGGCGAACATGAAAAAGGGCGTGACCGGCGAAGTGTTGCTTCAGTTTCTGGAAACGCGGATGGACAACGTGGTCTATCGGATGGGCTTCGCCCCCAACCGGAACAGTGCACGACAGCTGGTCAAACATCGCCACTTTCTTGTAAATGGAAAGGACGTCAATATACCTTCTTACAATGTAGAGCTAGGGGATGTAGTCGAGGTTTAGGAGTCAAGCCGCGATATTGACATAGTTATGGAAAGCATATCACGGAGTGAACAGAGGGGGACCCCTTCCTGGCTTGATATGGACCTTCAGAACTTTAAAGGCAAGGTAGCGCAAATACCGGCGAGAGAAGAAATACAGCTTGTCGCCCAGGAACAGCTTATCGTTGAGCTTTATTCCAAGTAGGGCGCTCTCAGTACGGGGCTGCGGGAGGAGAAGCTTCCTTCTTTTAATTACAAAGATATCTAGATTATTACAGGCATATGGGAGGCCTTATGAATCTTAGAAAAAAAGGCTTTCAACTACCTGACAAGTTCAGGTTTGATGAAGAGACTCTGAGCAGTACATATGGTAAGTTGGTTGTGGAGCCTCTGGAGCGCGGCTTCGGGACGACCATCGGGAACGCCCTCAGGAGGGTGTTGCTGTCATCGCTCGAAGGGGCGGCGATCACCGCGGTCAAAATTTCCGGGGCACTCCATGAGTTCTCGACGATTAACGGCATTAAGGAAGATGTTATCAATATAATTCTTAACATGAAAGGGCTGAGGCTCAAATTCCACGCGGAAGAGCCTAAAGTCGGTACCTTCAAGGTGAAAGGCCCGGGGCAGGTAACCGGAGCCGACCTGAAGTGCGATTCCTCGGTTGAGGTCCTGAACCCCGAGCTTGTAATTGCGACACTCGACAAGGGTGCAAGTTTCGACGCCGAGGTGTACATAAGGAAAGGCAAGGGTTATGACTCTTCGGAAGCTGGCAAGGAAGAGCTCCCGGTGGGCATGATAGCCGTCGATGCAGTTTTTACACCTCTCAGGAAGGTCAATTTCTGGGTCGAGAAGGCCAGGGTTGGGCGTGAGACGGATTATGACAGGTTGATCATGGAAATTTGGACGGACGGGAGCGTGACACCGGAAAAGGCCGTTTCGCAGGCGGCTTCGATAATTATTGAACATATGGACCTTTTCATATTCGAGGAGGAAGAGGACGAGGCCGCAGCTGTGGAAGAACCGGCCATTGCCCATTCGGAGCAGCTATATTCATCGGCGAATGACAATCTCTTCAAGAACGTGGACGAACTGGAACTTTCCGTGAGGTCTTACAACTGCCTGAAGAACGCCAATATCAGGACGTTTGCCGAACTGGTTCAAAAGACCGAGCCGGAGATGCTCAAGACCAAGAATTTCGGGAGAAAGTCGCTCAATGAGATTAAGGAGATCCTGGGCAGGATGGGGCTGCACCTCGGGATGAAGTTGGACCTCGAAAGCGTTGAGCAAAAGGCAGTACCTATCGGAGGTGTGGAACAAGATGCGTCATAATGTGGATGGAAGACTTTTTGGACGGCCGGCAAATCAGAGGAAGGCGCTTCTGCGCGGCCTGGTGACCGCCCTGCTGGAGAACCAGCGGATAGAGACCACCGTTGCCAAGGCCAAAGAAACGAAGAGGATTGCCGAGAAGATGGTTACCTTCGGGATAAAGGGAGACTTGCATTCCAAGCGCCAGGTCTTGTCCTATGTCACGGACAGATCCGTGGCATCGAAACTGTTTAATGAAATCGCGCCGCGCTTTTCAGGAAGGAACGGCGGCTACCTGAGAATCGTACAGACTCGGAACCGCCTGAAGGATTCGGCTCCAATGGCGGTGCTTGAATTCATAGACTACGAGTCGGTGAAGGTGCCCAAAGGCAAGGCCAAGAAGGAAGAGAAGTCTGAGAAGAAGGAGAAGTAGCGGTGGATAATCTGCTTATAGGATTGGTGATATTCGCCGTCTGGATTATCCTGCAGGTTTTTGTTTTTCCGAAAATGGGAGTTACCACCTGAGGGGCCGACCCGAAGGTCTCGTGCAAGACCAATAAGAAGAAATAAAAAGACTGTTTCGGTAACAGGGAAAAAGGGCGCCGCTGAGAGCCCTTTTTTTATGTCTTCGGCCATCGCAGTTGTTTGGCATGACCCCGTCGCCGGGGTGACTCGCAGAGGCGGCGGTCAGACCTGAATATAGTTGTTTCGGGACATCGGGCATGTCCTTTTTTTTGAGGGTGGATTCCCCTCGAAATCTCTTGTCAGAAAATTTTGATATGGGATATACTAAACATCAAAGCAGTATGCACTTCTCCCTATAATAATGCGCATCGAGAAAATCGAATTAACAGGATTTAAATCATTCGCGGACAGGACTACTTTTGTTCTCCATCCGGGCATAACCTGCATTGTCGGTCCGAACGGCTGTGGAAAAAGCAATATCGTTGATGCCTTCAGATGGGTGCTGGGGGAGCAAAGCGCCAAGAGCCTGCGCGGAGAGAAGATGGAGGAGGTCATCTTCAACGGCGCGGCGCTCAAGAAGCCCAAGGGTATGGCGGAAGTCACGATGGTGGTTTCCGGCCTGAACGGCGCGGGACAGGGCAATAACGGAGGGCAGGCGGAAACCGCGACCATTTCCAGGAGGCTTTACAGGTCCGGGGAGAGCGAGTATATGATCAACAAAACACCCTGCCGGCTGAAGGATATCAGGGATGTCTTCCTTGATACGGGCCTGGACTTCAGGAGCTACTCCATCCTCGAACAGGGCAGGATAGGGGAGATCCTCAATTCAAAGCCGCTCGACAGAAGATTCATCATAGAAGAGGTCGCAGGCGTTATGAAGTACAAGGTCAGAAAGGCCGAGGCGCTGTCGAAGCTCGAATCGTCGAGGGCTAACCTGGTGAGGATTAACGACATCATCCTGGAGGTAAAAAAACAGATCAATATCCTCGACAGGCTCGCAAAGAAAGCGGAACGTTACAAGAAGCTTTCGTCCGAGATGCACGGGATAGAATTGAAGATAGCGCGAAGGGAGTTCGAGCGTGTAAAGGAAGAGCACAGGGGGATTGTCGAGGAGCATGCGTCCCTGAAGGCTGAAGAGGCGGTCAAGGGCGCCCGGATATCTGAGACTGAAAACCAGACGGAGGCCAGAAGGCTTGTCCTGATCGACAGGGAAAAAGAACTTGAACGCCTGCAAAACGGCTTTCAAACAATGGAGCGGGACATCTCGGAGATCGAGCGCCGGATCGCCGTAGCCAGGGCCGATATCGGGAATCTCGGCGAATATCTCAAGAAGATCGAATACCAGCAGGAAGAGGTGGAGACGAGAAGCGGGGAGATAGCGGCGAGGATCGAAGAGCTTAAAACGGCCGGTGAGAAAATATCGGAAGATATTGAGAAGAACGGGGAGGCCCTCAGCCAAAAGACGGAGGCATTCAGGGTCCTTGAGGCGGAACTGGCAGAAAAGGAGGGCCAGATCGAGGACAGGAGGAGGGAGGTCTTCAGGATATCGGAAGAATTAAGCAGAATGAGAAATGATCTTGCCAAACAGCAATCCTCAGTTGAGGCGTTTGAGAGGAGAGAGGCTCAGTCTGTAAAAGAATCCGAGGATGCCGGAAAAGCGCTGGACGAGATCGAGGCAGCCATAAGTTCCGTGGAAGCGGAGATCCTGGGAAACAGCAACGAGTCCCTTCTGCTGGAAGAAAAAAAGGCTGTGCTGGTCAGCGAACTGGCCGGCGGCCGGGCCGGGCTTGAAGAACTTCTGAAATCGCTCTCGGATGCGAGGGAAGAACTTGCATCGAATGCCTCACGACTCGATTCCTTGAAGGAGATCGCGCACGACAGACCGGCCGGAGAGTTTATTCCGGCCGACGGTCTTCTGGGTACGCTTTCCGACGTCATCGATGTGGAAGCGCAATACGAGAAGGCGGTGGAGGGTGTTCTCTCTGAGAAGGCCGATCTGCTGATCATGCGGTCGCAGGATGACATACGGAGTGCTATAGAGTCGCTGAGAGGCGCTGAAGTGGGCAAGACATCCTTCATCACTCCGCCTCCCGCGCCTGTCGGACCGCCGGCTGCGGGGCCGGCCGGGGCGGTAGGCTGCGCCCTTGACTTTGTAAGGGTGAGAGAGGGCTATTCGGGTATAGCTGAAAACATCCTCGGCAGGGTCTTTGTCGTCAGGGACATCGAATCAGGCTTTGCTATGATGGGCTTGAACAGGGATGCGGTCCTTGTCACCCTCGACGGGGAGGTCATAGAACCTTCGGGCGTGGTAGCAGTTGGGGGCGGCAAGGGGATTTTCCGCAGAAAAAGGGAGATCAGGGAGCTGGAGGAGATGATCGTATCCGGGAAATCGGCCATCGAGGGGATGAACGGACGGATGCAGGAGATGCAGAATATGATCCTCGGCAAAGAAGAGGATATCAGGGCTGTGGAGTCCTCCATTCACAAGATCGAAAAAGAGATATCCCTTTCCAGGATGACCGTCGACAACTATGCCAACGACAGGGAACGGATGAACAGGAAGCTCTCTTATCTGACTCTGGAACTGGAGGAGATATCCAGGGAAAAGGAATCCCTGCTGAAGCTGATCCGCGAAAACGAAGAAAAGATAATGTCGGTAGAAACGGCTAAGAAAGCTATGGAAGAAGAGGCCGCTTCCCTCCGAGAGGGGATAGCCAGCAGGAAGGCCGAGATGGAGGAACGGAGGTCCGATGTGACCGACCTCAGACTCCTGATAGCCTCGACCCGGGAGAAGATTGAAGCGATCAGGAATGAAAGCGAGTCGTCGGACAGGGCCCTTGAAGACCTCAAGCAGAAGAAGGCCGACCTCCTGTCTGAACACGGGTCCGTCCGGCTGCGGGTAACCCAGCGCGAGACGGAGGTGGGGGAAGAGGATATGCGGCTCAGGAAATGTGTTGCCGAGGCTGACAAAGTAAGGGGAGACATATCCAACCGCAAAGGGGACATCGAAAGAGAAAATGGAGACCTTATCCTTGTGGAACAGGGTCTCAGGACATTGAGACATGAGATCGCAGCTGTGACTTCCAGAATATCCGAGCTTGATGTGGCCAGGGCCGAACATAAGATGAGAATGGAAAATATAGCCGCGAGCGTCAGGACCAACTATGGAAAAGAGATCGGCGATCTGGAGGTCGAGGAGGTCACGCAAGAGGAAGAGGAAAGACTTGTGGAACTGGGGAGGAAGATACAGGAGATGGGCGCCGTCAACCTCGGGACGCTGGAGGAATACGAAGAACTGCGGGGTCGGTACGAGTTCATGACGAAACAGCAGGACGATCTCACGAAGGCGATTGCCGAACTCGAAGAGGCCATTTCAAAGATCAACAGCACGACACGGAAGAAGCTGAGGGACGCCTTTGAGGCGTTGAACGCCAAGTTCGGAGAAATCTTTACGAACCTTTTCGGCGGCGGACGGGCCGAGCTTGTTCTGACGGACGAGCAGAACATACTGGAATCGGGCATCGAGATAGTGGCGCAGCCGCCCGGCAAGAAACTGCAGAACCTGCATCTTCTGTCAGGAGGAGAAAAGGCCCTTACGGCCCTTTCGATACAGTTTGCGAGCTTTCTCATCAAGCCCACCCCGCTCTGCATCCTCGACGAAGCTGACGCCCCTCTTGATGAGACTAACACCGAGAGATATTCCAGGATGCTGGCAGAAATTTCCGCCAGCACCCAGTTCATTGTCATCACCCATAACAGGACGACCATGGGGGCTGCGCAGCATCTTTACGGCATAACCATGGAAGAGGCCGGTGTCTCCAAGGTGATCTCCATGCAGCTTGAGGAAATACAGGCCTGATCATGTTACAAATAAGTGCATTAGTAGGGTGTCATTCCCGCTTGTCGGGAATCCTTCCCCAAAAAGACTCCGGACAAGCCGGAGTGACAAATAACGTTATCATACTTATGTACTTCTTAGTAAGTCCCGGTCTCAGGAGTGCCCCCGCGTCCTTAGCCCTGATCGTTGAAGAACATCCGGCAGGACAGAGGCCCCTCCATCATTCCTGCCTGCCGGCAGGCAGGCTCGCTGCGTTCCGATGCCTAACGTTCTAAGTTTATGAATAAAGTGGTTTAAATGAATAAACTGGCAGACCTCTTGCCCGGCAGGACATCGACTGAACCGGAAGACCTGATATGCTACGGCTTTGACGCTTCAGGGCTTGAAGGACGGCCCACGGC
>JBJKOV010000246.1:0-8224 GCA_046707105.1 Thermodesulfovibrionales bacterium
GCCCTTTGTAGGGGCGTATTGCAATACGCCCCTACGTTCACCCGTCGGGTGTCATTCCCGCAAGCAGAGCGCGCCTGCCTGCCGGCAGGCAGGTCGGGAATCCTTCCGAAAAGGCAGGAAAGATTCCGGACAAGCCGGAATGACGAACTGGAGAATCGCTCAACTTGGGTTACATTAAACGCCTGTTGAAGCCCCTGCGATCCCCCAAACCGCCTGCGTGCCGCATATCACAGCCGGATACATCAGTTCTGCGCAGGTCATAAGTGGGTTATAATAAGTGAGATGCAACATGCCCCGGCGAGCCAGGAGCTGTACCACGAGATTTTCGGTTCAATACTTGAGCGGACCGAGATGACCCCCTTTCTGCTGCTGCCTTCGAGGGACTACGCAACAGCCCTTTCCCAGGCAGGCCGGATGATGGGCAACCGCGGCTTCGACATACTCGGCGGCGCTGAACTTCAGGAGAGCGAAAAGGAGAGGGCCGACAGGTATATCGAGAGAGTTTACAGTTACTTCCTTGATTGGCTTTTCCCCTTTGTCAGGAATCAGCTGGAAGGACTCGCCGCGCTGCAGTCCCCCAATGCCGACCTCTACCGGCGCTGTCTGAAGGCGGTCGGGGAGAGCGAGTCGGTCCTGCTGGGCAAAGAGTTCCGGCGGCTGGTAAGCGAAGACCCCCGGCATCTCTTCCTCCTGGCCTCGTCGCGGAGATATCCGCAGGTTTTCCACGGGTACAAGGGAGGCGACTTGGACGTCCCCGCAGCGTGGCAGCAGACCGCCTGTTCCATGCTCAAGATGGGACACCTTATAAAGTCGGTGGAGGAGGACAGCCAGGATATCAACGATTACGCCCAGCTCGGCTTTTTCCTGGAGGCTCAGGGGGAGAGCCTTGACGACCTGTACCGGTATGCATGGGACAATCCGAAACATATCCCCGACAACGAGCCTGCCCGGAGGGCCTTTGTCAAGGTCTCGACGTTTTTCCATAAACTGAAGGAGTCGCTCACGTTCGATGAAGACAATGGGTGTCTTGTGTTCAACAGCGGCGACGGGGTATCCGTGGACATCGTCGAGATCAAGGCAAGACTGAAGAGCCCGGAGAGCATGTTCACCAAACTCGGCAAAGACGTGGAGGGGGAGGCATATGACATTCGGGACATCCTTGCAATCACCTTCATCCTGAAGAGCAAGGACGACACGCTGAAGCTTTTTCATGCACTGCAGAAGAGGGGCGTGATCCTGCAGGAAAACACCGCCTCCCATTCAATTACCCAGACCCTCTTCGATAGTCCTCAAAGCATGCGGGAAGCTGTCAGGCGGCTGATGGTCAGTCTTGCGCAGAGCGGCGGGAGCGGCGATACGCCCGGGGAAGAGGACCTCCTCGCAAATGCCGGGACGTTTTACGAGGCCCTCAGTGTAAACGCTGCCGGGAACCTGTATTCTTCACTTGGACACCGGAAGTTCCAGTGCAAGATCGCCTTCTCTCTGGCGATCCACAACGCTGCCGACACCAACGAAATCATGATTCCCGGCACGCCGCTCTATATGATGCGGGACCGGGTCCGAAAGAAAACCCAGCAGCATACGCTGGGGGTGGAGCTGCGCATATCCGACGAGGAGAGCTGGCAGGCCTCCGAACAAAAGGGGGACTCCCACCATGACGCCTACAAGTTCCGCCAGCTGGTCTCGCTGATGAACAGGATTTTCTCCGGGAAGTTCCATATGCCTAAAGAGAGCATCGCCCAGCTGGGCAGAGACCAGGGAGTTCTCTTTTCCCTGACGGAGGGAGAGGGCTAGGCCGCTCCTTCAGGCGTTGGACAGGGCGGGAGCCGTGCCCCAATGAAGCTCTTTTGGGGACGGCCGTATGGCGGCTTTAGCAGTCCTGGCCGCCGGGCATCTCCACTGCAATTTCCTTCCCCGCAGCCGCGACAGACGCAGTTCCTTTTTTCGGGCCGGGTAACATTATTGATTTTAATGGATATAATGAATCATGGAGTCTAAAAGGCAGTCCGTCGACAGACAGGATTATGTGTCCTCGCATGGCCGGGGGTATCCGCCGGAGGAGATTCAGGCGGAACCCATATGAAACAAAGATTACGTATCCTGAGCCTTGAGGACCATGAAGATGATTTCGAACTCATAAGGGCGAATATTGCCAGGCAGGGCATTTCCTGTGAGATGGTGCGCGTCGAAACAAGGGAAGCCTTTGTCGAGGCCATGACCGGGGGCGGATTTGATCTGGTCCTGGCGGACTATTCGCTTCCATCCTTCAATGGACTGCTGGCGTTGGACTTGTTCAGGGAAAAATTTCCATGGGTGCCTTTCATTTTTGTCTCCGGTGCAATCGGCGAGGAATTTGCGGTTGAAACGCTCAAGCGGGGCGCCACAGACTATGTGCTCAAAGACAGGCTGCCACGGCTCGGGTCTGCGATAAGCAGGGCATTGGTCGAGGTGGCGGAGCAGACCGCCCGCGTTCGGGCGGAGAGAGAGCTCGAAAGCTACCGGATGAATCTCGAAAAATTGGTAAAGGACCGCACTAACGAACTGAAAAGGACAACCGAGAGGCTTCAGGACGAGCTTGCGGAAAGAAAGAGGACTCAGGAGACATTATACCGCCGGGAGCAGGAATTCGCCGCACTTGTTGAAAACGCCCCCGACATTGTTCAGCGTTTTGACAGAAAGTTGAGGCATCTATACATCAATCCCGCAGTGAATCTCCTTGCAGATGTGAGCCCGCAAGAGTTCATCGGCAAAACATACAGAGAACTGGGGTTTCCGGAGGACGTTGCCGGGGCGTGGGAAAAAGTCCTGGCGGACAGTTTTGAGACAGGTCAGGAAAAAGTGATCGAATTCGAAATGCCGGGGCCGCATGGACGACGGTTCATCGAGGCCCGCCTCGTGCCGGAATTCTCGAAAGACGGCTTCATAGAATCGGTTCTGTCCATATCCCGTGATATTACGGACCGCAAGAAAGTTGAAGAAAAATTGCATACGGCGTCCATAACCGATGAACTGACCGGGCTCTTCAACCGTCGTGGCTTTCTCATCTTTGCGCGGAAGCAATGTGAAATTGCAAAGCGGCATAAAAGACACTTTTCCATTCTGTTCCTGGACATCGACGGGATGAAGAAGATCAACGACACGTTCGGGCACAAGGACGGCGATCAGGCCCTCGTTGATATGGCCGCCATCCTCAGGAAGACCTTCCGGGAGTCGGATATCATCGCCCGGATCGGAGGAGACGAGTTCACCGTTCTCATAACAGAGCCCCCCGCCGCTGAAATCAGGAAAACAGTTGATCAGCATATCGAGGAAAATCTCGCAATTCACAACGAACGGACCAAGAGAAAATATAAGCTGTCGGTCAGCATGGGCATGGTACATTATGATCCTGAGCACCCCCACTCACTCGATGAGCTTCTCAATAAGGCCGATGAGCTGATGTACAGGAACAAGCAAAATCGTCAGCTGCAGGGAGAGATGAAGCAGTTATCCGGAAGGAAAAATAAAGAGGAAAGAGTCCATGACCGCCATGAAATCGGCGGCCGCAGCGTGGTAGGACTCTACGTGTCCGGTGTGAGCGTGATCGAGAATATCAGCCTCGGGGGGATATCCGTGAGGACCTCCCAGAGGCTGGCGAAGGATGCTGTTTACGAAATAAGGATGCGTACCGGGGACAATAAGGATCTGTCGCTTAAAGGTGTTGTTGTCTGGTCTTTGCTGATCAGGGGTGTCAGGGGCGTTTCAGCCAGGGATGAATCTTATTATCTGGCCGGACTGAGGTTCGCCGAGCTGAACCGCCGGACATTAAAGTCTCTGGAGAAACTTATCCTCAGTCTCGGCGGGTGACCTTCCCGTACACCGGCAATTTCTTACTGAGCGTCTCAGTATGACGTCTTCCACAGGTAATATGAATCAACAATTCCGTTGTCTACGTTCCCGGCAGGAACCACGAGTGTGTAGAAATACCATGTGCCGGGATAGGCGTTCTTTAAGTCTGCTATCACACTTTCCGTAGTCGTCAGGATATCGGTTTTGACGGACAATACCGAGGACCTGTACTTCACAAGCCCTTCGGCCGACAACGAATGGAGTCCTCCGTCCTGACCGAAAAGGTAAATATCGCCGGAGAAACCCGGGATTTGCAGGCCGGCATACACATCAACCGGCTCCAGGTAGTAGCCAAGATTCAGCGTGACACGAACGGGGTCGGCAGGATTTACGGTGTATGACGGTGCAGCAGGTCCCTCCTCCCACATCCACAGAGGCACGGCCTTCGACAGATCGGAATTCTTGGATGTCATATCGCTGAAATAACCGGACTGGTCAGCGGGCCCGGGATAGACGGCGGTGAAAGTCGTCGCCGGCGTCGGCGCCTCGATCTTTAGTACATCATCGAGGACGAGTTGTCCGATCTGACCAGGGGCTATCGTAAACCACATGTTGCCGTCGGATCCAGCCGTGATTTGTGAAGGGGATTCACTTAATACGCCGGGCATAAGCGGCACACTAAACTCCGTAATAACGCCTGCTGTTGTTATCTTCCCTATCAGGCTGTCATATGCCTCGGTGAACCAGAGGTTGCCGTCAGGTCCGGTAGTTATGCCCCCGGGATAACTGATGCCATTTAAGGGAAATTCCGTTATAACTCCGCCAGTCGTTATCCTTCCTATGTTGCTGTTGCCCGCTTCACTTGATGATTGTACGGTAAACCAGAGGTTGCCGTCAGGCCCGGAAGTGATCCCCATAGGTGCACCACCGGCCATAGGCAGAGTAAGCTTGGTAATAACTCCTGCCGTCGTTATCCGCCCTATGTAGCTGCTGCCCGAGGGCATAGTTGGTGTCACGGCAAACCAGAGGTTGCCGTCAGGTCCGGCGGAAATGTCCCCGGGATAACCGACAAAGGGCAAGGGAAATTCTGTAATGACGCCGTCAGTTGTTATTCTCCCGATCCCGGAAGGAAAGCTTTCAGTAAACCAGAGATTGCCGTCGGGTCCCGCCGTAATACCCCCGGGGTCGTCATTGGCGACCGGCAGAGGGAATTCCGTAATAACGCCGTCAGTCGTTATTCGGCCGATCCCTGAAGGCCAGGTTTCGGTAAACCAGAGATTGCCGTCAGGTCCCGCCGTAATACTATTGAGTGCTTCATGGGCAGCAGGCAGCGGAAATTCCGTAATAACACCAGCCGTCGTTATCCTGCCGATATTGAGGCCGGATCTTTCAGTAAACCAGAGATTGCCGTCAGGTCCAGCCGCAATGCCATAAGGTACACAAGAGTCGGTCGGAACGGCAAATTCATTAATAGTAACGGCTCCCGCCGGCAGAGCTGAAAAAAACATCACAACAATGAAAAAAGAGAATACGTTGAGAAACTTTGAAAAAGGGAATTGGAAAGACTTCGAAAGCATCTGATACCCTCCCTGCTTTTGTCGTTCGAGGAACCGAAGGCCCCATCGGAGATCCTTTTTCCGACTGAGTTCCTGATCACACACTGCGATGGACAATGCGGCCCTGAAATTCCGTCGCAGGGGCGCGGGTAATCCCCGGCTCTAGAAGTCTAATGAAACCCTGGGGCTGGAGTCAAGAAAAACGGGATGTGTCTCCGGTTCCGGTTAAAGGAGGTCCGACCTTCACGTCCTTTTTTCCCATGCGTCGCCGAGTTATCATGTATGTCACAAGTGCTGAAATTATTGCTTATGGACCCGGTCCGAATAGCTTGCATATTCTGTTATAATTTCCATAATTATAGGTGTAATAAGTCATAAAGGGGGCGGACACGAAAAAGGCGGTTGTTTTTTTTGCCATTCTATTATTCGCCTCCGTTTGCGGGGCGGCGGAAAGGGGGATCTCTGCCGATATTGCGAAGGCAAAGGAGGCCCTTGAAGGCCAGACTGCAGAATATAAAATGTGCGGCGGCCGGATATGCGATGCTGATGTTCTTCTTGCCGTTCGAAACCAGCATGGGGCAATCGAGACCGTAAAGGTCGCTTATACGGGCGAGGTTTCGGGAAACCGGAAGATCGGATTCGACGATCTCGGGCGGGGAATGGGCACTGCCTTCAGCATCAGGGAAAAAGGCTGTGCCATCCTGGCCATGAAGAGGGCAACCCGGGACAGTCAGGGCAATATCAGGGACGCTGTTTATGTTCCATACTCGGAGGAAATGAATACTCCGGAAATGAGAAGTCGCGGCATGGCTTATTTACGCTCCGTTGTCGCTGAGGCAAGGGCGAAGCTGAAAAGGCTGAGGGTAAAATCCAAGGCCTACCCCGGCAGACTGGTTGCCGATATCGTTCCCTCCGACGTACCCATAACGATCGTGCTGATAGAGCATATCGATCCGGACGATTTCAACGCTTACCAGAAGGCAAGGAAGCCTATCACCCATCTTATCGATAAGGTCCTGGTTACCCTGGCTTTAAACAGGGAAGAGGCCTATCGGTTCTGCGGTTCGCCGGCGGGCGCCCGCGGACTTTTTCAGTTCACCAGGCCTACCTATGATCTGCTCCTCAAAAAATACCCGGGGGCGTCTCTCTGCCCCGGCTTTGTCCCGGGCACGGCGGACCATGTCAATGCGGCCGTGGCTTCATTTCTGCTTTTTGACTCGGACCTTAACAATCTGGACAGAGCCAGGCTGAACTATTTCCGAAAGAGGCCTGAATTAAAGAGGCTGTTCATCGCGGCTTCGTATAACGGGGGACCGAAAAGAGCAGCCCATAACAGGCTTCTCCGCGAGACAAAAAATTACATTCAAAAATTCAGGGCGGTCTGGGATAATTTCTTCCACCCGGCAAAAAAGAGGGCCAGAACATAAAGGCGTCTTGCCGGATTCTGAAGGACGCAATCAATTGCGCCCCTACGTTGGACAATGACGCAATGCCATGTATGCGATTCGGCATGATCACGGATTCATCCAATGTTTCCTTATTCATCATTTATTCACTATCCTGAAGTAAGATACGGTAGGTTTATGAAAAAAATTGTCATGACAGGTATGGTTATAGGGTCATTCGCCGGCGGTTATATTCCGCTGATTTGGGGTGGTAGTGTCTTCTCCATGTCTTCTTTGTTCTTCGGCGGCCTCGGCGGTTTTATAGGCATTTGGGCCGGTTATCAGATAGGTAAGAACTGGGCTTAGGCCAATTATCTCAAATCAGAAAGTTTCTGCCGGGGGACCCTGAGAAATGTCCATGCCCCGCCTTATTAATTGTCGGTATCAGGCGGGATAAGAAAGCAACTTTGATGTTGACAGGCTGTCGGAATAGGAGTATCTTCAAATCAGGAGCAGCCTACCAGGTGGTGGTCTTGCTCTTCTCGGCTCAGCAGAAAGGTTTTTAGGTCGAAGGACGTGGAATGCAGATGTAAAGGTATTACGTTGTACGTCTCGGGATGTTCAAACCGCTGAGGACTGAGAATGAGCAAACACCACTTTTTTATTGTCCTGCCGGGGATCGGGGATGTTTTCAGTGCCTGCCCGTCAGAGCCCGGTTCGAATTGGAATTCGGGAAGAAAGGAGGTGGAGTAGCGGTTCTTTTTTCTGATATCACCTTACTGCAAGATGCAAGACGCGACCCCATAGCTTTTCTGTGTATCAGCCATACTTCATCTTCAGAAACAAAACCAGAAGCGTCAAAATCAAGCCGATAGCATTGGTAACAATTATTGGCTTAGAATTTATTGCAACGCCGTAGATGACCCACAGCAACAGACCGACACCAAGAACAATATACATCCCTATAGAAATATCTCTAGTTGATTTTGATTTCCACGCCTTGATGACCTGGGGTAAAAAGGAAATGGTAGTGAAAATACCTGCTGCTAATCCTATGAGTGTTACCTCGCTCATATTTGTCTAATAAGACTGCCATTCACAACATCCGGCTTAAGGTCCCGTTTCATCATGAGATTATACAGGATTCAGAGCAGGGATAGACACTGCCGGGGACAAAAGGGGATCTCGGGCAATATTTGATAATGGATCGCATCGCGGAGGAGATCAAAGAGATCGCGGCCTAAGGGAAAACTGGATTCAGGTCACCTGATGAAAGTGCGAAAAATTCTTGACACTATCTTTATTCTTAATCACCTGCTCGTCAGAGCCCGGTTCGATTTGGGATTCCGGGAGATGGGCTGTGGAATAGCGGTTCTTTTTTTTATATCACTTTAATGCAAGACGCGAGACGCGACCCCATAGCGTACGCACATGAATCTTCCATTCGCTAAATGG
>JBJKOV010000247.1:0-3625 GCA_046707105.1 Thermodesulfovibrionales bacterium
AAAGGGATCGGCCCGGGCAGGGCCAAAATTTTTGCACGCATCGGGATCAGAACAGTCGGAGAAGCCCTCTATTACCTCCCCTTCAGATATGAAGACAGAAGCCGTATAAAGAATATCCGCGACCTTCGGCCCGGCTTGGCGGAGACAGTCAGGGGGAAAATCGTTTCGTCGGTTAACAGGACGCTTGCCCGCAGGATCAGGCTTTTCGAGATGGTCCTCGATGACGGCACCGGGACAATTACGGCAAAATGGTTCAATCAGCCTTTCCTGCAGAAGAATTTCAGTCCGGGTCAGGAGGTTATTCTCAGCGGGACGCCGGGCCGGGACAGGTTCCGGGGCGGGCTCGAGATCCTGAACGCTGAATACGAACTCCTTAGAGATGACGGGGATTCCTTTATCCATACCAACAGGATCGTCCCCGTTTACCGTCTCACCGAGGGGATCAGCCAAAAACAGTTCAGAAAGTCGATGTTCGGGATCGTAGACAGCCATTCCCCTGAGATGGAAGACCCTTTACCGGAGGATGTCGTCAGGCGGAACAACCTTCCTTCCCTCCGGGAGAGTATAAAGCAGGTCCACTTCCCAGATGCCGGCATCGAGCCGGTTTCTTTTGTGAAGGGAGAAAGCCCTTACCACAGAAGATTGTCTTTTCAGGAATTTTTCATATTCGAGCTCGGCATGGCGATGAGGAAGAAGGACGTCGGCTCAATGAAGGGCCTGGCCTTCGACTGCGAGGGCCGGCTGCGCGAAAAACTGCTCGCATCTCTTCCATTCCGCCTTACCGCGGCGCAGAACAGGGCCGTCGGAGAGATTATCGCCGATATGAAGAGACCGCGTCCGATGCACCGGCTGCTGCAGGGAGATGTCGGCAGCGGGAAGACCGTAGTGGCGCTCATGGCGATGCTGAATGCCGTAGAGTGCGGATACCAGGCTGTGCTGATGGCCCCGACCGAAATCCTTGCCGGGCAGCATTACGCAACCATCCGCGTCCTGATAGAAAAACTCGGGCTGAAGGCCCTGCTGCTTACCGGGGGGGCGGACGAGGAGCAGCGGGCGCGGATCGCAGGGGGAGAGGCGCGGATCGTGATCGGGACACACGCACTGATACAGGAAAGCGTTGCATTCGAGAATCTGGGACTGTGCGTTATCGACGAACAACACAAATTCGGGGTGATGCAGCGGGCCCTGCTGATAAAAAAGGGCGTCCATCCGGACGTACTTGTTACGACGGCAACGCCTATCCCCCGTTCCCTTGCGCTGACCATATACGGCGATCTCGATTGTTCCGTTATTGACGAACTGCCGCCGGACAGGCGGCCCGTCTCGACCGAAATCGTCCGCCCGGGGGAGAAGAGCCGCATATACGGGGTCCTTGAAAGAGAGATCGGAAACGGCAGACAGGCGTATGTTGTTTATCCGGTAATCGAGGGCTCGGACAGGACAGATTTGAAGTCCGCTTCGGAGGGGAAGGATGCCTTTGAAAAGATATTCCCCGATTACAGGATCTCTCTTCTCCACGGAAGGATGAGCCCGACTGAGAGAGAGGCGGTCATGACCTCTTTCAGGTCCGGAGAGACGGACATCCTTGTGGCCACGACGGTAGTGGAGGTTGGAGTGGACGTTCCAAACGCGACTGTGATGCTTGTTGTCCATGCCGAACGTTTCGGCCTTGCCCAGCTCCATCAGCTGCGCGGAAGGGTGGGGAGGGGCGCCGAAAAGTCACATTGCCTGCTCGTCTCTCACGGACGGGGGGAGGGCGAGGCGGGGCGTCGGCTGGCCGCGATGGTCGCGAACTGCGATGGCTTCTGGATTGCGGAGGAAGACCTCGCGATCAGGGGGCCGGGAGAGTTTTTCGGCATCCGGCAGGCGGGTGTTCCCGAATTAAAGGTTGCTGATATAATAAGAGACGCCGGGATACTCGAAAGCGCCCGAAAGGAGGCGTTTCTGCTGGTGGAAGAGGACCCGGGACTCAAGACATTTCCTGTGCTGAAGGAAGTCCTGGAGATGTCCTGGGGAGGCCCGGCCGGCCTCCGGATGACGGGGTGAGGAAAAACGCACAGAGCACAGCGCATGGCGCATAGAGCAAAAACGACGAGATGAGGATGAAAGCAGACAAAGCGCGCAAAGAACGGGCATCCAGGCTATGCTTATAGCGGTTCTTTGTCTTTTACTAAGAAGTACATAGGTATGATAACGTTATTTGTCACTCCGGCTTGTCCGGAGTCTTTTTGGGGAAGGATTCCCGACGAGCGGGAATGACATCCTACTAATGCACTTATTAGTAACTCTATGCGCTATGCTCTATGCGGATTTATTTGCTTAGCGCGGAAAAGGGGATAACATGCTGAAGAGAGTAATGGAAAATTTTAAGGACGGTCTGGCCAGGATCAGGTGGTTTGCGACTGTTTTTTCCGAAAGGTTCAGAATCGAGATAGCGATCATCAAGTTAATGTACAGGTCGGATGAAATGGAGAAGAAGAGGCAGGAACTTTTCAGGACCATAGGGGAGCGGATCTATGAGAGCAGAGGAAACCCCGAAAAGAATGTTTTGAGAGACAAGGTGATCGTCGAGGCCATGGAGAACCTGGAAAAAATGGAAAAAGATATCGAAGAACTGAAAGCGAAGGTTTCCGAGATACACGGCATGGGAGTCTGATGTCCCTGTATATTGTCGTTATTATCTTCGGCGCTCTGATCGGTTCTTTTCTCAATGTCTGCATATACAGGATACCGAGGAACCAGTCCATCGTACTCCCTTCATCGCGGTGCCCGTCCTGTGGCACGCCCATACGGGCGTGGGACAATATCCCCGTACTGAGTTACATCCTCCTGCTGGGTAAGTGCCGCAGCTGCGGGGAAAGGATATCTCCGAGATATCCGCTGGTCGAGGCATTGAACGCTTTTTTTTATGCGGCCGTGTTGTGGAGATACGGCATAGGATGGGATTTCATCATATACTGTCTCCTTCTTTCGGCGCTTATCGTGATAACCTTCATAGACCTCGACTTTCTTATAATTCCTGACAGAATAACGCTTGCGGGAATTCCGCTCGGGCTTGCGGCCGGCTGCTTCATACTCCCGGACCCCTTCATGAGGGCCTCCCTCCTCGGGTATAAGGCCTCCATCATCGGCGCCCTTGGGGCCTTCATCTTTTATTTCCTGATGGCTGAATTTAGCATCAGGTTGTTCAAGAAGGAGGGAATGGGCGGCGGGGACATCAAGATGATGACCATGATAGGTGGGCTCATGGGGTGGAAGAGCGTGATCCTCACCACTTTTGCGGGCAGCCTTCTGGGTTCAGTGGGCGGGATAATTCTCATGATCTGGAAAGGCAAGGGCAGGGGGACACTCATACCATTCGGGCCGTTTCTGACCATAGGGGCGATGATCAGCCTGTTTTTCGGCCAGGAGATACTCATGTGGTACCTCCATTGACGGTAAATGCCGGACATAATAACATGAAAGAGTTCTGATGGTTCACCGCGGAGACGCAGAGGGCGCAGAGAGTTTATCCTAATGTTGCAATGAGACTTGCATTTCAAATTCGTCATTCCCGAGGTAGTCGTCGGGAATCCAGGTTTTCAGAGAGATTGGATGCCCGATTAAGATCCTCGGGCATGACTGA
>JBJKOV010000248.1:0-2329 GCA_046707105.1 Thermodesulfovibrionales bacterium
TCAGGATGCCCCTTGTCAAGAGCAGGATAAACTACCTCATATGGGACGCCTTCAAGGCAAAGGATATCCAGATCCCCTTCCCCCAGCGGGAAGTATGGTTCAGGAACGAGCTGCGGATAGGCAAAGAGCCGGTCCCGACGGACAATCCCGGGAAAGATACCGATACCCCCGGGGAAACCCTGTAGTCGGATAAACGTCATGATCGAGGTCAGCGGTTTGACGAAGAACTACGGGGAGATCAGGGCGCTGGACCATGTCTCCTTTTCGATCGGGGACGGCGAGGTCTTCGGCCTTCTGGGGCCCAATGGGGCGGGAAAGACCACGACGATCAAGATACTCACCACACTTAGCAGGTCAGACGCGGGCAGATGCGTGATCGACGGGTATGATGTCGCCGGCAGCGCTCCTGAGATAAAAAAAAGGATCGGTGTGGTGCCGCAGGAGAACAACCTGGACAGGGAGCTCACCGCTTACGAAAATCTGCTTATCTACAGTATGCTGCATGCGGTCAGGGACAGGGGGCGGCGGATCAGGGAGGTGCTCGAAACCGTCGGCCTGTGGGACAGAAAAGACTCTGTAGTCCAACACTTTTCGGGCGGTATGCAACGGCGCCTTATTCTGGCGAGGGCGCTGCTTCCCGAACCCTCCGCCCTTTTTCTCGACGAGCCGTCTGTCGGCCTCGATCCCCAGATCAGGCGCCACATATGGGACGTGATCAGAAAAATAAGGCTGGACAGGAGGACCGTCATCATTACAACTCATTATATCGAGGAGGCGGAAGTCCTCTGCGACCGCGTCGGGATTCTTTCAAAGGGGAGGCTGATCGCCCTGGATACTCCGCAGACCCTTAAAGCACAGGTCGGCGAGTATGTTGTCGAGTTCGTGGACGGGGAGGGCCGACTCATTCAGCATATCTGCAGAAGCCGGGAGGAGGCAGACGAGAGGGCGAAGTCTGTGGAGACTGCGGTGACGATTCGCCGGACCAACCTCGAAGACGTGTTCATCAAGCTTACGGGAGAGCGCATAGAATGAGAGTATTTTCGGGGTGGTATCCGGTCTTCCTGAGAGAGATGCTCCTTTTCAGAAGAAAACTGTTGAGATTGAGCTACCTTTTTTCGGCCATGATAGTTCCCCTTATCTATCTCGTCGCCTTCGGGTTTGGCCTCGGCAGGAGCGTAAAGATCCACGGAACCGACTACCTTGCGTTTCTCATCCCCGGACTGGTGGCGATGAGTTCGATGAACAATTCATACACATGGGTGGCGAGTGCGCTTAACCTGAATCGTCTGTACTTCAAGACCTTTCAGGTATTTGTCCAGTCGCCGGTTTCGCACCTGGCCATCATGGCCGGTGAAGTGCTCGCAGGCATGGTGAAGGGTCTGTTTGCGTCGATGCTGATAATCCTTGTGGGGTTCGCAACCGCCCGGGGGTTCGCCGTTACGCCGCTGTTCCTTCTCACACTTCTTCTCAACTGTTTTCTGTTCTCCAGTCTCGGAATTATTACCGGGATGCTGGCCAAGTCCCACGAAGACACCGCCACATACACTAACTTCTTCATCATGCCCATGGCGTTTTTCAGCGGAACCTTTTTCCCTTTGGACAAAGTGCCGCTCATAATAAAGGCAATTATCTACATCATGCCCCTCACCTACACCAATATCCTCATCAGGAAGACGTCCCTGGACGCTGAAGGGCTCGTCTCCCTCGTCATACTCTGCACTTACGCGGCGGTAATTTTTTTCTACGGGTCGAGAATCATCCGCAGATACAGCGAGTGAACAGATGAAAAAGATAAAGTTCACCGCAGAGACGCAGAGTTCGCGGAGATACAATCGGTTTTGTTTTCCGGTGAGAGGCCGGAAAACAAAAAAAGCTCATTATGGCAGTTTATATATTTTCCGTCCTCTCAGCGGAAATATATAATTACACTCTCTGCGATCTCCGCGTCTCTGCGGTGAGATTTTTTAGCAATTCATTCTTCTTTCCTTTTGAGGTAGAATGTGATCGTAAACGGGGACTTCGCATGAAAAAAATCAAAATAGAGAAGGAGGACCTGGGTCTCATCTTCGGGAAACTGAAGCCGACTCACCGGGTTGTCGGGCCGAAGCTCGAAAACGGCGCAATTGTTTTGACGGAAATAGACTTCGGGGACCTGCCGGCCGGGCTGAAGGACCTCCAGTCGCCGGGATGCTACAGGCTGGACAATGACAAAGAAGAGGGTGTCATCTTTTCCTTTTCGAACGGCCCCCATTCTTTAAAGACCTTCCTTAACCCGGCGTCCCAGGAGCTGGCCAGCTTCAGGAGGACACGAAGGGGAATAACGATGCGG
>JBJKOV010000249.1:0-4351 GCA_046707105.1 Thermodesulfovibrionales bacterium
AGTCTGTAAACGGCCCTGCGCAACAGGACGGTGTGAACCTCGTCAGATCCGGAAGGAAGCAGCGATAAGCATTTTTCCTGTGTGCCGCGGCAAGTCGTTTGCGGGCTGCAGTAAGGCAGAAGGGATGCGTTAGAGGGGCGAAGTGAGGCGTCGGGAAACCCAGCGCCGTCCCCCGGCATGGACTCGCAGCATAACTACTATGAGCTACCTCGTCTTGGCAAGAAAATGGAGACCCCAGGAGTTCGACGACCTAGTCGGCCAGGAGCCTATCATGCGCATTCTGAAGAATGCCGTTTCCCAGGGTAAGATAGCCCACGCCTATCTTTTTTCAGGCCCGAGGGGTGTAGGCAAAACATCTTCCGCCAGGATCCTTGCAAAGGCGTTGAACTGCAAGGAGGGGCCGACGCCGGTACCCTGCGGTGTCTGTGAATCGTGCACCGCGATAAGCGACGGCTCGTCCGTGGATGTGATGGAGATCGACGGGGCCTCCAACAACAGCGTTGACGATATAAGGGACCTCAGGGAGCGGGTGCGGTATGCGCCGTCGAGCGGGAGATACAAGGTATACATTATCGACGAGGTGCACATGCTTTCCGGTTCCGCCTTCAATGCGCTTCTGAAGACGCTTGAGGAGCCCCCTTCGCATGTGATATTTGTCCTGGCAACGACCGAGATGAGGAAAATACCGGCTACAGTAGTTTCACGGTGCCAGCATATGCCGTTCAGGAGGATATCCAGCGGCGCTATAAGGGAGAGGCTCAAGAAGGTGTCGGAATCGGAAGGCATCAAGGTCTCTCCTCCGGCCCTGGGTCTGATAGCAAGGGCGGCCGACGGAAGCATGCGTGACTCCCTGACGATACTCGACCAGTTGTCTTCCTTTTCATCGGAGGTGTCGGAGGAGGATGTGAAAGGCCTGCTCGGCATAGCCGACCTCGGGCTGCTGTCGAAGGTTTCGAAGGCGCTGATTGCCGGCGACAGGGTTGAATTGATCGAAGCCGTGGAAGTTCTGTCGAAGCAGGGTGCTGACATAAGAGCGTTTACCAGGGGGCTCACACAGTTCTTCCGGGACCTTCTTGTGGCGAGTGTCATGAATCGTCCCGATGAGGTTCTTGATCTGGGGACCGAGGAGATGGCCGTTGTAAAGGAGATAGCAGCGGTGTCCACCGAAGAGCAGCTCACACTAATCCTTTCAGAGATAATGAAGGCAGAAAACGACGTACGGACTTCTTCATCGCCAAGGCTTGCGCTTGAGTTGAGCCTTCTGAAGGCCAGCTTTATCAGCACGATGAAGCCCCTTAAGGACGTGATCGAAAATATCAGCCGGCACGGCCAGGGGTGTGCGGGAGAATTACCGGTTATTCCCGCTCCCGCCGTCCCTGAGATGCGGGCAGAAGCGGTGGAAAAACCGGGAAAGCCGGAATATAGGAAGGGACCGGTAGTGGAAGCTGACAGGCCGGCGGCGCCCGTTTCTGCTTCCGGCGATGTCCAAGGCGATGTCCAAGGCGATGTCCCAAATGACCTTGCGGTTCCGGAAAAGGGTGCGGCAGGGGCATGGGACAGAACTATCGCGAGGCTGGAACCTCCCCTGTCATCGCAGTTTGCTCAGGCCGGGGTGGAATTGAGGGGAAATGAGCTTTTCCTGACCCTTAACGGGGGGCACGCGGCCTTGTTCGGGGACTCCATAAAAAACAATCTGGATGCAATAGGGAAGATAGTGAGCGAAGAGTACGGCGGAGATATTTCGGTCCGTTTTGCGGTTTCACAAAAAAAGACAGTTCGAAAGAAGGACCTGAAACAAAAGATCATGGATGAACCCCTGATCAAGGAAGCGCTGGAGCTCTTTGAGGGGAGGATCGTGGATATTTCTCCTTCAGGAGATACGGAAAACAAGTAAAACGGAGGAAGGTATGTCTAAGAAAATGCTCGGGGATTTGATGCGCCAGGCGCAGAAACTCCAGGAGGAGATGCAGAAGACGCAGGAAGAGGCGAAGAAAAAAACCGCGGAAGCGACAGCCGGCGGCGGCATGGTGATGGTGGTCGCCAGCGGGGCGGGAGAACTTGTGTCGATAAAGATAGAGAAGGACGTCGTTAACCCGGATGATGTTGAGATGCTTCAGGACCTCATAATTGCCGCCTGTAATGAGGCGCTCAGAAGGGCACAGGAGATGGTTAATGAAGAAATGTCCAAGCTGACCGGCGGGCTTCAGCTTCCGGGAATCGGAGGGCTTGGGAACATGTTCGGTAAGTGAAAGGCCACTGTCCGTGATTTTAGGGAACTCCCAACTGTGAGGAAGTCAGGAAATGCAAGGAATTATCGAAAACTTGATCAGTGAACTCATGCGGTTGCCCGGCATCGGCAGAAAGAGCGCTCAGCGGCTTGCTTTTTTTATACTGGCGATGCCCGACCCTGATGCCCTCTCCATAGCAAAGGCAATAGAGAAGGTCAAGGAGAAGGCGAGGTTCTGCGGCCAGTGCTTCAACATCACAGAAGATGAAATATGCGGAATATGCAGTGACGGTTCCCGCGACAGAAGCCGGATATGTGTGGTCGAAGAACCTAGCAACATACTGGTGATCGAGCGGGTCAAGAGCTTTAACTGCCTCTACCACGTTCTGCTCGGGGCCCTGTCGCCCATAGACGGAATTACGCCTGACAAGCTGAAGATAAAGGAGCTGGTTGAAAGGGTCAGGGGAAACGGGGTTCGTGAAGTGATAATCGCCACCAACCCGAATACGAAGGGGGAGATAACCGCCCAGTTCATCAGAGATGAACTGAGTCCCCTCGGCGTCAGGGTGACGCGTATAGCCTACGGGCTGCCCATGGGGAGCGACCTGGAATTCGCCGATGAGGTTACCCTGGGCAAGGCCCTGGAGGGTCGAAGAGAGATCTGAAGGTCTCGATCCCCCGGTGTTGCTTAAAGTATGCTGTGTCCTCTCCGGAGGTTTTCGGGGAAGGCTTCCCTGCCGGCAGCGAAAAGGGCGTCGTTTCCGCTTGCAGATGCAGATTGCAACACTCCTGAAAGATCCCGTTGTGACGAGGCTTGTTTCCAACCGTGAGAGGATCTGCCCCTGATGGCCGGAAGTTTACAGAGACGGAAGAAAGATGTATATTGGGGTAAGGAGCGGTTGATCCGGCAGCGGAGGTGCAGAGATGATGAAGATTGCTGACGTCAGAAAGATTGCAAGACAAAGGGGAATTAACAGCTGGAAGTTAAACAAGGTAGATCTTATCAGGACGATCCAGAGGGCGGAGGGCTACGATGACTGCTTTGCGACGCCCCGTGTCCTCACGTGCGGTCAAGTCAGTTGTCTTTGGCGTCAAGATTGCCTGAACAGCCCACCTGCATGAATTGTCGCGGCCTCTCTTAATTCTGCCGCTACACCAGGTTCTTCTGGAAATGGAGGGACTTGTTTCTGATTTCCAGATAGGCGTCCAGCATTTTGGCGATGCTTGTGAGGATGACGCCCTTCATGTTCATAAGGTGTTTCAGCGGCGGTCCTGCATCCGGACCGCCGCTGAAGCCCGGCCAAGCTCTTCTCAGAACAGGGGCAGGCGCCTCTTGAAGCTGATCATGGCGGTCCCGAAATAGCCTCCGCCCAGTTTTACCTTTTCCGTTGTTCCCATGCTGTAATGGTTGAAGTCCTCATATACGGGAATCCCGGCAGTCATACGCACACTGAAGTTTCCGCCCAGAGCGGTAAGGAATTTCCAGTCCATGACACCCGTCAGATTGGTCACGAATCCGCCCGTATTGCCCACACTGTTCCCCATGTATCGGTCTTTTGACGCAAAAGATGCGTCGAGTTCGAGCCCTGCCATGAGGTCATAATTCGGAGTGTAATGCGCCGCCGCGCCGACGCGGGTCGTGTCCCCGAACCTGTAATTGTCGGCGTTCTCAAACCTTGCGGTATAACTTGTCAGGTAGTGGAACCAGAAGTTTCTATAACGGTGGGAGTAAAGCAGGCCTCCTGTGAAGGAGAAAGCCCCCGCCCCCGTCTGAAGACCCGGCATCGATATGTACTTCTCCTTGAAGTCGCCCGTCGGGACGGTCGCTCCGGCAAGGAGACTGAAGAATTTGCTGTAATAAACATTTTTCCAGACGTTGTATCTCAGCGTCACGTCCACGTCGCCGAATCCGCTGTTCCTGTCTGTTTCGGTTGCCTTGCCTCCCATCTTGTAGACTTCCATCTTTTTTTCTAGATAGGAGGCGGTGACGCCAAGGGCAACTTTGTCGGCTATGCTGTAATTGGCCATCAGCATCTGCCCGTCGGACGTCATCTCCTTTGGCCCCATAATCTGTCCGGGGCGTCTCGCGAAATCCAGGGGATCTACGCTCTCCGATCCCAATTT
>JBJKOV010000250.1:0-2340 GCA_046707105.1 Thermodesulfovibrionales bacterium
TGGAGCAGGCCGAAGGACAATTTCCCCGCAGTCTACGAAACTCTCCGTCAGGCATTCGGGAACAACACCGTGAAGCTTCAGCCGGGAGAGGCATACTGGAACGCCGCCGTCTTTGCCTCCAATACCCCGGAAATCTTCCTGGACCTGCCCTCATACCGGGCGGCAGCCAGGCGTCTGCAACAGGAATACGGAATCGGCTTCACGAAGTACCTGAAGTTTCTCTACTGGCAGAATTTCCAGCAAACTCAAAGGGTATAAGTCCGGGAAGAGAAGAGCGGGGTAGTGCAATTTTCAGGCTATCCACATCCAAAGAATTACGAAACAAGCGCAATCCAGAGCAAAACAATGGCAAAGGAGGCGAGGGTCACGGGTATCCCAACCCTCGCGTGCTCCCTGAACCCTATCTTAATCCCGTATGTCCTTGCCTGCTCGAATGTTATCAGGTTTGCGATGCTGCCGATAGTGATCAGGTTTCCGGCGAAGGTGCTTGAAATGGCGAGTATGTACCACTGGACGTGACGCGCAGGGTCGAGGAACCTGGTAAGGAGCATCGTCGCGGGTACATTGCTTACGAGATTGCTGAGAATCCCGGAGACGGCTGCAAGGACGAAAGGGTGCCCGATGTAGATGCCGTGGGCCTGGAGGGAGGCTATGAGCACGGACGGTGCCCCGGTTGTCTCCAGTCCCTTGATTACGACGAAGAGCGCGCAGAAGAGGGTGATAAGATGCCAGTCGACAAGCCCGAGGATCGAGCGTGTATGCATGCGCCTGCTGCAGAGAAGTATCCCGGCGATGCAGATGGCGCTTATCTCCCTCGGAACGGGCGTGAAAAAAAGTACGAGAAGAATTGCAGCAGCCGTGATTCCCTTCGCGCTCTGGTGCCGGTCGAATGGCTGCCACGACCCTTCCGGTACCGCAGCCGCGACTGGAACCTTGGAGAGGTCCTTCCGGTATATCATCCTGATGATAAGGTATGCCGCCCCGAGGGCAAGTAAAGAGGGGGGTGCGCACCAGAGGGAAAACCGTCCGAAATGGAGCGCGCCGTACTGGCCTATGAGCATGTTCTGGGGATTTCCCACGATCGTAGCGGCCGACCCGATGTTGCTCGCAACCGCAAGGCCGATGAGAAACGGCACAGGGTTCAATCCCGCATTGAGCACGGACACGGCGAGGACAGGAGTGAAGGCCAGGCAGACGATGTCGTTCATGAGCAGTGCGGAAAAGAGTGCGCCCGCCGACATTATGGCAAGGAGAAACTTTGCCGGATTCTCAAGAAAAGCGGTAAGCCTGAGCGCGGCCCGGGTGTAAAACCCTCCGAGCCTGAACTGTGCCGAAAGGACCATAAGTCCGTAGAGGAGAAGGACCGTCGGAACGTCTATCGACATAACCGCTGCCTGCACGGAAAGTTCCCCAGAGGCTATCATCGCGATGGCACCGAGCATGGCGATGCCGGTCCTGTCAAGAGCCAGGCCCGGGATGCCGCCTACAGCCACTCCCACGTATGTTATGACCGCTATGACAAGTGAAACGGAGTTCATCCGCCTGTCGCCCTTTCTTCACGCGTTGCAATACTCGTATTGTATCCTGATGCAGAGGGCGAAGCGTAAGAAAGAATAGAGCATGGAGGCAAAAAAATAAAACTGCAAAGAAACATGGTTGTGACAACCTTCATGTTTCCGTATTTATGGATGCAGAAGTTCCAAAGGACTCCGACCCGCCGAACCTGAATGTCTGAATGTCGTGAGGGCTTGCAGGGCAGACTCGGGGCGTCAAAATCCTTTCAGGTTCTCAAACAGGTAAAGCCCGAAGATCGCGGTGAGGACAACGATAATGAGGGCCATGATGACAATGAGAGAAGTTTTTTGCCCTGACTTCTCCTCCGTCCCCGGGGCCTTTATCGCCCTCGTCTCCTTCCGGCTCAAAGGGGGCGCTTTTTCATCCTTTCGACCAGCCCGGACGGTGCCGGCTTTTCTGGCCATTCTTATATCGAGCAACTCGGAGATCTTGAACTCCTTATACTCGACCTCCACCCCATGAGGCTGCACGGCGTCCCCGCATTTATCGCATACCTTCCCGGAACTTATCTCTTTTCCGCACTCTGGACACTTCATGTTGATCTCTCTCCGTCCTCCGAGTAAAAGTACTTGTATTATAGCAGTCAGCGCGGCTACTGAATAAATTCGGGATAATCCTTTATCCCGATCTTCTCCGGCGCCTTTTTTTGCACAAACGCGAATGGATTTGTGGAAATGCATGGTGTTGCTGGGGAAGAAATCTTGGAAAACAAGGGGTTAAGACATGGCATGGTTTCTGCAAATTATATTTGCAACAGGACGAAAG
>JBJKOV010000251.1:0-3082 GCA_046707105.1 Thermodesulfovibrionales bacterium
ATCGGTTCAAGGCTGTCATTCCCGCAAGTGGAACGCGTCGGGAATCCTTCTGAAAACAAAGAAAGATTCCGGACAAGCCGGAATGACACAAGAAGCGGATATCATAATATTTCAATTTTGAGATAGGTTCTAGTCATTCCGGCTGTTCATTCGTTTCTGCTTTCTCTTCAGCCCGATAGTAATCGGCTTAAGGACCTCGTAGTAGAGGCAGATTGTCCGCCCATAATGAGCGATACCCCGATGTCCTGCCTCTCGACTGTCCGCAATTAAGGTTTATTAAGCCGTGCCGTTTTTCACACTTACTTCCGCAGATTGATCAACTCCGCAGAAGAAAGCCAGCCGTTCCTTCCGGAAGTGAATGAGGCGCTTCGATAAAAGGCAACAGACTTTTCCGGTTTGTTGCGGTGGCTCAGGAATGTCGAAGCCTGATCTCAGGGAATCCCTGATTGTCAACGGGACCGCCGGGTGCAAACATTGATATAAGGCGGTCATTTCAATCAAATGGGAGGGTAATAAACAATATGTTTGACACAATAACAAGATCATATTCCCATAAACTTGTCTTAAAGAGCGCTTTTATTATCCTTATGGGCGCTGTTGTCACGGCGCCCACCATCTATTTTTCTCTGAACAAAAAGCCTGGATTTTCTTATGCCGAAAGCTATAATGTTATTTCCGGTCTGCGGCAGGAGCTTTTCCATAAGTCCCTGATCATATATGCCTCTGCTTCTTTTTTCATCTTGGTCGGGATCGTGTTCATTACCCTTGTTTACTCTCATCGTGTCGCCGGTCCACTGCACAGGCTGGGGATAGCTGCGAGGAAAATCGCCGCCGGAGATCTTACAGAAAACGTGAAGCTGAGACAGGACGACGTGATCCATCCTTTGGCGGATGATCTTAACAATCTGGCCGCAGCCTACGGGGATATATTGAACGCGCTCGACCTGCATGTTACAGAGTTGAAGAAGCGAATTTCGGCGCTCCCTGAATCGCAGGAAGCCTCCTCTGCCGAAGTCAGGAGTTCAATCAGCATGATTTCGGAAGAGACGGATCAGATCAAGGATGCTCTTTCTGTCATTAAACTATAATCGGGCCGGAGTTCCCGAGGTTCATGGCACCATTGAGTTATGAAACGAAAACGGACGGTTGCCGGATTCCTGCTGGTCCTCATAACGCTAATGCTGGTGTACGCGCTGGAAAGGGAGCCCCATAAATTCTCCGAGTCGGATTGCGGCGGGTGTCATGCTAAGGACTCCTCCGGCAAGGTGCTGGGAAAGAAGCTGAACGGGCCGGTTCTGACGCTGTGTGAGAGATGCCACCGGGATATTTTGTCGGACGGATATATTCATCCTATCAATGTTGCACCCCGGCAGGCAATAGTTCCCCCGGATATGCCGCTTTCCCCGGAGGGAACAATCACATGCGCTACCTGCCACGATATCCATGCGTCCTACTTTACTCCCTATGGGACCCGGTCCCACTTTTTGAGGAGATATGAGACAGGGCGGAATTTTTGTGAGGCTTGCCACAAAGAGCCTTTGCAGGAGAGTGGGCACAGGGAGATCCTGGGCGAAGCCCATTTTAAATCTAAATATATTGCGACGAGCGGCGTGGGTGAAATAGACGACATGTCAAGAAACTGCCTGTCATGTCATGACGGTTCTCTCGCGCCTCAAGCAACGGTTCACGTCGGTGAGTGGATCCACCAGGAGTCCATGGTGGGGAACGACATGGGGACCCACCCCATAGGGGTCGATTACGAGAGCGCCAGGACGGCCCATCTCCACAGGACTGACCTGGTGCCGATCGGCCTGGTTGATCCCAGAATCAAATTTTTCGATGGAAAAGTGGGATGCGGTTCGTGCCACAATCCCTATTCAAAGGTGGAACAGGAATTGGTGATGAGCAACAGGGGCAGCAAACTTTGTCTTGCCTGCCACGCGCTCGACCGGAGGTGATACATGAAGAAGCATTATAGACGAAGGAATTACTTTACCAAGAAGAAATTTCAGTCCATGTTTATACTGCGGTTCCTGGTGGTCTCCCTTATCGGGAGCATTGTCGCAGTGATATTGTTCAACATATTTTCATTGAACAAAATAGACTCTTTGCTTTTTTCGATGAGGCTCCCAGCTGCCAGCACCGGCGGTCTCTTTTTCCGGGAGGCCTTTTGGGCGAATTGTATTGCCCTGGCTTTCATTTTTCTGGTGCTTGTTTATGCCGTGGAAGGGCTCCGCAACAAGATAGTCGGCACGCTTTTCCGCATCAGGGTGGACCTTTCCAGAATTATCAGAGGCGATCTGGGTTCCCGCGTCGTCCTGCAGGAGGGAGAGGAGTTCAAGGACTTTGCCGACGAGCTGAACCTGGTGGCAGTTGAACTCTCCCACCGTTTCGCCGGCATCAAGGCCGATGTCAGGAAGATCAGCAGGACGGTCGGAGACCTCAGGTACGAGCGGGAAGCCGCGGAAAGAGCGGAACTGAAGAAAAGGCTGACGGAACAGGTTGAAAATCTTGAAGCGCAGATTACCGGGTTCAAGAGACGGGGCTGATCGAATGGTGAGAGTAATTTTTACGGCTCTCTTTTTCTTCGCATGCCTTGTCCCCGCATTTGCAGAGCACGGCAGAGCGAAAGATGTGCGCTGTCTCGATTGTCATATATCCCTTCCATTCAATAACCGGGATCTTGGATTTTACGATGATACGTACAAGATATGCCTGTCATGCCATAAGAGCTATCACGGGACCGAAAGCGGATTTGCCCATCCGTCAAAGATAGTTCCTTCAATGCCTGTACCGGCCGACATGCCGCTCGACTCCGCAGGCAGGATAACATGCATCACCTGTCATACCTTTCATTCTGATTACTATGGCGACAGCAAGGGGAAGAAAGTTTTCTACTTGAGGCGGGTGAGAGGCAAAACGTTCTGCTATAGCTGTCACAACAAACCTCTCGGAACGCGGCGCTGACATGAAACGCAAGGAGCATAGAGCAGAGCGCACAGTGCAGATGAAAGAGACAAGAGCCGTGATCCCCGCCCTTGAACACAATTCTTGACCTGGTATCAAACCAGGTCGTTATATT
>JBJKOV010000252.1:0-7436 GCA_046707105.1 Thermodesulfovibrionales bacterium
ATGAGCAGGGAAGACGCCTATGCCCTTGTACAGAAAAATGCCATGGAGAGCTGGAAGAAGAGGAAGGAATTCAAGGGGATGCTGCTGAAAGACAGGAGTGTCAGGAAGTACCTGACCGCCGCCGAGATCAGGGACATATTCGACCTCAAACATTATTTCAGCAATATAGATTATATCTATCAGAGGGTATTCGGAAAGGCGAAGAAATGAGCGGCGGTTATATCTTTTTTCAGCGGCTGTGCAGTTGTCAAGGATAACCGGCATTGATATTAACCTATCGATATAAGAGGCCCGCTCTTGCGGAACCGAAGAGGAACATCCTTTTGTCCGTCGCGAGGATCAATATTTCGGGAGCGATAGAGGACATCCGGACGGAATTCTGCTTTTATATCGAATCAAAGACCTCCCTTTCCGCAGATGAGGCGGAAATGCTCCGATGGCTGCTGAGCGAGACCTTCGAACCCGGGAATTTTTCCGGGGAGAGCTTCCTGAGCCGGAAAACTGAAGGTGCCGGGCGGCATTACATTCTTGAAGCCGGCCCCCGCATGAACTTCACGACGGCGTGGTCCACGAATGCCGTTTCGGTATGCCATGCCTGCGGGCTGACAAAGGTGAGGCGGATAGAGCGTTCGCGGAGATACAGGGTGGATGCGTCGTCTGAACTGACGGCTGAAGAGTTGGGGCGGTTCTCAAATGAGCTCTATGACCGCATGACGGAGTGCCTCTATCCCGAACGGCTGAAGAGCTTCGAGACAGGCATGAGGCCTGATCCGGTCTACTCCGTCCCGGTCATCGAGGAGGGCAGACATGCCCTCGAAAAGATAAACAGGGAGATGGGGCTCGGACTGGATGACTGGGACATCGATTACTACTATCGCCTTTTTTCGGAAGATATCGGCAGAAACCCTACAAACGTCGAATGTTTCGACCTCAGCCAGTCAAACAGCGAGCATTCACGCCACTGGTTTTTCAAGGGCAGGCTGGTTATCGACGGCAGGGAAGTCCCCGAAAACCTTATGTCGATCATTCGGGCCACGCTGGAACGGAACCCCAACAACAGTGTCATCGCTTTCAAGGATAATTCGAGTGCGATCAAAGGTTTTGACGTCCGGACCATTCTGCCCGGGAGACCCGGCGGAATTTCGGTGTTCATCGAGAAGCCGGTTGCGTATCACGCCATATTTACCGCAGAGACGCACAATTTCCCCAGCGGGGTGGCGCCGTTCCCCGGGGCGGAAACAGGCACAGGGGGAAGGATAAGGGACGTCCAGGCCACGGGCAGGGGGGCGCTGGTCATTGCCGGCACGGCGGCTTACTGTGTCGGAAACCTGCGCATTCCGGGATATGAGCTCCCCTGGGAGGATGAAGAGTTTGCCTATCCATCGAACCTCGCGAGCCCTCTCACTATCGAGATAGAAGCCAGCAACGGGGCTTCGGATTACGGAAACAAGTTCGGAGAGCCTGTCATCCAGGGGTTCACGAGGTCGTTCGGTCTCAGAATGCCGGGAGGGGAAAGACGGGAATGGATCAAGCCGATCATGTTTACCGGGGGCGTCGGTCAGATAGACTCCCGCCATGTCGAAAAGAAGGAACCTGCCAGGGGAATGCTCGTTACGAAGGTCGGCGGCCCAGCCTACCGGATCGGCATGGGCGGCGGCGCCGCATCCAGCATGATCCAGGGCCAGAACATCGCGGAACTCGATTTCAACGCAGTACAGCGCGGGGACGCCGAGATGGAGCAGAAGATGAACCGGGTCATCCGCACCTGTGTGGAACTGGGAGAGGCCAACCCCGTCGTGAGCATCCACGACCAGGGCGCGGGCGGCAATTGCAATGTGGTGAAAGAGATCATCTATCCCGCCGGAGCAAAGATAGATATCAGAAAAATTCCGCTTGGCGACAATACCTTGTCCGTGCTCGAAATATGGGGCGCCGAATACCAGGAGCAGAATGCGCTACTCATATTTCCGGACAGGGCCGGGGCTTTTCTGGAGATCTGCAGGAGGGAAAAAGTCCCCTGCGCCTTCATCGGCGAAATAACCGGCGACGGCTATATCATTCTGTACGACGAAACGGACGGAAGCACGCCGGTGAACCTTCATCTCGACAAGGTCCTTGGGGAGATGCCCCGGAAGACGTTCGAACTCGACAGAGTGCGCCGCGAAAGGAAGCCGCTTGAACTGCCGGAGCGGCTTTCAGTGCGGGAGGCCCTCGACCGTGTGCTCAGACTCGTCTCAGTCGGCTCCAGGAGGTTCCTGACGAACAAGGTCGACAGGTCGGTCACAGGTCTTATTGCGCGGCAGCAGTGCGTCGGGCCTCTCCAGATAACCTTGTCTGACGTCGCGGTGGTCGCCCAGAGCCATTTCGGCCTGACGGGGACGGCTATTTCCATCGGGGAGCAGCCCGTAAAGACCCTTCTTAATCCGGCGGCGATGGCGAGGATGAGCGTGGCCGAGGCATTGACGAATATCGTGTGGGCGAAGGTGACCCGTCTTGAAGACATCAAGTGTTCCGGTAACTGGATGTGGGCGCCCAAACTTTCCGGTGAAGGGGCCGACCTTTACGACGCGGCGGCAGCCATGCGGGACATCATGATTGGTCTGGGTATTGCCGTGGATGGGGGGAAGGACAGTCTGTCGATGGCGGCCAGGGTCACGGACAGCGAGGGGAAGACTGAAACAGTGAAGTCGCCCGGTACCCTCGTCATCTCGGCCTATGTGACGTGCCCGGATATTACCAAAGTGGTTACCCCCGATATCAAGAGGCCGGGGGAGAGCAGGCTTCTCTTTATCGATATGGCGGAGGGCAACAACCGGCTTGGAGGCTCGGCACTGGCACAATGCTACCGGCAGGTCGGCGATGAATGCCCGGATGTCGAAGACCCGGAATTGCTGAAGAGGACCTTCAATGCGATACAAAAAATGGTTGCGGAAGACTCGATACTGTCCGGCCACGACAGGTCTGACGGCGGGCTTATAACGACACTCCTCGAAATGGCCTTTGCCGGAAACTGTGGAATCGAGATCGAAATACAGCAGAGTGCGAAGAGCAAAGGGCATAGTGCAGGCATACCAGTTCTCTTTTCGGAAGAGATCGGAATAGTTGTTGAATACCTGCCTGAGGATGAAGACAGGATAACTTCGGAGCTTCGAAAGATGGGTATTCCGTATCAGATGATAGGAAAAAGTCTGAGGGAAAAGGAGATAAGGGTTTCACTCCTTACGCCCAACGCCTCACCCCTTATTGTTTTGCATGAAGACATGAAGGTACTCAGGGGGATATGGGAGGAGACGAGCTGTCGGCTGGATATGCTGCAGAGAAACCCTGAGTGCGTGGAAGAGGAGAAGAAGAATATCTATGACAGGAAGGGTCCTGCGCTACACCTCACCTTCACGCCTGAACCCACGCCGGAAGAGGTCCTCGAAAGGACGGACAAGCCGAAGGTCGCGATAGTAAGGGAAGAAGGAAGCAACGGCGACAGGGAGATGACGTCCGCCTTTTTCCAGGCAGGCTTCGAACCCTGGGACGTAACGATGACCGATTTCCTGGATAACCGGGTCGGCCTTGAGGGCTTCAGGGGCATGGTCTTTGTCGGCGGCTTCAGTTATGCGGATGTCCTTGATTCCGCAAAGGGCTGGGCCGGCGTCATCAGGTTCAATAAGAGGATCCGGGAGGAGTTCAGTACGTTCTATGACCGTCCCGATACCTTCAGCCTCGGCGTATGCAACGGATGCCAGCTGATGGCCCTCCTCGGGTGGGTGCCGTGGCAGGGTATCCCTGACACGAATCAGCCGAGGTTCGTACATAACAGGTCGGGCCGGTTCGAGTCGCGTTTTGCGTCGGTGAAGATAATTGAAAGTCCGGCCGTGATGTTCAGGGGAATGGCCGATTCCGTTCTGGGCGTATGGGTGGCCCACGGGGAGGGCCTGGCATATTTCCCGGACGACTCTATAAGAAAAGAGGTCCTCGACAAGGGCCTGGCGCCTGTCCGCTATGTTGATGACAACGGCGTTCCCACCGAAAAATATCCCTTCAACCCCAACGGCTCTCCCGGCGGCATAACGGCTCTTTGCTCCCCCGACGGAAGACACCTCGCACTCATGCCCCATCCGGAACGGACCTTTCTCAAGTGGCAGTGGGCGTGGATGCCGGAAGAGTGGAAGGGGAAACTCAGGGCTTCGCCCTGGCTCAGGATGTTCCAGAATGCGCGGCAGTGGTGCGAGAGTAAGGGGCCGGATGCGTGAAGTTCAAGTCGAAGAACGGTCTCTCCTGAATGCCTGATTTTCAGGCAAAGTAAACCCGGGACTTGACATACTGTCAGGCGGCATGTTATTAAATAACGGCCTTTTTTTGGGCTTCCCAGATCCCAAGGAGGAAATCATTAAGATGGGCACAGCCACGTTTAAAGGCGGTATACATCCGCCCGACAAAAAGGAATTATCAGCACACAGTCCAATCACCGAGGCGAAACCGCCGAAGATCGTCGTAATTCCCCTCAGCCAGCATGCGGGGGCACCCTGCAAACCCCTTGTCTCGATAGGGCAGGAAGTGAAGAAGGGGGAGATGATCGGTGAGCCTGGAGGGTTTGTCTCGGCTCCGGTCCATTCTTCTGTTTCGGGGAAGGTCATTGCAATAGGAGAGTTCCAGAATGCGATGGGCAGGATGGTCAATTCCGTTGTGATAGAAAACGACATGAAGGACGAATGGACCGCCCTTAAAGATTCCCCGGATTATATGAGCCTCTCTGCCGACGAGTTGAAGGAAAAGATAAAGGCGGCCGGTATCGTCGGACTCGGCGGGGCGGCCTTTCCTACCGCGGTCAAGCTTTCCCCGCCGAAAGAAAAGCCGATCGACGCCGTAGTGATCAACGGCGCGGAATGCGAACCCTATCTTACGGCCGATTACAGGCTCATGCTCGAAAAGCCGAAGGAGATCGTGGAAGGCCTCAAGATCCTCATGAAGGTCCTCAACGTGCAAAAAGGGCTTATCGGCATCGAGGACAATAAACCCGACGCTGTGGCTAAGATGAGGGAGGCTGCTGCTGGCGAGGCCGGCATACAGGTGCTATCGCTGGAGGTGAAATATCCGCAGGGCGCCGAAAAGATGCTTATAAAGGCTGTGCTCGGAAGGGAGGTCCCTTCCAGGGGTCTTCCCATGGATGTCGGAGTCGTTGTCCAGAACGTGGGTACGGCGTTATCGATTTATGAGGCCGCGCGTTTCGGCAAACCTCTTATAGAGAGGGTCGTTACCGTCACCGGCGAAGGGATCAGGGAACCGAAGAACCTGATGTCAAGGGTCGGCACCAAGATATCCGAACTGGTGGAAGAATGCGGTGGTTTAAAGGACGAAGTCGCCAAGGTGATAGCAGGCGGCCCGATGATGGGGTTTGCCCTTTCTTCGCTGGACGTTCCGGTAACGAAGGGAACGTCGGGCATACTTGTATTGCCCGAAGAAGGGATCGTCCATGCCGAGGATTTCGGCCCCTGCATAAGATGCGGCAGGTGCATCGACGCATGTCCGATGGGACTCATGCCGTCCATGTTGAGCCTGCTTGCGGAAAAGGGCCATTACGAGGACTGCAAGGAGTATAACCTCTTCGACTGTTTCGAGTGCGGTTCCTGCACCTTTGTATGCCCGTCGAAGAGACCGGTAGTTCAGCTTGTGAGATTAGCGAAATCCCAGGTAAAGCCTTAAGGAGAGTTTAGAATGGAGGCAACGAAAAAAGAACATTCTTTAGTAGTGTCGGTCAGTCCTCATGTCAAGAGCGAGGAGACGACGAGCCGCATAATGTGGACCGTCAGCCTGGCCCTGCTGCCGGCAATGCTTTCGGGCCTGTATTTCTTTGGCCTTAAAGCCCTGTTTGTGACGGTCCTCTGTATACTGAGTTGTCTGATCTTTGAGCATCTCTACATGAAAGTGGTGGACAAGAAATCCGTGGTGAGCGACGGCAGCGCCTTTCTGACAGGCCTGCTGGTCGGTATGAATATGCCGGCATCACTCTGGTCTTTTTCACCCTTTACGGTCCATGTCCCCATCCTCGCTTCCCTGGTTGCCATAGTGATAACGAAGCAGCTCTTCGGCGGACTCGGGTTTAACATCTTCAACCCCGCCCTGATGGGAAGGGCCTTTGTGCTGATATGCTGGCCGAGGGCAATGACGATCTGGCTGCAGCCTACCTCTTCTTTCCTTGCGCTGGACGCCAAGACCACCGCGACTCCACTCGGGATATTGAAGGAAAGCGGAATGACGGAGCTGATGAAGGTTTTCGGAGACAAGTCCGGCCTCTACCAGCACCTCCTGACCGGTAATATAGCGGGCTCCATCGGTGAGACCTCGGCGATAGCCCTCCTGATCGGCGGGCTTTTCCTGCTTTACAAGAAATACATCACCTGGCATATCCCGATCTCTTTTCTGGGTACAGTCGCGGTGCTGGCATGGGTCTTCGGCGGGAAGCAGGGCCTCTTTACGGGAGACCCCGTCATACATCTTCTGAGCGGCGGTCTCATGCTGGGAGCGTGGTTTATGGCGACCGACTATGTCACCTCGCCGTCCATGAAAAAGGGGCAGATCATCTTCGGAATAGGATGCGGCGGCCTGACTATGCTCATAAGGCTGAAGGGCGGGTTCCCGGAGGGCGTCATGTTCGCCATTCTGCTGATGAACTGTTTTGCGCCTCTTCTGGACAGAGGCGTCAAGTCCAAGGTGTTCGGGCTGAGGAAGGAGGCGGCGAAATGACCCCAAAAGATATTATCAAGATCACTCTGAACCTCGTCGTTATTTACGTCATCGGCGGTCTCATCCTGGCGGGGGTGTACGCGAAGACCGAGCCGGTCAAAGTCATGAAGGCCTACCAAGAGAAACAGGCCGCTCTCAAGGAAATGATGCCCGAAGCCAACAGTGTCGAGAAACTTGGCGTCTGGAAGCCCCATGATAAAGAAGCGGCATATTACGCTGCGAAGAAAGACGGCAAGACGATCGGTTACATAATTGAGACTTACGCAAAAGGCTACTCAAGTTATATCAACATGCTCATAGCCGTCAATGACGCCTATACGGTGGAAAAATTAAATATCCTCGACCAGAAGGAGACGCCGGGGCTTGGTGATGAAGTCCAGCAGCCCTATTTCCAGAAGCAGTTCGCGGGCAAGACGCTCGACCACCTCATAGTCAGGAAGCTGCCGACCGAGGTCGATATCCAGGCGGTATCGGGTGCTACCATATCGAGCAGGGCCGTGACGGAAGACGGCGTGAAAAAAGGCATCGAGATGCTGAAGGATAAATTATCATCCGAGGTGAAAAAATGAGCAAGCAGGCTAGCTTAGGCGGTCTTATCAGAAACGGCATACTGATGGAAAACCCCATATTCAGACTCGCCCTGAGTCTGTGTCCTACCATAGCCGTTACAAATAAACTGAAGAACGGCTTCATGATGGGTA
>JBJKOV010000253.1:0-1765 GCA_046707105.1 Thermodesulfovibrionales bacterium
ATTTTGGTTACGGCTTTGCCGGGTTACGATGAAGGTACTTGTTACAGGAGGAACCGGGTTTGTCGGTCGGGGAGTCGTCGATCTTCTTGTCGGGGGGAACCATGCGGTCAGGCTCTTTTCGCGAAAATCGTCCCTCCCTGAAAAATGGGCGGGAGGGAACGTCGAGTTTTTTCATGGCGACCTTGAAGACTTCCCTTCAGTCACCAGGGCGATGGAAGGGGTCGAGGTCTTCTTCCACATAGGTGAGATAAAGAGCATCTCGAAGGCCGCGGCGCGGAGGAATATAAAGCTGGTAGAACAGATAACGGATAATCTTGGGAAGAAAGGTATCAGACGGTTCGTATTTGTGAGTTCAATTACCGTGGCCGGCATACCGCCTGCTCCGGGTGCCACTGAGGAGACCTCGCCGGATATTGTTTTTGACGACCACTACACCTTTTATAAGCGGGAATCCGAAAGGTATATTGCCGGTAACTCAGGGGATGCACAGTACGCGGTGATAAGGCCTGCCCCGGTTTACGGCCCTGGCTCCCGCTATCTTGGACGGATAGTGGACACAGTAAAGAAGCTGGGTCCTGTGGGCCTGCCGTTCCCCGGGGATGCAAAAAACCTTGCGCCCCTTAGTTACGTGAAGGACCTTGCAAAGGCGATTTATCTTTCGGGATTCGCTGACGGGGCTGTTGATCAGATATTCAATATCACCGACGGCGTCCGTCACAGCTGGTTCGATTTCATTTCAACTATTACCGAGTTCTACGGGAAAAGGCTCAGGATAGTGCCCGTTCCACCTTTTTTGTTCAAATTTCCTTCATTTTTTCTTGATCTGTTTTCGGGTATCTTCGGTTTCGAGCTTGATATGCAGCACTATCTCGATTTTTTTTCGAAAGATATTTTTTACGACAATGCAAAGGCAAAAAATCTTCTCGCATGGGAACCCGAATACCTGGTCCTCGCCGACAACGTGAAGGAAATGCTGGGAAGCTTCAAGGCCGATTAAGGCTTATGATCGATGTTCAGGCGAAGATAGATGATTTCCTGATTAGGAGGGCATGGGAGACGGACACTGTCTCCGGGACGAAGCCGCGGGCGTTCCTTATACGGGCTCTCCGCCTGGTCTCCATACTCTACTGGGGCCTGTTGGATGAGCAGCTCAATCTCAGGGCCATGAGCCTCGTCTATACGACGCTCCTCTCCGTCGTACCGCTCCTGGCTGTAAGTTTTTCAGTTCTGAAGGCGCTGGGAGCCCAGACCCATCTGGAACTGCTCCTCTATGATTTCCTCGCCCCCCTCGGCCCCAAGGGGGTTGACCTTTCGATGAGGATCATCGGTTTTGTAGAAAACGTGAAAGTGGGAGTTTTGGGTTCGGTGGGGCTCGTCTTTCTTCTCTACACGGTGATATCAAATATCAACAAGATAGAGAGCGCACTCAATTTTATATGGGGTGTCAGGAATCCCAGGGGACTTGCCCAGAGATTCAGCAGTTATCTGAGCGTTATTCTTGTGGGGCCGGTACTTGTTTTTTCGGCCCTCGGGCTCACGGCCTCCCTCATGAATTATCATGTCGTGCAGAGGCTGATAGCCATGCAGCCTTTTGGGACCATCGTGTATCTGGCCGGCAAGGTCGTTCCGTATTTGTTTGTCTGGGCGGCTTTCACCTTCGTATATGTTTTTCTGCCCAATACCAGCGTCAGGATAAAATCGGCATTCACGGGCGGACTGGTCGCGGCGCTCATGTGGGAAACGGCCGGATGGATATTCGCCTCAT
>JBJKOV010000254.1:0-1551 GCA_046707105.1 Thermodesulfovibrionales bacterium
CAGATATGAGAGGACGAGGCTTGTCAGGAATGAAATCCACGCCCCGGACGATCTGGAAGCCTTGCCGAGGTCCAGGAAACTCGCGGAAGCCATGGTGCCCACCGACTCAGGGTATGCCTATAACGGAGATTCACTCAGGCTCCAGAAGCTACGGGAGTTGCTTGCCGAGAAGGAAGGGGCCTCGGCGATCGTCTTCGTCCCTACGAAAGCCCAGGGTTACTGTCTTTCCCACGCCCTGAAGGTGCCATTTCACTGCAAGGACGTCCCGGAAGAGGAGAAGAAAACGATGACCGCGGATTTCCGGGCCGGAAAGATTAAGACCATAGCGGCGACTGACACCCTGAGCCAGGGGATTAACACGCCTGCCGACATCTCCGTTGTCTGCGGCGGCCGGAGAGGAGGGTACTACCTCGATTCGAACGACGTGAGGCAGAGGGAGGGAAGGGCAGGCAGGGGGAAGGACTCGGCCGAGTCTTTTCTCATCGGGGACAAAATTGAACTCTTTCATATGAAAAAGGAGGTTTACACCAAGACGCTTCCCCTCCCGACGGAAGAAATGCTCCTCACCCTTCTTTGCATGAAGAATATTACAAGGGAAGAGATCTGTTCCGCTCTGCTTGCGACCTTCGCGGCCACGCTCATTAACAGGCAGAAGGTCATCGAGGCCGTAAACAGATACATCAACTTCCTGAGCGCCTGCCGGATCCTGAAGGAAAAGAGCGGGCGGTTCAGGCTCACCGAGGAAGGCGCGCTTCTTGCGCGCTACTTCATCCCTCCTAGGGCCTACATGGGATATATCAGACTGGCCCGAAAACTCACTGAATACGAGATGTGCGACGTTGAAAGGGGATGTATTCTGCTGTCGACCCTGATGCAGAGCCTGCCGTCCCAGGGATGTCCGCCTCGCTACGAGAAGGACTTTCAGATGAAGTTCATCAAGATGGAGATGGACAAGGAGCTCAGCGCCTCCAGAGCCGGTATCCTGAGGCACTACCTCGAAAAACCATCCGCAATCCCTGCCTTCCTCGGTGGAAGCGTAAGAGAGGTTGAGAGGTGGCTGGGGATGCTCTCGGACATGGAGAAGTACAAGATCCACGAGCAGTCGCCTGGTAAACAGTGGCTGGATGCCACCTTGGAGGGCCTGAAGATCAATATCCTCAAGATGCTGTCCAGGAAGAGGACGGTGACGAAGACTCAACCTTCGAATCCGCCCAATCTGCGGCTTCCCTTCGAGGGGGGCGGATCATAAGAGAGGGGACATGCCGATCAGCCGGCGGGCTAAGGCGTCAAAAGCCGGGCCCGCCGCTGGTCGTTGTCCTCTTAATTTGTGCAGATGAGATTGCCCGGAATTCCGTCAGCCTGATTACCTTCGATCCGGAAAGGGCTCACTATTTCGGAATACTTTGGCATGGCAAGTACACCGCATGTCCACAGCAGAAAAATGACTCGCCTGATATTTGATCCTCACAGTACATCACAGGAATGTTGATACTTAGAATACAGCAGGTTATAAGCGGAACTACTTCGGTGTAAAGCTCGTCCACCCTGCAT
>JBJKOV010000255.1:0-3704 GCA_046707105.1 Thermodesulfovibrionales bacterium
TCCATTGTTCTTAAAAAAGTGGATTCCCGCCTGCGCGGGAATGACGGCCAAAAAAACTCGAACATGTGCAAAGAGGCGTTGCACACACTGTTTAAATTATACCACAATCCAGTATACCACAATCCCGCAGAGACGAAAAAGGCGCGGAGAAGACTAAAGAGGGCCGCTATCACACGGCCCTCAGTGCGGACAAGATCTTGTTTATGCGGTGAGTTCTTTGCCGCAATGTTTGCAGATTTTGGCGCGGACCTTTATTATCTCGGCGCAGTAAGGACATTCCATCGTGAAGTTTTTCGCGTGTATCTTCCGGACGGCTTCTTCAACCCTGGCATTAATTACTTCATTTATGAATGTGTGGTTCGTCAGGGGCTCCACGGCCCGCAGATCACCGATCTCTCCGAGGTGCTCCGCCGCCTTCAGCCTGACGCTCCCGAAGCCCTCTTCGTCGGTAAGCACCTGCAGCAGAGAGTCCACGTCTTTGGCGATGAAATAGTCGGTAAGCAACTGGAAGGCCTTTTTCCTCGCTTCGAGTTCCTGTTTCTCCTGGGACTCCCTTACTTCATCTATTATGTCTCCCTTCATCGCATCCTTGTTGCCGCAGGGGATGCTGGCAGCTTCCCCGGAATCAGGATGGACCATGTACCGGTAACCCATATGCTGGCCGTAGACGTCATTCATCTGCTTCCAGCTGTTTGCATAGAAACTGCACTCGTCATTAAAGCAGACGTAAAGGAAAGGGGTGCACCATCCCAGCCCGTCGGCGAAATTAAACGAAGGGGTACTCCACTTGTTGAGCTTTTGCCCGCAGTGCGGACATACTGTATTTTTATCCACCATCACCTGTGACATCTGATCGCTCCTTTTTCCGGCGGGGCCTTTGGATTTATTGAGCCCTGTCATACTCATGTTCAATGAAGACCCCCGGATTTCAAGCGCTGAATTAACAAACGCTCTCCTTTATTTATTATAACAGATCGGGCGGGATACGGTCAGACTCATCTCCTTTTCAGCGTGTCGTCTCCGAACAGGACATTACGCAGCCACCTGAAGGAAAACTTCAGAAGTTCCGTTTCATTGGTCTTGAGCTTCTTTAATACTTTCATATCGACATCGAAAAATTTAAGAAAGTCCCCTTTAAATAGAAGGTCCCTGAACTCGTCGATATTGTAACTTCCCAGGAAGAAAATGTCCCTCAGATTTCCTTCCAGGATGTTCCTGGAGGGAAATTTCTCATGGTGAGTAACTTTTTCCCACTCGTTATTTATTTCTTCGTAGTGAGCCATGTTCTGCGTGTCACGCCATCTCCTAACTGCGTTGCGCCTGCCCCCGCCGAAGCCCAGACAAAAATCTCTTTTCACGATCTCGAATTGCGCCGGCAGAGTGTCGGCCACCGGCTCGAGGGGAAAACTCCTGCAGGACCAGGGCCTGTCCTCATAGATCATGCACCCTTCGCTGCCCACGAAGGGACACCGCCTGGATTCGTCAGGCATCATCTTCATCAGTATCACCGGGTGCCCTATCTCTTCGGGGAAAAGGGGGAATGTATAAGTTTTCAGAAACTCGTAGGAGGGGACGTTTAGTCTGCGTTTTATCCTTACAATGTCGTAAGGGGTGAGGAAAAGGTTGATGTCCCTGCAGCACTTGTTGAAGCATTCCAGGTCCCTGCCGCACCGGAAGTCGAAACTATCGTCAATCCCTAATCTCTCGCTCTCTGCATCCATCTCGTTTTCTTCCATCAAAACGGATTCTCAAAATGTCCCAGTAATCTGTTATTATAACCGTCAGGAAGCACTATTTACAAAGGCGGGGGTGAGTGGCTGATTCGGGGGATGAAATGAAAATCGTCGCTGTCTGCACCGGCAATATCTGCCGGAGCCCCATGGCCGAGGGCATTCTCTCGGGAATCCCGGGTATAACTGCCTCGTCTGCGGGGACCCATGCGCTCGACGGCAACCCCTCTTCAGAATTTTCGGTTATCGCCTGTCTCGAACGGGGAATTGATATATCCGGTCACAGGGCCAGAAGACTTGACGAAGCTATCACCCGGGAAAGCGATATTATCATCTGTATGGAGCCTGTCCATATCGAAATTGTCCTCTCACTTGATACCTCCGCAGCCGGCAAGATTTACAACCTGGCAGATTTTTCCGGCGGCCTGAAGCTGAAAAAGATCGCCGACCCGTACGGCTGCAGCCTGAGGGAGTACAGGCAGTGCTTTCAGGACATCCTGGGCTGCCTCGGGAATTTCCTGGCTGCGATATCTGCGGACAGGCCTGCTCCCGGATCCGGTTCCCATCCCCATGTTTTTGAAAACAGATGACTATGTGAGCGGGTTCACGGAAGGCGCCGTAATTATTTGTTATAATGGGTGAGGTTATTCCAGGAACGCCTGAAAGGGCCTTAATCTTAAAGGAGGCAGCCATGAAAAAAGTCGTTCTTGTCTTCATTGCGATCCTCGCATTATGTGCGATGCCGGGTCAGTCGGCCGCAACGCGGAATGGGGAGTATGATGCGGCGCTCAAGGCCTATTACAGCGGCCATTATAAGAAGGCGGTCGCAGATCTTAAGGATTATGTCGACCGGAAGCCTGATGCTGCCGCCTATTACCTCATTGGTTACGGGCTCTATAAACTTGGAAAATATAAGGAAGCGACGGAATATTTTGACCAGTCATATCTTATAGACCCCACGTTTTCACCTGAAGAGATAGGTTTCGGAAAATTTGCGACCGGGATGAGAAGTAAGCCGGCCAGGCGGGGAGTCGTGAGGAAAAAAGCGGCGGTGCCGAAAAAGGACCCTGCCGCCAGTGTCCAGGCGGCCCAGACCGGGGTTAAACCCGAAAAAGTTGCGCCTGCCGCAAAGGCCCCTGCTCCTGCCCCGGTTATTGCCAAGGCCGCCCCGAACGTGGCGGCACCCGCTCCGCCTGAGGTCGCCGCAGGAAAGGTCCCCGGCCTGCCGCCCGACTTCCATCCGTTTCCGAAAGCGGGGAGGTCAATGCCCGGAATGATGCCCGCCCTGCTGACAGGCCTTTTCGCAGGGTTTGCCATGATTATGCTTGCGGTATCGGTCGCCTTCTACATTTACTGGTGCCTCTGTCTTTTCATGATAGCCGGGAAACTGGATGTGCCTTCCACCTGGACTGCATGGATACCCTTTGTTCAGATCTGGACATTTGTGACGGCGGCAGGCAGGCCGTGGTGGTGGATCCTCCTGCTGTTCGTTCCCCTGCTGAACATTGTCGTGGGAATATATCTCTGGATCTGCATCACGGAAAACCTGGGCAGAAACAAGTGGCTTGGGCTCCTCACGCTTGTCCCGCTGGTAAACCTGGTTTTCATCGGCGTGCTGGCATTCGCGAGACTGGAAAAGAGAGACACCCTCGATGATATTGAGCCTGCCTAGTTTCTCGGGGATGGAGTTTACAGGCGTGAAAGATGCACGGATAACAATTTACGAACAAACTATAGAATGATCTCATCTTCTCAAAATGTTACACTATGAGAGTATGGCATCGCCTTCGGCGATTGTTGTGCGGAAGAGACCGGCAAATAAAAACAGATAAAAGGAGGATCAAGCAATAAACAATCGAAAAAGAGTAGTGCCCGGACGGGTCGTCGACAGGACCCGTGTAAACAACCAGATCCGGATGCTTAAAGTGAAAGAGATACGGGTCGTCGCCGATGAGGGGCAAATCGGCGTCATGG
>JBJKOV010000256.1:0-1497 GCA_046707105.1 Thermodesulfovibrionales bacterium
TTGTACGGGGCGATGCCGTCAATATCCTGGCAATTGCCGGAGGTGAGAGCGCCCTCCCTTTCCTTGAAAAAGCACTGACTGATAAAAACCCGAATGTCAGACTTATCGCCCGGGAGGCGATCGAGGAGATCAAGAGAGACTCCTTTTGAGAGTTTACCCTGAAGTTGCATGAAGTGTGCATATTTTATTAACCGGGCAATTAAATGCCTGAACTTTGTCATTCCGGCTTGCCTGGCCTGGCCCGACCCTCACGGGGAATCTTTCTTGGTATTCGATGTGTTACGCCGTCCGATCCCCGACAAGCGAAGATGATCGCTTACGATATTTTGCTGCCGGGTTAATAGTTCGTCATTCCCGCAGTCTTTAGACGGAAATCCATTCTTTATAAGGCAGAGATGTCCTACGCGTTACAGTAAAAATCACTGTATTATCAGATGCTCCGCGGTTACCGTCCCGTTACTGATCGTCAGCGTCCCGTCTATAGCAGAGTTACCACCGTTTGTTGAATAATTACAGTCATATCCCCCTTTGACAGTCACTAATATTTCCCGATTAAAATCGAGGTTTTCTATGAAATCCAGATCCTGTGCTTGAATGGTCTGCCCATCACCTGCTCCATGACGGATGACGATAGTTTGTCAGATAAACTTCTCTTGCTTTTAGTTTTTGCCGCCCCGATCTCCAAAATTCGGGCAGAGTAGCTTCGACCTTCGGAAAACGAAGAAAGATCCCGGACAAGCCGGGATGACAAGCTAACGAGCCAAGTGTCAACTTCATAAACAGATTCTAAAGGGGTATTGTATCTTCCATCGTTTTTACCGTAAAATCTCTTTCAATATGGCAATTGTTCGCAATACCTTAAATCCCGCGAAGTTCAACAAGGAGGCTTCTCTTCCTTATGAACTAAGATTGAAGGACTTCGAGATGGCAATGCAGGATGTCTATGATTTCTTCTATGACGTAAATTCACATCTCGTGGGCAAAGGCCTGCAGAGGCTGGATGACATGCTCCGCCCGGCAATCATGTCCGGTGTGCTCTCGGATATGCTTACAGCCAGTCTGGCCAAGCACTCCCGTGTACTCACGGAAAATAATTATTTCAACGGCCATCCCGATCTTGTCGTAAGGGGCATTTATCCCGCGAATGCCGTCAAGGCGGGGACCGAGGGCGTCGAGATCAAGACAACCAGAAAAGCCGGCGGCGCGGTCGACACTCATGGAGCGAGAGATCAGTGGATGTGCGTCTTCGTCTATGGTCTTGACACTGAAACCGAGCCCGCCTTTGACAGGAACCCCTTGGCCTTTACAGAAGTGTATCTCGGAAGAGTCACCGTGGATGATTTCCGGCGCAATCCAAGAGGGGAACTCGGCACGAGAACAGCCACGCTTCACAAGGATGGAATAAAGAAACTCAGGGAAAACTGGATATATAAACTCTGAACAGATTGAAAAATGGATTCCCGATTACTGCCTCGGGAATGACGGTCCACGGCCCGC
>JBJKOV010000257.1:0-9189 GCA_046707105.1 Thermodesulfovibrionales bacterium
CCGCCGGATGGGCGTTGATTATTCTTTTTACAGAGTCCGGATTCAGATATTCGAGGGAGAAGGATATCTCCATGAAGATCTTCCTGCCGGCAATATGTCTTTCCACCTCGTCCCAGTCGTCCCAGGCACCCAAATGTGATGTCATGATCTTCAGATCAGGGAAGCTCTCAACGACCCTGACGATTTTTGCCGGATCGGCCTTCCTGATCCTCTCAAAGGCGAAGTCAAAGCCGGTGTGGATCAGGACGATCAGGTTCTCCCGTGAGATCTTATCATATATAGGGAAGAGCCTCTCGTCGTCGATCCGGAAATCCTGGTAATAGGGATGGAACTTTATCCCCTTAAACCCTTCTTTCTTTATTTCGGATATTCTCTCGGAAAATCGAGGGTCCTGCGGATGCAGCGAAGGAAAGGGAACGATCCTTTCAGACCTGATTTTCCTGCACCAGGACAGGATCGGATCGAATTGCGAGGGTTTCGTAGCAATGGAACAGACAACGCTTTTTTCGATGCCGGAAACGTCCATCGAACGAAGGAGAGACGAGATCTTGCCGTCGAGTAAGGGTTTTACGCCTCCCTCCTCCGTGAGTAAATTCATGGCCCGATCTGCAAGTTCATCGGGAAAGGCGTGGGTATGAAAATCGACGATGCCCTTCATGACGGTAATTATTATAGGCAAATTCGGTGCGAAGAGCAAAAGAGCCCCGGTAATTGAGCCATGAACGGAACCTGCCTCAAAATTGATATTTTGCCATATGACTGAGGTGTCACCATGGCGGCGCAAAAAGGGCTTGACTTTAATGGTCCGGTAAAATTAATATTTCTCCACTCGAATAGAAGATTTTCATCCTCGGGGAGCCGGTTACTCAGTTTGCAGTTTCTTAATCTGTTGCCCGTGATTTTTTGCTGCGGATATAAAAATACTGAAAAGGAGGAGAAGGCATGAAAAGGATTATTGCAGTTTTTCTGGCTCTGCTTTTGAGCGGTATTGCGTATGTTTCTTCCGCGCGGGCTGCTGATGACAGCTTCACTTACGGAGCGGCCCTGAGACTGAGGCAGGAGGTATGGGACGACGTCGTTGCTCTCGGAACCATCCCGTCACAGCCGGACAGGAATTTCTTTCGCTTCAGGTTCAATCTTTGGGGAAATCTCAAACTGAACCCGGACAACGATTTTTACCTCAGGCTCACCAGCGAGCCCAAGTATCACCTTGGGCCGTACAGGCCGGGTCCTACCTTCAGGAAAGTGGAAGAGGATGAGATTGTTGTTGACAACCTTAATTACCAGTCGAAGAACGTTTTTAACCTTCCGATCGATGTCAAGATAGGCCGGCAGGATTTTATCGGCCCCACGGGCTACGGTGACTATTTCCTGATCCTGGACGGTACGCCCGCCGACGGTTCGCGGACTTTCTACTTCAACGCCGCGAAGGCAACGGTCCATATGGGCAGGAATAGCAGTGTGGACCTGATCTACATCACCGATCCCAGCTACGACGTCTACGCTCCGTCGATATTCGCAGCCACTAAGAGGCAGTTGAACGTTTCGAACGAGCAGGGGTTCGTCGCTTACGGCAAGAGCAAGATCAGTGATAACCTGACGGTCGAACCCTACTATATGTATAAAACGGAGAAGAGTTTTAAGGTGGCTCACTATATTCCTGATCTCGACATCAACGCCGTAGGGGCCAGAGTGGTTGTTTCCCTCGGCACGTGGAATATAAGAGGCCAGTATGCTCATGAGTGGGGCGAGTATGGCAACGGAGGTCCCTGGGAAAAGAGGAGAGCCAACGGCGGCTATGTTTTCGTCGGGCGCCAATATGACAATATAGCCCTGAAACCGGGATTCGACCTGGGTTATGTATACCTTTCGGGTGATGATCCCAATACCAAGACGAATGAGTCATGGGACCCCCTCTTTTCGAGGGCGCCTGAATGGAACGAACTCATGATCTATACCTACATTTATGAAACGCTGGACCTTGGCGGCGCCATACCGGGCTATTGGACAAACCTGAACCTGTACGAGGCCAAATTCAATATGAGCCTTACGCCCGACACCAAGCTGGACTTGTCGTACCAGTACCTGACGGCGCCCGAGAGTACTGTCGGTCTTAATCCGGCCATGTTTTCGAACAGCGGCAAGACCAGGGGGCATCTGCCTACCGCCATTCTGACACACACCTTTTCGAAGAAGGTCAGCGGGATGGCGCAGCTGGAATATTTTGTGCCTGAGAGCTTCTACTCCGATCAGGCCCATAATGCCACGTTCCTGAGGCTGCAGATGATGTTCAAGATATAGCAGGAGGTCACCATGCCGCAGAGCGCTGCGGACGACCTTTGCCGATGTGATAAAACCCCGCCTTCCGGCGGGGTTTTTATTTGCCTGCAGGCAGCGCACTGCCTTGACAGGAAGAGGAGCAAAGGGGGATACTTTTCATGTTGCAGACAAGGAATGAGCGGGGAGGCTGAATGAAGATAAGATTTCTCGGCGGCACAAGGACGGTCACAGGCTCATGTTTCTATCTTACGGGAGAACACCGGATACTCGTCGAGTGCGGGATGTATCAGGGGCATGGAGCCGACGAAATAAACAAAAGGGAATTCGAGTTCGACCCCTCCCGCGTGGACTGTCTTTTCCTGACTCATTCGCACCTCGACCACGTCGGGCTGGTCCCGAGATTGGTAAAGGAGGGGTTTACCGGAAGGATCATTACGACGGGGGCGGCGGCCGACATCACCGGGCTGATCCTTTACGACTCGGCCCATATACAGGAATCGGATGCGGAGTGGCACAATAAAAGGGCACTGCGGTCAGGAGGAGACCTTATAGAGCCTCTATACACCTCGGCCGATGTCGACAGGGTGCTGCCTCTTTTCGAGCGTAAAGAGTACGACAGGATCGAGACGCTGTTCGAGGGGATACGCTTCAGGTTCGTTAATGCCGGCCACATCCTCGGCTCATCGGTCCTGGAACTCTGGTACGGGGACGGCGGGACGGAGAGAAAGATCGTATTTTCGGGAGATATAGGGAAAAAGGACAACCCCATTGTCAATGACCCCGCATTCGTACGGGAGACCAATTATCTCACCGTCGAATCGACCTACGGCGACAGGAACCACAAGAGCATGGAGAGTTCGGTCGATGAACTCGTCGATGTCATCAAGACGACGTTCAAAAAAGGCGGGAATGTCATTATCCCTTCCTTTGCCCTGGGGAGAACGCAGGACATCCTCTTTGTACTCAATAAGCTGGTAAAGGAAAAGAAACTTTTCAGAATCGACGTGTTCATTGACAGCCCTCTCGCAGAAGGCATCACGCGTGTATATGAGACCCATGAGGAGTTATTCGACGAGGAGGCGAAGCGCCTCTTCAACACGGAGAGCACGGAAGGTATGCGGATCCGTTTCACGAAGAGCGTTGAAGACTCCATGGCGCTGAACAAGATCAAGAAGGAGGCGATCATCATCGCCAGTTCCGGCATGTGTGAAGGGGGCAGGATTCGCCATCATCTCAAACATAACCTCTGGCGGAGCGAGTGCAGCGTGGTATTCGTGGGTTATCAGGCGGAGGGGACGCTCGGGAGAGAGATCATCGACGGTGCGAGGACGGTCGAATTTCTCGGAGAAAAGATAGCGGTGAGGGCGCGTATCCACACTCTGGGCGGATTTTCCGCCCACGCCGACCAGAGAGAACTCGTCGACTGGATATCCAGATTTACCGGCAGACCCGAGATCTTCATCGTCCACGGCGAAGAGCAGGCATCTCTCTTTTTCCAGGCTTTAATCGACGATAGGTTCCATTATAAGACCCACGTTCCCGAGAGGGGCGAGGAGTTCGGGATATAGGGCGAAAATCAGCATCTTTTTGCATGAAGCAAATAACACTTTGACTTAAAGATCTTATCTTTGTTGTCGGGGCTTTCTTTTTTCATCCACCAGGCAGTTGAGGTGAAAATGAAATCTGCGGCTGGCGGAAACAATCCTGGCGGTATTTTGTGTCTAAAAGAAACAGATTAACAATCAACACCGCTCAGATTATCGACTCGCAGTAAGATCTGTTGATGCAAGATGGCGCGGCCCACAGGCTATTGCCTCGCATTTAATGTAACAATTTTAATAATTTGATCTAACACTCCCCAAGTAACTGTTTCAGATACCTTTCGATGGCATGAATGTTGCTCCCCTAATTTTTATAGCACAGTTTTTTTTATTTGCATGAACTTTTGTCTGGAAAACAGGAAATTGACCGCTAATGTGTGTGTCAAAGAGCGGAGCTTGCCTCTGCCGCGTGGGCTTTGATTGTATCTGAAATCCTTTAAATCGGAGGGAAGAAATGAATACCACTGGTTGTCTGAGAATTAATACACCGAAGATCGTTCATGAAACAATCGATGGCGAAACAGTTATATTGAACCTTGATAATGGCAACTATTACAGCCTGCTGGGGCTTGGTGCTCAAATATGGGGATATATTGATAGTGGTGTCCCGGTATGTGGTATTGTCGAAAAAGTGAAGTGCGATTATGCCGGCAATGGAACGGACGTAGACGGCGCTGTGGAAAAGTTCGTATCCGAGCTTTGCCAGGAAGGTCTCACCATTGGTCATGAGGCCCCTGCGAACGAGGGCTTCCAGTGGCCGGCCGAAACAGGATCACCCGACGCAAATGGCGACAAAGAGCTTTTTAGTGCGCCAATACTAAACAAATATAGCGACATGCAAGACCTGCTTTTACTGGATCCGATTCATGATGTTGATGAAGAAGCCGGATGGCCGACAAACAAGGCGACCCTCGGCAATAAATAGTGTCCTTTTATTACTTTGCAAATCGAGTCGCAAGTTTCCTTTCAAAGAGCGGACGATGTCTCCTGCTCTGCCTGATGATAACGTTAGAACAACACGGGGTCTGCAATGATTTTCACCAGAACATCCGGACAATTGCCTGAAGATAACTCATTCGCGACAAAAGATCAGGAGTTGCTCCTTCGCGCGGCTCTGCTCAATGGGGATGATGCGGTTAAAGCCTGGAAAGAATGGGAAAGCGGTGTCGACTGGGAGGGGCAGTTCGACAATGGGTCTTTTCGTCTGCTTCCTCTCCTGTATACGAATTTAAAAAGGCTCAATGTAAGGGACCCTTTAATGGGCAAACTGAAAGGGATCTATCTCAAGGCCTGGTATAAGAACCAGAGGTTGTTTTTCGAAGCAGGCAGGATTATAGATTACCTGCACAGCAAGGGCATTCAGACAATTGTGCTCAAGGGGGTTCCCCTGGCGATACTTTATTACAAAAACTGCGGTGTCAGGCCGATGAGTGACATCGACATCCTTGTGCCTGCTTCTCAGGCATTATTAACGCACGATGAGCTGAAAGGGGCCGGTTGGAGCCCGTCGACCGCAGAATCACTGGAGGTTCCCATGCGGTATCGGCACTCACAGCAGTTTGTCGACGCATCAGGAACGGAGGTCGACCTTCACTGGAACCTTATCATCGAGTCGACCAGGGTCGACTCTGCCGCTGATTTTTGGGACAAGGCCGTACCGATTAAAATACAGAATGTCCCCTCTTACGCGCTGGGTCCCACCGACATGCTTTTTCATGTAATTGTTCATGGCATAAAGTGGAACCCTGAACCGCCCATCCGCTGGATTGCCGATGCCATGACTATCATGCGATCTCCTGACGTGAACATAGAGTGGTCCAGGATAATCGGCCATGCAAAAAAATATATGGTCTGTCTTCAAATAAAAGAAGGTCTAAACTACTTATATCAGAACTTTCAGGCACCCGTGCCGAAGACAGTCATGGACGACATTGGCGCTATTCCCGTCTCTTATCTTGAACGATTTGAATACAGGAGATTAATAAGCAATGGGGAGTATTATAGCGGTACGCTTTTGGGCGGGTTCCCGGCCTATCTCCTTGAATACCTGCGGTTGACCAGGGATTCCGCTTTCCTGTCGGCGTTCGCCGGATTTCCAAGATATCTCCAGCACGTGATGCAGAAGAAGAGTATGAGGCATCTTCTGTCTCATCTCGCAGCAAGAGGCATAAGGATTTCAAAGGAAAAATTAATTCGGGAGCTTGTCTCTCATAATCCCCATTCAAATTCATAAAGCTGACATCAGGCAGAAGCATCGGAAGAAGTTCAGATCGCGAACAGTCGACCATTTTTTTGATGAATAGGCTGATTAATAAAGGGCCGGGCGGATCTTTCTTTGATCGGGCGGCATGGCGTTATTTTGGCGAATTTTACCGGGGGCAACGGAGGCGCCTCGCGTTGAGCGCCGTTATATCCGCCGCCCAGTCGCTCATAATAGTGCCAACGCTGCTTCTTGTCCGTTACGTATTCGATGTGGCAATTCCACAGAAAAACATCCGCCTCCTGGTCCTTATAGGTGTTGGTATTTTTATATTTCGCCTCACAAATTCTGCCGTTTCCCTTTGGATAAGATCTGTAAACATCTCTATCATAAAAACCGCGATTTTTAATCTGCGTGAAGATCTTCTGAACAGGATATACGGTTTTTCCCGTTCGGTTCATACGCGGCTTGACCAAAAGACAACTCATGCCAGGATTGTGCAGGACACGGAGAGGCTTAGCAACATGAGCGATGCACTTATTTCACGCTTTATTCCTTCTCTTTTTACCAGCCTGGCGCTTTGCATCATTCTCCTGTTTCTCAACTGGTTTCTTTTTCTTATCATGATCTCTCTTTTCCCGGTGATTCTTATGGCAAACCGCTATACCGGGAAGCTGGTCAAGGAAAAGGTGTTCAAATTTCAACGGGCCTTTGAAGCATTCAGCAAGGGCATGATGTTTGTTCTGAGACACATGGATCTGACACGGGTCCAGACTGCGGAAGAACAGGAAATCATACGGCAAACCGGGACACTGGCAAACTTGAGAACAAGAACAGGAAAGATGGCTTTTATCTATGCGGTTCACGGGAATGTGCAAACAATTCTGACAGGCCTTTCCGGCATTATAATTCTTGTTGTCGGAGGAATAACGGTTGCAACAAAGTCCATCACGATCGGGGAGTTCATATCCTTTTATGTTGCTGCGGGATATCTCAACGGGTACGTGGATACAATTACGAAGTCGATAGCCGACATTATCGCCGGGAATGAATCGATCGTCACGCTGCATGATCTGGCGGCGACAAAGAATGTTCAGCCCTATGCAGGGAAAAAACAAATTCCTTTCAGAGGTTTTCTTTCTTTGGAATCCGTGTCTTTCAGGTATGAAGATCAGCCTGTCCTCAAGAATGTCAGTCTCAGCCTGCATCCGCACTCACGGGTGGCAATAATCGGGACAAACGGCGCGGGGAAAAGTACCATGACACATCTAATCCTGGGCTTTTATGTTCCATTGGCCGGCCGGCTTTATGCCGATGATATCCCGTACGAGGAAGTGGATATTGCGCATCTGAGGAGGCAGATCGGCGTCGTCATGCAGGATTCCGCTCTGTTTTCGGGAACAATCCTTGAAAATATCAGGTATGGCTCGACGGAGACCGACAGAAAAAAAATAACACGGGCGGCGAAGCTTGCGATGGCGGATGATTTTATCCGGAAGATCCCCGAAGGATATGATGCGCATATCGGTGAAGACGGCGTGCTTCTCTCGGGAGGCGAGAGACAGCGCCTGGCACTCGCGCGAGCTCTACTCCGGAGGCCGAGATTACTGATACTGGATGAGCCGACGAACCATCTCGACAGAGAGGCCGTCGGACAACTTCTGAACAACCTTGACGACCTTGATGACCGCCCTGCGATTTTGATGATAAGCCACGACATGGATGTTGTCGGGCATGTGGACGAGGTCTACCGGCTCGAAGACGGCATGCTGATGCCCCCTATCTTGACGCCGGTTGCTCCGTAATGAATCCGGTGGTGTCTGCGCAATGGACAGCTGCCTGCAGATGAATCAATAGTTTCTTCTTTTGCCGGGAATTATGAGCAGAGAAAGGGGATTCTGACCAATGGATATACCTCAAAAAACTGAAGACGAACAACTGGCATTTTTTCGGACCTGTTATCAAAGGTTCGAGACAGCGAGGGATAGGGCCGGAGAGTCCTCTCATCTCTATAGGATAGGAGGCACCATAGTGCGTCTCTTGTTCGCCGGAACTCATATGGTCCCTTATCTCACTCCCGCGCTGGAACATCTTCGGATAAGTGATAGTGATACGCCGGACGTTACCATCTGCATCTGGGACAGCGATTCCACAAAAACGAAAATGGTTTCTCCCCCCTTTAAATGGGACTGCTTTACCGACAGAGGCGATATCTGGGGCTTTAACAGCAGACGGATTAAGACTGCGTTTCACTGGATAGAATGTTCGCTCAACCTGATGGATCTTGAGACCCGTACGGGAATTTACTGGGTGGAGACGGCCGATGCCTTGCCGTACTGGGTACACGCATCTCCCCTGCGCACTCTTTTTCACTGGTGGATGGAGAAGAACGGATGCCAGCTGCTCCACGCGGCCGCGGTCGGGACCAAACAGGGTGCCGTACTCATTACAGGGAAAGGCGGCATCGGCAAATCAACAACCGCCCTCTCCTGTCTGGAGTCGGACCTTTATTACCTGGCAGACGACTATGTCATTGCGCGTGTGGAGCCGGAGCCCCTCGTTTATAGTTTATACAGCACGGCAAAATTAAATGCCGATCATGTAGAGAACTTTCCCGATTTAAAGAGGTTCGTAACAAACCCGGACAAGCTGGATCAGGAAAAGGCGGTCATGTTTCTCTATCCTCATCTAAACGGGAAGATTGTCCGGGAAATGCCCCTGAAGGCCATTTTGACACCGCGCGTTATGAATCAGGATGATACGGGAACCAGTGCAGTGTCCAGATGGACAATCGAGAGAGCGTTGTCGTTTACAACGATGTCGCAGCTGCCCTGTGTGGGTCGCCACACCCATGACTTTGTTACTAAATTGTCGGCAGCCCTGCCAGGTTATGTGCTGGAACTCGGACGGAACCTTAAAAAGATTCCCACTGCCATTTCAGATTTTCTGGCCACGACGCCGGTTCACCGGCCTTCCCATGACCATGCTCCGTTATTTCCCTATATCTCCGGCAAGAGGCCTTTAGTCAGCGTTGTCATACCTGTTTTCAATGGCCAGGGCTTTATTACGGATGCGGTGAACAACGTGTTGGCCCAAAATTATCCTGCC
>JBJKOV010000258.1:0-4172 GCA_046707105.1 Thermodesulfovibrionales bacterium
CTGGTAGACTTCGGCGATTGTCGAGTACCCTGCCTTGCCGATCACCGCATCACAGGCGTTGATCAGGTCAGGATGGAATAATCCGGAACGGTGAGGGAGGAGGAGCAGATTGGCGTCCCGGATCCTCTGCTCCGCAGCACCCAGTATGATGAAATATACATCTTTATCCTTCTTGAGCCGCTCCAGACAGGAGAAACGCCAGGGCATCCCGCCCATCGTGAGTGCCACAACCCTTGCAGCGGCAGGCAACTCCAGTTCCCGGCGTATTTGGACTGCCGGTCTCCGTAAACTTCTGCTGACCGGTCGTGTGAGGAGAACCGACGTGTCCCGGCTGCATACCGGGCCGGTCTGGATATGATGGTCGGCGGAACGAAAGACCTCCTTCATGTAGGAGATATGCCGGCTGAGCCCCGGCTCGTATTTGACGTATGCCTCATATATCCAGTCCCACGTAAAATTCTCGATCAGGAGTGAGGGGACGCCCGCCCTCTCTGCCACGGCTATCCCGAGCGGTGAGATGTCGCAGATCACAAGGCTGCACCCGTCTTCAGAAACCTGCCGCGCCAGGCGGTCCGTTAGATCACTGTCAAAGGGCAGGAATTCATCAAGCCTGCGCAAGGTCGCCGAAGGGTCTTCGACGGTGGGGGTCTTCTGTACCATTCCGATGTCGGTGAGAACAGGATGGTAATCGAATGGAAATTCCAGGGAACCCCTGAAAAACCATTCCGGCACAAGTGTGAAAACCCCGAACCTCAACGAGTGTTCGAGCCTGTGACAAAACTCCATCACAGCGGCAGCCCTGGCGGCGTGTCCGTACCCATGGGGTGAGATGAAATACGCTATGGAACGGTTCCGGCCTTTCTTAGCCATGAAAAATCCCTTCTGTTACCCTTTCAGCGTCAATGACCGTCCAACTATACCCAGACTAATCGCAACCTCCCTTGAACGGCAGCGGCTAGCCCGAATGGACCAGGTCGATGACCGTCACCTCAGGCGGCGCAAGGAACCTTATCGGCGGTCCCCACGTCCCTGACCCCCTGCTCACATACAGATAGCTTCCATCGGCAACACCGGCAAGGCCGGAAACAACCGGGTAATAGAGCCACGTGATGATTGTGAACGGGAAGATCTGGCCGTCGTGAACATGGCCGGACAGCTGGAGGTCGAAAAGGCCCGCGGCATCCTTGTATATCCATGGCCGGTGCTTGAGCAAGAGTATGAACCTGTCATGCGGAAGAGGGGACAGAAGCTCCTTTTCAGAGATGTTTTTTTCGAGGCCGAACGCCTTTGCGGTCGGGTCGTCGACGCCCGCGACCGTGATGATACCCGAAACATCGACCGCCTGCGCCCTCAGCAGCCTGAAACCGGCCTTTTCCGTGAACGCCTTCGACTGGGCAAAGCCCGCGTAAAACTCATGGTTTCCCGTTACCGCGAACTTTCCGTATTTCGCAGAAATCCCCGCCAGCAGATCCGACAGGCCGTTCATCCTGCTTACCTGCCCGTCCACAAGGTCACCCGTGGATACGAAAATATCGGGATGGGCCAGCCTCACCTTTTCAAGTATCCTCTTCAACCTCGCCTCCCGGACGATGAGGCCGAGATGGACGTCCGATATCTGGACAATCCTGATGCTTCCTATCCCGGCGGGGATCTTGGCGGTTTGCAGTGTGACATGCTCGGTGCGGATGTCCCTGGCCTCGAAATATCCGTAGGTGGACGCTGCCAGGGAGAATATTAGCGGGACCAGGAAGGCGTTCCTGGCAGACAGTACCACGCCTGACAGGTCCCTTTGAAACAGCAGCCCGCCTGCAAATATAACGAAACGGTAAACGTCAAGCACAATGGAACATGAAAAGAACAGGAAGAGGAGGCCGAGCCACAAATAGCCGGCGTAGGCCATCACCCTTGCGAAGATCTCGAACCCGAATCTTTCCGATAAACGGATTATGAAAGGGGCCGCTATCATGACCGCCATGAAGACTGCGAGTGCGATACCCGTCCCTGCGCCGAAGTTCAGACCGGCCTTTGCCTTCAGGAAGACATAAAGATGGACAGTCGAATAAGCCAGGAAGAAGGTGAAGAGAAAAAGGCTCATGTCATTCCTGCATCTTCTTTTTCAGGTCCATGAGGACCGAGAATATCTCATCGGGACCCTGATACCTCGCCTCTCTCTCCCGTTCGGTGCATTTAAGAGTCAGTTCCTCCAGCCAGGACGGCACGTCTTCCGCAACCTCCGCCGGCCTTTTTATCCCGAAGTGGTCGAGGCTTCCGGTCAGCATTTCGTACAGGATTACTCCCATGGAATAGACTGACGAAACCGCGTCAGGGTGCGATCCGGATACTACCTCCGGTGCTATGTAGGCAAAGTCCTTGGACGTATTTTTGGAAAACCTGATATTGTTGCGGGAATCTATCAGAATGCCGTCGGGCGTGAGAATCTCCGGAAATTCGCCATCCTTGTGCTTCTGGTCAAGGGCCTTCAGTACCTGGACCCAGAGGCGGAAACTGTGCCTCGGCTCCATCCCGCCCGCCCGAATCAGGCCCCTGAGCGTGGTCTCTCCTCCAGACGTCTCTTCGGGAGACGTTTTGTGCAACGGCTCCTCTGCGGGCTCTGCCGTCACTTCAGGTCCCCGCGGTCCCTGATGGACGCCGAGAGCCTCAAGCCGCCGGCGTACGTCCCTGTAATCGGGGTCTACTCCCGAGATCATCCTGAACACCTCAGCCGCCTTTTCAGGATCACCGGCCGTCTCAAGAAGCGAGGCGTATGTAAAGAATTTGTCGAGGTTATCCCCGGCGGCTTCCGCCCCGGCCAGAGAAATCGCGTACATCTCGGCAGCCTCCCTGTTCATGCCCGCCTCTTTCAGAAGCGCCGATGCCCTGAGGTAGTACTTTGCCTCCCGGTAGGCCCTGGCTGCAGCAAGCCTGTTGCCCGAATGATCAAGGGCCTCAGCTGCCCTCCGCTTGTCCCCGAGTTCGTTATATATGCGCGCGGCGCCCTGGAAATCCCCGAAATGCATTTTTGTGTCGGCGGCTTTCCGGAGATCACCGGCTTTCTCATACATTTCGCCGATCTTCTCCATCCGCCCAATTGATTCGTACGCGTCGGCGGCCTTTGCGAAATCACCGCCTTTTTCGTAAAGCTCCGCCGCTCTCTCAGGTTTTTTCAGCTTCTCGTATGCCAGGCCGGCGGAAACGAATTCACCGGCCTTCTCTCTCTTCACCGCCTCGATAGTCAGCTCTTCAATGAAACTCTTCTCTCTGCGTGAACGAATATACTCCAGTATTTTACGCAGCGCGCAAAAAAGGAGAGGCACGGCGACGATAAGGACAAGCCCGGCGTAGAGAGCCAAAAGGCCCCTGGAGGCTTCGGATCCCCCGATAGCCAAACCCTCACTGAATGGACTGTTTCCCGCCGCTGCGGTCGAGGGCGCGATGAAGGAAGTGAAAACGGTCATATGTTTGACCATGAGGTGCTTTTCTTCACCGTGACTGTCCGGGGTCTTTCTTTCTGCCGTGAAAGAGTTCGCTCCCCTGCCCCGGGTACACCTTCCGATCCCCTTCCCGGGTCAGCTCCTGCGCGGCGGGCCATTTGCCGTTCTGCGGCTCGGTCCCTTCCTCCGCAATTTTCGAAGGTGCGGTATCGCTCAGAATCGGGTTCCTTCGTATGTCGGTCCCTTCGACGTTCCAGCTGAACTCGACCGGTATGCCGTTTGGATCGAAGGAATAGATGGAATATATGAACCCGTGGTCGATCACCTCCGAGACCCAGAACCCGGCCGCCGAGATACTGTCCTTGAGTTCCCAAAGGGATTCCTTGGTCTCCAGACCGAAGGACATGTGATCGAAGACCACCGGACCGGCCACAGGCCTGCCGTGCTCCTTTTCTTCCGCCGGTTCGACGCCGGGCCATTCAAAAAAAGCTATGGTGTCGTTTGCGGAGATCTCGAAAAAATAATGGCGGTAACCCGGCTTTCCCAGGCCGGCCACCAGCCTCATGCCGAGCAGGTCCCTCCAGTAACGGATGGTACTGTCCATGTCTCCAGTCACCATCGCCACGTGGTTGATGCCGTTATATCTTATCATCCTGTCTGCCCGGTCCTTTCGAATATCTGTATTATAGCAAAACGGTCCTTCGAGGCACTGACGACTGGACAAAGCAAAAGTTGATATAA
>JBJKOV010000259.1:0-2546 GCA_046707105.1 Thermodesulfovibrionales bacterium
TGGGAATTCAGGAAGCCTGGTTGCCGGCGGCCTGAATTCCGAGATTTAAAAGACAACCTACACATGTAGAAGCATGAGTGTAGTACCTTCGGACGCGGGTTCGATTCCCGCCGCCTCCACCATTAAAACTCTGTAAATATCAATAGGTTTCCCCCTCCGGGGGACTTTCCAAAACTTTTTTTTCTCATGCGATAGGGAGGTCATTGGATCACAGTAGAACGCCTTAATTTGTGCATACCTCTGTAGGTGACGAGCGGCTCTGCTAAGGCCTTCAGTACTTTCATCGAGAAACCTCCCAATCTGCTCGGCCGAGACGGATATTTGCCCTATACGGGGGTTTCAGGCAATCTCCCGATCCCTGATACCCCTTCGTTTTAGTTTAGAGCAGCTTTGCCACTTAAGTCTCTGTCCAGTTTTTCCCGGCCAGCTCTGCGCGCCAGATGTCATAAAATAGACCTTCTCGTCAAGCGACGCTGTAGTTATGTAATTCCAAAGTGTAGGAGAATAACGCTCACCGTTCCTGTCAACTATTCACTAATATGTCCAGATTTACCGTAGATTTTGTATAATAGAACATGAACTTCGAATGGGATGAGCAAAAAAGCGATGCAAATAGAGATAAACATGGAATTACTTTCGAAAACGCGAAGTCGCTTTGGCTTGATGAAGGCAGGATGGAGATCGAGGCGCCGCATCCCGTTGAAGAAAGAAGAATTCTGATCGCGCGTCTTCACGGAAAACTGTGGACTGCGGTGTATACCGTTCGGGGCGAGTCCACTATAAGAATAATCTCCGTCAGGCGGTCACGGGAGAAGGAGGCAGCATTATATGAAAAAGAAAGGGCTGGCTAAAAATACGAGGGAGTTCGACCAGCGTTTTGACGCTGGCGAGGATGTCCATGATTTGATCGATATGGAGAAGGCAAAAGTAATCCGACAAGGGAAAAAAGTGCGCTTGACAATTGATGTCGCTGAATCCCTGGTGAATGAGCTGGATGAGATAAGACAAAAGATCGGGGTTGACAGAGGCGCGTTGATAAAAGTCTGGCTGCATGAGAGAGTGATGCAAGAAAAGGCTGCCAAGAAAGCCAGTTGAGATGTGGTTGCACTGTTTTTTTGATCAGAATCAATAAATGATGTCATCTGAAGACACCACCAAACAGTTAAAGGCTGCTCTTGAGGAGTGCGCTCGCCTGAGAGAGGAAAACAAGAGACTCAGATCTCTCCTGAATCTTCCTGCCGAAACGCCTAAGGCTGCTGCAATGCCCACTTTGTCGATAGAAGAGAAGATTGCCCTGTTTCGTGGTCTCTTTCGCGGTCGTGAAGATGTTTATCCGGTGAGATGGGAGGCAAAAAACGGGGGAAGATCTGGTTATTCTCCCGCCTGCGCTAACGAATGGAAGCGACCTGCCTGTGCTAAACCGAGAGTAAGGTGTTCAGAATGCGAAAACCGAGAACTTCTCCCCGTGACCGACGAAATAATCCAAAACCACATGCTGGGAAAGCATACTATTGGGGTTTATCCGCTTCTTCCCGATGAGACATGTTGGTTCTTGGCTGTGGATTTCGATAAGGCCATCTGGAAAGAAGATGCTGTTGCGCTTCTTCAAACCTCCAAGGAGTTGGGTGTTCCGGCAGTCCTTGAGCGCTCTCGTTCCGGCAACGGAGGGCATATCTGGATATTCTTCGACGCTCCTGTTCCGGCAACCACGGCGCGGAAACTCGGGTCGGCCATTCTTACCTATACTATGGAAGGGTATCCTCAACTGGGCCTCGATTCCTACGACAGGCTTTTCCCGAGCCAAGATACCATGCCAAAAGGCGGTTTCGGTAATCTTATTTCTCTTCCCCTTCAAAGAATTCCCCGGGACGAAGGGAACTCTCTTTTTCTCGATGAAGACTTCAATCCATATGCGGACCAATGGGCTTTCCTTTCCGGCATCCGGAGGATGCAGAAAGAAGAAGTCGAAGCAATTGTATACGAAGCCCAGCGCAAGGGAAAAATTATAGGCGTCCGAATGAGCCTAACAGAAGAGGGCGATGAGGACCCATGGACACTGCCGCCATCGGGTAGAAAAGTGGTAAAGACGATTGCAGGGCCTTTCCCCGAGAAAGTCGGCGTTATCGTTGGAAACATGATCTATATAGAAAAGGGAGGCCTGCCTGCCGGTATGATAAACAAGCTCGTCCGTCTGGCTGCGTTTGAGAATCCTGATTTTTACAAGACCCAGGCCATGCGATTATCGACCTACGGAAAGCCCAGAGTGATATCGTGCACCGAAGACTTCGGCAAACATCTGGGGCTTCCACGAGGTTCTTTGGATGAAGTTCTTGAGCTTCTAAGCGCACACGGCGTAAAAGCGGATATCAGGGATGAGCGGTTTTCAGGAAATCCGATTGAGGCGGAATTCCATGGAGATCTTCGCGCTGCTCAACAGGAACCTGTTTCCGAGATTTTAAGGCACGATATCGGAGTGCTAAGCGCACCCACTGCTTTCGGGAAGACCACGATAGGGGCCTATATTATCGCTGAACGCAAGGTGAACA
>JBJKOV010000260.1:0-2722 GCA_046707105.1 Thermodesulfovibrionales bacterium
CTTATTATATTTATGCTGTCATTATTTACACAGAACGCGGTGCATCAGTAGCGGGAGTAATCCCAAAAATGAAATCCAAAAGACGGTGGTGTGAAATTTCCGATCCGCCCGAATAAAGTTTAAGGAACATGGGCAGACATGTAAAGAAAAAAATGTTTCACCGCAGAGACGCATAGTTCGCAGAGAGTTTAAGTATTTTTTTATCTTCCGCTGAGAGGACGGAAAATAAAAGACCCCGCGCGTACTTCTACCAAACCAGGTCCAGGGCGTCCTTCACAACGGACAGCCGGGCTGGCGTCATTCCCAGGTAGTCGCCGTCTATCTGAACATGGACCTTCCCCAGCACTTCCAGATGCGACGTTTTCACATATTCTACATCGGCGTATCCAAGGTGGGCGCTTTTCAGTACGCCGAACAGGTATCTCAGAATATCGGTGCGCTTTCCACCTCTGAAAATGCAGGCGTAAAGAAAAGGATCGAGGAGGTTGGCATCGGGAGTCACCCTGAGATTCCCGCCGTATTTACTCGATTTGCCCACTATGGCTGAGTAAGCCGTGAATTCCCTGTCCTCAGTCCTGATAACAATTTCGCCCGGAGGATAACTGAACATGCTTTTCATCCCGCTCAATATGTAGGCCGCCTTCCCCGAAATCTTTTTAAGGGACGTGCTTACGTCGTGGACCGCCTGTCCGTCAAACCCCATCCCGGCCATCAGACAGAAATACCTGGCAACGGAATGCCCGCCCTCCCCTGTCTCTATCTTTCCCAGGGAAACCTTTCGGGGAAGACCGGTCACCGCCCTTTCCAGTGAGCCTGCGACATTCTCGGGAATCCCGAGTTCCTTCGCCAGGACGTTCGTTGTCCCCATGGGGAGGATGGCCAGAGGGGTCCCTGAGAAGACGATGCCATTCATCACTTCGTTGATCGTCCCGTCTCCGCCCATCGCTATTATCAGGTCAGGTTTTTTCTTCAAACACTCCCGGGCGATCTCCGCAGCGTGTCCGCTCTTTTCGGTCAAAAGCACTTCAGAAAGAAACCCTTTTCTTTCGAGAAAGGCCTGCGCGCGCCCGATCTTCACGGTCGAGGCCCTTCGGGCGGCAGGGTTACATATTAAGATTGACGATTTCATCTATCGACAGCGTCCCGTTGCATTTTTCCACCTCATCGATCAGCACGGGCGAATTTTCGAGAAACTCCACGACCCCATGCACGTCCGACCCTTCTTCGACAAAAAATACCCTGCCGCCCCGCCTGCTCCCTTTCCTCTTTATGCGGGGAATTCTTATGTACCCGTATTTTCGTGACGCGACATAGCCGGTTGTATAATCGGGATCGTCGGAGATACAGACTTCAGCCGTTATGGCACCGCAGCTCGCCACCTTCGAGGCAAGGACCAGCGCCTCTTTGACCGTTGGCGTATCGATGCCTTCTTTGGCGAGCCTCCGGGACAACTTCCTCATCGCGTCCCCTGTTATCCCCAGCTTCGATGCGCGAATGCCCCTCTTCCTGTCCGGTTCAAGCCTTTTTCCCGAAAATGCTGAAACGAGCGAGGCCCCGCGCATCGCGCCGGTCGCCAGCACCCTCCCGGCAGTTCGGACAGCCGCACCGGAGACCCCGGCCTCCGCCAAAATTCGCCCTACAATCCCTTCAGCATCCGACGGAGATTTGCATTTTACGGTTGTTACGGGAAGGGCACTGATCATCCCGGGTTTCCGTCCGATTCTTTCGATAGTCACAACAATCGTGTCGGGCGCACCCCTGGGATGATTCAACGCCCTTGTTACATAACGTTCAACTACCTTTCGGCTCTCAGAGGCTTCGTATATCCCTTCGGCGCCGGAAATATGGACCTCCCCGGCATCTCCGCCTTTCCCCTTTCGTGACGCCCTCATCCTGATGTTCAGCATCTTCATCCGCAATTCCCGCACTTTTAAGCCGTGTCCGGCAACATTAGGGGGGCGAGTTTATTCCCTGTATCTGAGACCGTGTTTTTCAATGAGTTTGAGATCGTCTTCGAAATTTCTTCCAGTGGTAGTAAGATAGTTGCCGGTTAAGAGGCCGTCGGCGCCGGCAAAAAAAATAAAGGAATGGAAATCACCGAGGGTCTGCATGCGCCCACCGCACACCCTTATCTCTTTATCGGGAAGGATAAACCGGTAAAGGCCTATCACTTTCAATCCATCGAACGGCTCAAGCGGTTTCATCGATTCCAGTTTTGTTCCCTCAAGAGGCATAAGAAAGTTTATGGGTACAGAGTCCGGCCCGCTCCGGCGAAGCGCGAACGCCATATCGACCCTGTCTTCCCAATCCTCTCCGAGTCCGAAGATACCCCCGGAACATAGCGACAGGCCGGCGGCTTTAGCGGCATCGATGGTCTTCATCTTGTCCCGATAGGTGTGGGTAGTGCAAATTTTGGGAAAAAACCTCTCGGAGGTCTCAAGGTTATGGTGATAGCGCTCAAGCCCCGCATCCTTGAGCATCTCAAGTTCCTCCTGTGATAAGAGGCCGAGAGTGGCACAGGGCAGCAGGCCTATGGACCTGACCTGCCGGACGACGGCCGCAATCTGGTCGAGGTCCCGGCCGGATACCTTCCTTCCGCTCGTCACGATACAGAAACGTCGCGCACCGCCCGCCCTTGCCTCCCGTGCTTTTTCGAGGATCATCTCCTCTGCAAGGAGCGGGAAGTGAGCGATGTTCGCGGAACTCCGCGATGACTGTGCAC
>JBJKOV010000261.1:0-2350 GCA_046707105.1 Thermodesulfovibrionales bacterium
ACGGTGGAGGAAGAATATGTGCTGAGCTGTCCGGTCTGCGGAGGGAGTTCCTTTGCCGTGACAGCCGGCCGCGAAATGGATATCATCGATATGGAGGTTTCCTGATGAAGGTCAAGGTAGTGAGCAGAATACTCGAGGCGAACGACAGGATTGCACTGGAGAACCGCAGGATATTTGACCGTGCCGGCGTTTTCGTGATAAATCTCATGAGCGGCCCCGGTGCCGGCAAGACGTCTATCCTGGAGAGGACGATAGCAGGGAAGGCCGGCATGCGCCTGGGTGTAATAGAAGGGGATATTGCCGGGAGCGACGACGCAGAAAGAGTGAATGACCTCGGCGTCCCCGTTGTGCAGATCAACACCGGCGGCGCCTGCCATCTTGATTCGAATATGATATCCGAAGTCCTGGATGACCTTCCCCTGGATGATCTTGATGTCATCGTCATAGAAAATGTGGGAAACCTCGTCTGCCCGGCGGAGTTCAGGGTGGGCGAGGATATGAAAGTTATGGTGCTCAGCATCACCGAGGGTCACGACAAGCCTCTGAAATACCCTCTCATGTTCCAGGAATCCTCCGCGCTGATACTTAATAAGATAGACCTCGCCCCGTATGTTGACGTCAATATCGGCAAGATCAGGAAAGACGCCCTTTCTCTCAACCCGCAGCTGAAGATATTCGAAGTCTCCTGCAAGACAGGCGAAGGCATACCGGAATGGATCGCCTGGCTGAGGGAGAAGGCTGGGAATGGTTAGAACGCGAGGAGTCCTTCCGGGATTAATGAAGATGTAATGTGATTATCCGCAGCCGAGGCTTTCTTCACAAGTAGGCAGCGTGAAATCGATGACGAAGACCCGGTTCTGCTCCAGAATCTTGAAGGCCGCTCCTCTAGTCGTCCTGATGCTGCTGAGTCTTGCATACCAAGCGTGTGCGACCAGCTCCGCCGGACGTACCTTAACCCTTGATAAATCCCGTTCTTATTCCGTGCTATTAAACCGGCAATCAAATAGTTCAACTTTGTCATTCCGGCTTGTCCGGAATCTATCCGAAAACAAAGAAAGATCTCCGGCAAGCGAGGATGACGGATTGAGGTATTCTGTTGCCGGGTTAATAATCTGACCAGAAAGGTGAGGCCCTTCTAAACAGCATTCGTCATAAACCATGGAAGCGATGGCAGGCCCCGATTAAAGCAGAGCTTCGCACGGGGCCCGCCCGATAGGCGTGATCTTTTTGGGCAGCTCTGAGGTCAGCTGTTTTTTGTTGCTCTCCAGGTCCCTGATTGTCCGGTCGGGGTCGTCCATGTGCCCGACATGCCCGAACCGCCGGAGGTTGCGGTCCCTGTATAAATATACGTGGTTCCGTCGCCGGTGGTCCAGGTCAAAATAACGTATAAACTGCCGATATTTCCAGTAATCGTTGCTCCATCCGGCGTCGTCCCGGAGATGCTGTTGGTCGACTCCAGCAAAGAAAAGACGTTCGGTCCCTGTTCCGTGGAGCCTGTAACTGTTTGAAAGACGTTCCAGTTGCCTGCCACATTGACGACGGGAGCTAAATTTATTAAGGCACGCCAGGTGCCCGACTGTCCGTTGCTGGCGTTCCACGTACCGTTCATATTGCCGTCGCCAACCGTACCGCTGTATGTGTAGGTGGCCCCGTCGCTGCCCGTCCATGTGAAGGAAACATCAGTGCCGGCTATAGTGCCGCTGAGGGTTTCACCTGCGGCTGTTGTGCCGGAAAGGTCATTGGTGGATTGCGTGAAGGTGAAAAGATCGGGGCCTTGTTCGCCCGCCGTGCCGGCAGTATCATGATATGTGTACCAAGTACCGGATATATTCCATACCGCGTCGGGCTTTCCTCCTCCACAGCCGCTGATGACCAATACCGAAGACAAGCCAAACAAGAACAGACATATCTTCAACCATGTACCTGATGTCAGACTTTTCATATAAAGCCTCCCTGTCATGTATTTACCTCCCTTTATAGAGACCGAATGATCTCAAAATAGTATCAACGCCTGAGAAATCACCTTATCTCCCGCCTCTCCCTTTAAGACGTGAACCGGGAGGCGACTCCCCTCTATCCTGTCCACCTTTCATAACAAGTAAAATGAAACAGACGCAAGCTGAAAAATGCTCAGTTATTATTTACACTAACGGGCATATTCGTCAACAACAAGATGCAGGGGGCAACGGGCCGGCTTCCAGACCGGGCACTGATTCTGCCCCGCGGGTCAGCCGACCCTGCTTTTCCGTGTTCTTGCTTTATCGCCGACCGGCAGGCTTCCGCATTCTCTCTAGCCGCTGGTCACGGATCTTCTGAAACTCTACGGCCTGTTCCTTAGTCAGGATCCCGA
>JBJKOV010000262.1:0-3115 GCA_046707105.1 Thermodesulfovibrionales bacterium
ATCTTATCAACCCGAAACAGATGGAGCGCTTCGCGGTGCCGCCTCTGAAAAAGATGAGCGACTGGGCAAAATCGAAGAACGTCCATACCATCCTGCACATATGCGGCAACACAAGCGACCGTCTCCAAATGTTTCCCCTCACCGGATGCTCCACCATATTCTTTGATCAAAAGGTCGATATAGCAAAGGCAAAGGAAGTGCTGGGCGGCAAGATGTGTTTCGGCGGCAACGTCGCACCGGTCCATGTCCTCCTTAACAAGACCGCGGCCGAGGTAGAGGCAGCCTGCAAAGAAGTTATGGAAATCGCGGCAAAGGACGGCGGGTTTATCCTCGTGCCGGGTTGCGATATACCGCCCACTATACCCTACGAGAATATCAGGGCATTCCATGATGTTGCCCTCAACTGGAAATATTAATCAAAGGATGAGCCCCGGTCCCCGATGGGAGGTGAAGAAAACAGGGATGGGGCCCAGGCCCCGGGAAAAAGGGGAGGTAAAGGACGGGAATTTCTGATTCCGCGAATCAGGTCCGGCCATGAGGCCGGCTAACAAAGCCAAGGAGGAAGCGAAAATGGCAGAAAAACAGATGACCGTTGAAGAAGTAAATGAGTACATGAAACAGAAATGCGGCTTTGTGCCGAGGATGTTCCAGATCATCAACACGGTCACACCCGAACCGGGAAAGACATTTGCCGATTTCTACGCGAGCATTTTCGGAGACGGGGCGCTTTCGAAAAAAATCAAGGAACTCATGTTCATGTCGGGCGGCGTCGGCTACTGCTCACCGAGGTGCATCATTCACGTCATTCCGGCGATCAACGCGGGAGCGACCACGCAGGAGATATTCGAGGCAGCTTCTGTCGGCATGATCCTCGCCGGGTTTGTCCCGGGCGGTCCGGGCATCCCCTACGCCTTTGAGTACGCACTGAAATGCCTTGATATAGAGGCGAAGTACAGAAAAGGCGAGAAATGGGAGTACCTGCCGCAGCCGAAGTTCGACCACGGGGTATTTTAAGGAAAAGCGATGGGCGCGGGGCAAGGGGCGAGAGGAAAGACATGAGGCGGCACCTTTTCTTCAGTCCATTGCCCACGGCCTGCCGCCGCCAGTAAAAAAAGAGGCAGCGTCCTTCGCGGGGACCGCTGCCATAAGCAAAGGGTACCTGTATACGTCAATATTTTAACATAATTTCGACCCAAAGGAGACGTGATGTTCAAGTTTCAGAAAGAGCAGAAGGTTTTCAACTTCGGCGGAATCAGGATCGGCGGGCAGCCAGGAGAAAACCCGCCTTTGATGATATCCTCGATGTTTCACAATAATGACAGGATACTCCAGGACAGAAAGGGAAATTTCGACAGGCAGCGTGCCGTAGAGATCATCAGGAAGCAGGAGGAGATGACGAGGGTAACCGGCGTCCCGGGAATGGTTGCGATGGTGGCCAATTCGCCCGACGAGGCGAAGATCTATACAGATTTCTTTCTCGAAACGACTGACATGCCTTTCGGAATAGACATGTGGGTCGCGGAGCAGAGGGCAAAGGCGACCGAGTACATTTCGAAACTGGGGGTACAGAACAAGTTTCTGTATAACAGCATTACCCCTTGGGACAAGGACATAAAAGGACAGGTCCTGAGACTGAAGGACCTCGGGATCCGGCATGTTGTGATACAGGCATTTGATGACCAGGACCAGACCCCGGCGGGGAGGCTGAAATCACTTGAATCCATCCTCGCCCAGGGAGCCGGCGATTTCGAAACCGTCATTGTGGACACCTCTGTGATGAACCTGCCCGCGACCTCCCTCTCCCTTGCCGCAAACCGTCTGATAAAAGAGAAGCACGGATTGCCCTGCGGGGGCGCCTATTCCAACGGTACCCACATGTGGAAGGAGATAAAACAGGTCTGGGGACTGGACGGCTTCAAGGCGATGGACGCAGTGGTGCAGGGGATGTCCTCGGCTTTATGGAGTGACTTCGACTTCTGCGGTCCCGCGGTTACGGCCCCCAGGGTATTTCCGGCTGTGGCGAGCGCCCATATGCTGCTTTCCACCCTTGTATATGACGAGACAGGGATCATTTACGACAGCGAAGACCTGCCGATAAGAAAATACTTCTCCGATTTCATCGAGAAGCTCAAGGCCGGGGGCGGAAGGAAGAAGAAGTAGCAGCGGGAGATTGAAAGATGGTACTAAAATCATCACGGGAAAAGCTCACAGTTTGTCATTCCCGCAAGCAGAGCGCGTCGGGAATCCTTCTTTTTCGGAAAGATTCCGGACAAGCCGGAATGACAGAGTATTGCTCAATGTGGCTTTATCGGCGCTTGTCTTAGTAATCAACAGATAAAGGAGAAAGAGTTCATGACGTCAAGAGAGAGAGTTTTGAAACTTTTCAAAGGGGAGCCTATAGACAGGGTACCCTGCTTCAGCGGTATGGGAAACGTGACGGAAGAGGGGATCAAGAAACTGGGGTACAGGTTCGCCGATATACACCTCGACGCGAAGATGATGGCGGATACCGCGGCGACCACTTACAAGCTTTTCGGCTTTGAATGCGGGGTGGTGCCTGTCGATCTCTGCGTGGAAGCCGAGGCCCTCGGGTGCGTCATCAATGTATATCCGCACGCGGAAGGCATCCTTTACCCTACCATCAAGGAGAAACTCATCCACAAAGAGGACGAGATGGACGTGAAAATCCCCGCCGGACTCGCCTCTAGTGGGAGGGTCCCCCTCCTCTGCGAGGCGATTAAGCTCCTTAAGGCGGATATCGGCAACGAGGCCGCAGTAGGGTCCTATGTCCTCGGTCCCTTCACCCTCGCAGGGCAGATCATGGAACTGAACGATCTTCTCAAGCTATCGTTCAAGAAGGCCGACAAGGTTGCCAAGCTGCTGGACGTGATGGCAGACGCTATCATCATTGTGGCGAAGGAGTACGAGAAAGCGGGCGTGGATTTCATAACCGTCCGCGAGATGGGCGCGACCACGGACGTGCTGAGTCCGAGGGTATTCAAGAGCCTCATTCAGCCGCCTCTGCAGAAGATAATGAAGGAACTCACGGTCCACTCCGTATTGCATATCTGCGGCAAGACAAACGATATCGTGACCTTCATGATGGAGGCCGGAC
>JBJKOV010000263.1:0-10342 GCA_046707105.1 Thermodesulfovibrionales bacterium
CAACTTATACGGCAACTTGACATTACCCTGTAACGTTATATACTTTGGTTAGGAAACCGGGAGAGCTTTGCATCTCGTCTGAAATCCGATTAAGTGACATCCCCGAACATTTTACAAGGAGGAACAAAAATGCCTGTACGTAAAGCAGAAGCGATATGGGAAGGCAGGTTGCTCGACGGGAAAGGAACAATGAAAGTAGGCAGCGGCGCTTTCCAGGGGGCCTATTCTTTTTCATCGCGTTTTGAAAACGGGGCCGGGACCAATCCTGAGGAACTCATCGGCGCCGCCCACGCCGGCTGTTTTTCCATGGCACTTTCACTCTTTCTGGAGAAGGCCGGCTATTCCCCCCAGAGTATTCATACCACCGCTAATGTCCATATAGACAAGGTGGGCGAGGGCTTCAGGATCACCATCATCGAACTGGAGATGGAGGCGAAGGTCCCGGGCATAGATGAAAAAAAGTTTCTGGAGCAGGCCGACGCGGCCAAGAGGGGCTGTCCGGTCTCACAGGCCCTGACAGGGACCGAGATCAAATTAAAGGCTAAACTGGTCGTTTAGAACGGCATTCGGATGCGGATCTCCCTCAAGAGGGCATACGAAAAACCGGCAAAGGGCGACGGGTACCGCGTTCTCATAGACGGGTTGTGGCCGCGAGGTGTCAGGAAGGACGGTGCAGGGATCGATCTCTGGCTGAAGGAGGTCGCACCGAGCAGCCAATTGAGGAAGTGGTTCGGCCACGAGCCCGGAAGATGGGACGAATTCAAGAGGAGATATTTCGGGGAGCTGGACAACAATCCCGAGGTGGTGCGGCAGCTTTCGGAGATAGCGCGCCATGGTAAATTGACGCTGGTATACGGCTCAAGGGAAGAACGGTTCAACAACGCAGCAGCTCTGAAGGAATATCTGGAAAAGAAATGACCATTTCTCCACATGGCCGGCCGACAATATGAAGCCGATAGGTCCTCTGATGGTCGAACACCGACTTACAGACCGCATGCTTGACCTCATAAGACAGGAAATAATGACTCTTCGCAGCGGGACGGCTGCGGTGAATATTCCTTTTGCCGGGCAGGTCGTAGATTTTTTCAGGACATATGTGGATCTCTGTCATCACGGCAAGGAGGAGGACATTCTTTTCAGGGCCCTCTCCGGGAAAAAAATGTCATCAGACCACAGAAGGATCATGGATGAGCTGATCGAAGAACACCGCGTCGCGCGGGCAAGCGTCGCAGGACTGGCCAGAGCGAAAGACCGGTGCGCCGACGGCAGCGACAGGTCCGCGCAGATCGTGGCGATTTATGAAAAGCTGGTAGATATTTATCCTGCCCATATAGAGAAGGAAGACAAGCATTTCTTCTTCCCCTGCCTCGACTACCTGAGCTCAGAGGAACAGGACGGAATGCTCACGGAGATGAGGGATTTTGACGGAAAGCTTTTTCATCTGACATACGCAACACTTATTGAGCAGCTCGAAACAAACCATGGGATAAAAGACAGGGCTTGATGCCATCAGGCATGGTCAGGGCCAGTTTCGCCCCTCCTCTTTCACGGGATGCCACGTCGTCTTCTAGTGCTCTGCGATTCCGAGTTTTTTGATCTTGCGATAGAGCGTAGCGAGGTCGACCCCCAATTCCACAGCCGTTTCCTCCTTGTTCCAGTCATGGGACTCCAGCGCATCCTTTACGATCTTTTCCTCGTAATAGTCCAGCCTGTCCTTCAAGGTGCTCGCGTTTCTGCCGCCGTCCTGTGAGCTGATTTTCTCAGGCAGTTCGGCAAGTCCTATCTTCTCCGATCCGGACAGGACAACCGCCCGCTCCATCACGTTCCTGAGCTCCCTTACGTTGCCCGGCCAGTTATACCGGTGAAGAGCCTCCATGGCATCGTAGGTTATACCGCACACCTTCTTGTTCGCTTCCTTGCCGTACTTCTCGACAAAGTGTCTGGCAAGCACGTCGATGTCTTCCCGCCGCTCCCTCAGCGACGGGATTTTTACCTCGATCACGTTGAGCCTGTAATAGAGGTCCTCTCTGAACAGCCCCTTCCTGATCTGCTCGTCCAGGTTCTTGTTGGTGGCGGCAACAAGTCTCACATCAACGAATGTCGGTTTCGTCTCCCCCAGCGGAAGCACCTCCCCGGTTTCCAGCACCTTGAGCAGCTTGGCCTGCAGCCCCAGTGGCATATCTCCTATCTCGTCGAGAAACAGCGTGCCCTGATCCGCCATGGTGATAAGGCCCTTCTTGTCGGAGGCCGCTCCGGTGAACGCCCCCTTCCGGTAACCGAAGAGTTCGCTCTCCAGAAGGTTCTCTGGAATGGCCGAACAGTTTAGCGAGATGAAAGGCTTGTCCTTTCTCTGGCTGTTGCAGTGAACTATCTCGGCGATCACTCCCTTGCCGGTGCCGCTTTCGCCGAGAATGAGTATACTGCTCCTTGTGGGTATAACCTTTTCGAGCACCTCGAAGACCTTGAACATCTGCGGTGAAACCCCTACGAATTCACGACAGCCGAACTGCTGGCTGAGCTGCTGTCTCAGCACGATGTTCTCCATCAGGACCTTCTTGTGCTCCAGGAGTCTCTTGACCGTCATCTTTACGTCTTCATTGATAAAGGGTTTGACAATGTAGTCACTTGCGCCTTTTTTCATCGCCTTTACCGCGGACTCCACCGACGCAAAGGCGGTCATGATGACAACAATCAGGCCGGGGTTCATAACGAGGGCATGTTCAAGGACCTGCATGCCGTCGATTCCGGCCATCTTCAGGTCCGTTATCACCAGATCGAAATCCTCCGCCTCGATCTTTTTCAGTGCCTCCTCGCCGCTGCCTGCCACCGCGATCCCGTAGCCTTCCCTGGAGAGCAGGAACTCAAGGGCCTTGCAGATGTCCCTCTCATCGTCTACGACGAGGATCTTGTATGGATTAGCTTTCATAATATGGCAACCTCACCCTGAAAATCGTCCCCCCTCCCGGTTTGTTCTCAACCAGGATATCTCCCCGATACCCTTTAATTATACTATAACTTACCGCAAGCCCCAGCCCGGTGCCCTTCTCCTTTGTCGTGAAAAAAGGGTCGAAGATCCTTTCCATATGATCGGGAGCTATTCCCGGTCCCGAGTCAGCGACCGATATCTCCACCTCCTTATCCAGTTCTCTTGACGCAATGTCGAGTGTTCCGCCCTGCGGCATCACGTCGGCGGCGTTGAGGATGATGTTCATCAGCACCTGGATAAACTGTGTTTCATCCACGACGACTTGCGGGAGGTTGTCGGGGATTTCAATCCGGGTCAGAATATTTTTAATGCGTTTATCGTATTTCACGAGATCAAGCGTCATGTCCACAAGTTCGCGGACATTGTGGTGACGCAGTTCGCTAGCCTTTGTCCTCGTGAAACTGGACATCTGCATGACAATGTCTGCGATCCTGTTAATATGTTTTGCGATGGTATCGAGGCTTTCCTCTGTAAACTCGTCGTGGTCCATCTCCCTAAGTATCTGCACGTATGAAGAGATGGAAGTAAGCGGGTTGCCGATCTCGTGTGCCACCCCTGCAGAGATCCTCGCCAGGGCTGAGAGTTTTTCGGAATGCATCATCCGCTCCTCCATTTTCTTCATCTCGGTGATGTCCTGGATGAGCACTAGGATATGCGCGTGGCCGCCTCCCTCCGGCAGCGGATTGACGGTTATCTGAAAGTATTCGGATTTCCCGCTGAAGCTGGCGGCCACGACGGCCTGCACCATCCGCCTCGACTCAAGCGCCTTGTCTATCGGCAGTTTAAACACCTTCTCCGAATAGACTGCCTCGGGCTTCAGCTCTTCGACCTTCCCGGCCCCCAGCCACCCCAGCAGTGTCTTGTTAGCCCAGAGGATCTTCCTGTCGGAACTGTCCATCACGAAAAGCCCTCCTTCAATCGCGCTTACTATCGCGTCAAGCTTTTCCTTCTCCTCCTTCAGTTCATCTGTTCTGTGAACAACCATCTCTTCAAGCCTTTCGGCATACTCCTGGATCTTGGTCTTGAGCTTTACCTCCTCGGTCACGTCACTGTTCGATAGTATGACCCCCTCTATCTGCCCGTGAAGGACGAGCGGGTTCAGACTGATATTCAGATGCAGCATTGTGTCGGACCTGAGGAAGGGATAATTGCTTAACCGGTGGCTGGCCCCGCCAAGGCACTTTTCCAGGATATCAGTGAACGTATCCCGTCCGGCGCCCACGGGGAAGACATCGAAGAAGCTTTTTCCGGCGACGTCCTGCTTCGTAACCCCGGCAAGCCTCTCGTATGCCGAATTGACAGTCCTCACCGTCAGGTCTTTGTCGAGCACCATGATTTTGGACTCCGTGCTTTCGAGTATATTTTCGAGGTAGTCCTTGGCTTCTACTATCTCCTTCTCAAGCTGCCTCTGCGTTTCAAGGTGCTTTGCCTTCTCCTCCGCCTTGATCCTCTGCCTGTTCATTAACACAATCGCAATGGCGCCGGTCAGCGTTGCGAGAAATATCGAAATAACCAGCAATGAGTGGAGTTCCATGCTCTTTCGTATGCTGAATGTCACCTCAGAATAAGGTATAGATACGCAGACAATCCACGACATACTCGAAATTCGTGCCCGCGAAAAGGCGATCAGCTTGTCCTCTCCATAGGGGGCAATATAGGAGCTGAACCCTATATCCCCGCTTTCCAGGATCTTCTTCTCGACGTCAAAAGACTTGTGGCACTTAAAGCATGAGGGGTCGACCTTGTACAGGTTTCTTCCTACCATTTCCGGCTGGGTAGGGTGATACAGCAATGTGCCCTCACTGTCCATCATCCACGCATGCCCCCGTATGCCGGCCTTGATCGGTGCAAGGAATTTCCTGTTTATTGTCTCTATCGCAATCTCGACGAGCAGGGCACCCTTGAAACCTTTGCGCTCGCCTATGGGCGCGACCATCACAATCTTCCTGTCCCTTGCCAGCATATCCACGTACCTGACCTCGCCGGCAGGAGAGTTTTTGGCGATATCGAGAAACCGGTGAAGTCCGTCAGCGGATGTTTCACCGATAGAGCTGAACTTTATATTTCCGTGGTCGTCAAGCACAACAACGTTCACATGAGAGTCCTCGCTCAGATCGACATACGCGGTGTATACCGACACCCCGAGGTTCCTGTTGTTCAATCCCTCCCTCGCCAGCAACCGGGCGAGGGACAACGTCTCCGCCTCAAGATGCTGCATTTCGTCCTCGATGTTTTTTGCAACCGACTTGGCGATAATCAGCTGCTGACTGTTAAACTGTTCCGCCATCTCACTCTGGTAGGTCTGCTGAAAGAATATGTTCAGGGTTATGATCAGGGATATTATAAATACCACGAGGCCAAGCAGGAATATGTTAGTCTTCATTTCTTTCCCCTGAGATCTCCCTGATCCTCTTCCTGATGTTCCTGTAGTGTGTCCCCTCCCAGTAAACTTTACCGCATCTGCTGCATCTCAAAAAGCGGTGATGGTTGAGATAAACGAAATCGGGGACCGCCGCCCTTATCTTTCCCCTGTCCTGCACATCTTCGAGGGAACCGTTGCATACCGGGCATTTCCCGGGCGGCCCTGCCTCGCAGGAATTCAGCAGGTGCCTGACTTCCAGAAGCTGCTGACTGATGTCGTCCGATCTGATAAAGATGGGTGATCTTAACCCTTTCCGCTTCAGAAGAAGGGTGTCCCTGGTGAGCAATATCCTCCCCTCTTCCCTCGCGATCCTCACGAGCTGTCTGTCTTCAATGTCCGGATGGTAGACCACGTCACACCCCAAAAGCCTCATCCATTTTGCGAGCCTTCCGAGCATCGCGTCAGCTATGAATTTCATCCCCCCGCAACTTCCTGTCACGCCGCGTAAAAGCAAGAAAGGTTTTTAAATCCTGTCTATGTGAATATATTAACATATAACGCGAGCGGCTTATTTTAGCCATGCATTGATCGCAAACCCTGAAATGTGAGGGTGTAGCATTGGCGGCGCGGCTTTCTTTGCCGTAACGGCAGGCGGGACAAAGGCAACGGCACGCGGAGAAGGGCGAAGCAAAAAAAACCCCGGCCTCCTTCCGGAAACCGGGGGAACAGTCATTCAAAAAATCTATTCTTCCACAACCTCGGGCTCGGCGAGGGCCGCAGCCACGTCGCGTTTCACAAAAGTGTTTTTATATTTCGTCATACCGGTACCCGCCGGAACAACCCTGCCCATGATCACGTTTTCCTTCAGACCACGGAGTTCGTCGACCATCCCGTTTATGGCCGCCTCGGTAAGGACCCTTGTCGTCTCCTGGAATGAAGCGGCGGAGACGAAGCTGTCGGTGGTGAGTGACGCCTTGGTTATACCCAGCAGCAGGGGTTTGCCCTGTGCCGGTGCGCCGCTTTCCGCCTGCACCCTCGCATTCTCCTCCTGGAATGCCATCCTGTCGACCTGTTCTCCTATCAGGAAGATCGTATCGCCCGGGTCTTCTATCCTCACCTTTCTCATCATCTGCCTGACGATCACCTCTATATGCTTGTCATTTATGGTAACGCCCTGCAGCCTGTATACCTTCTGGACCTCGTCCACCAGATATCTCTGGAGTTCCTTCGGTCCCAGTATATCCAGAATGCTGTGAGGGTTCACTGCGCCGTCCATGAGCGGCTCCCCGGCCTTAACCCAGTCGCCTTCGTGTACACTGACGTGTTTTCCCTTCGGGATGTCATATTCCTTTGTCACTTCACCGCCCTTTACAACCACAACGCGCTTGCCTTTCTGGGCGCTCCGGAACTCTACGGTGCCATCTATCTCCGAGACAACGGCCTGCTCCTTCGGCTTTCTGGCTTCGAAGAGCTCCGCCACCCTTGGCAACCCGCCCGTGATGTCCTTCGTCTTCGTCGTCTCCCGGGGGATCTTTGCCAGTATATCACCCGGCGATACCACGTCATTCTTGTCAACAAGAATGTGAACGCCGCCGGGCAGGAGATAACGCGCGGGGTTGTTGGTGCCTGGAATCTTCAGCGTAGACTTCCCGTGCTCGTCTTTGATAGAAAGTCTGGGCCTCATGTTTGCAGGATAATCGATGATCACCTTGTGCGAGAGACCTGTCGTTTCATCCACCTCTTCTTTGACGCTGACGCCCTCAACGATGTCCCCAAACGCGACTCTTCCTCCCAACTCGGTAAGTATCGGCGTGGAATAGGGGTCCCATTCAACCAGTCGCTGACCCGCCTCGACTTTCTGTCCTTCCGTCACCCGCAGTTTGGCTCCGTAAACGACAGAGTATTTCTCCTTCTCTCTACCCTTGGCATCCACAACGGCTATGCTGCCGTTTCTGTTCATAACAACAAAAACGCCTTCCCTGTTCTGGACCGTATTGATATTGATGAATTTTATCGAACCGGGATTCTTCGCCTCCATAACCGTCTGCTCGACAACCTTCGACGCCGTACCGCCGATATGAAAGGTCCTCATCGTGAGCTGAGTACCGGGCTCGCCGATCGACTGGGCGGCAATGATGCCTACCGATTCGCCTGTCTCGATACTTCCTCCCCTTCCGAGGTCCCTGCCGTAACACTTCGCGCAGACACCGAATTTCGACTGGCATGTCAGCACCGACCGTATCTTTACCTTGTCGATACCCGCATCGATCACTTTTTTCGTCAGGTTCTCATCTATCTCCTGGATTCTCTTGACGATGATCTCCTTGTTAATGGGATCCTTTATGTCCTCAACGGCAAAACGTCCGAGGATCCTCTCTTCCAGTTGCTGGATGATCTCCCCGCCCTCCACCAGTGAGGTCACGGTTATCCCGTCGGCCGTGCCGCAGTCATCCTCCGTGATAAGGACATCCTGCGCAACATCGACGAGCCTCCTCGTAAGGTAACCTGAATTGGCCGTCTTCAGCGCGGTGTCCGCAAGGCCCTTTCTCGCACCATGCGTGGAAATAAAGTACTGCAGAGGAGTAAGCCCTTCCCTGAAGTTCGCGGTGATAGGCGTCTCTATGATCTCCCCTGAGGGCTTTGCCATCAGGCCTCTCATGCCGGCTAGCTGCCGTATCTGTGCGGCGCTTCCCCGCGCACCGGAATCGGCCATCATGAATATGCTGTTGAACGACCTCTTTTCCTTAAGCTCGTCTTCAGAGGCCACCCCGTCATCCTCGGCGCCGAGTTCCTTCATCATCTCGTCGGCGATGCGTTCGGTAACATTAGCCCATATGTCGATAACCTTGTTGTAACGCTCGCCCTGAGTTATCAGACCGTCGGCATACTGTTTCTGCACTTCGAGGACTTCCTGTTCGGCGTTGCGGATCATTTCAGCCTTTTTTGACGGAATGTGCATATCCGCCATACATATTGATATGCCCGAATTTGTGGCATACCGGAAGCCCAGTTTCTCAAGGTTATCGAGAAAAACCACAGTCGCTCGCTTGCCGGCATGCTTATAGGCATACTCTATTATCTTCGAAAGCTCCTTCTTGGTCATGTCCTTGTTAATCATCTCAAAGGTGATCCCGGGAGGGACTATCTCGAAGAAAATCATTCTTCCTGTCGTCGTATCCACAAACTTTCCGTCCATCCTCACCTTGATCTTGGCGTGCTCGCTCAGATGGCCGGCGTCGTATGCGATGCGCACATCTTCGGGGCTCGCGAAAACCCTGCCTTCGCCCCGGGCGCCATCTCTCTCCTTCAAAAGGTAATAAATGCCCAGCACCATGTCCTGGGTCGGAACGACGATGGGCTTGCCGTTTGCAGGCGAGAGGATGTTATTTACCGACATCATCAACACCCTCGCTTCTATCTGCGCCTCTATCGACAGGGGCACATGGACCGCCATCTGATCGCCGTCGAAGTCGGCGTTGAAGGCGGTGCAGACGAGGGGATGGAGCTTGATCGCCTTGCCTTCCACAAGGACCGGATCGAAGGCCTGAATCCCGAGACGGTGGAGGGTCGGGGCCCTGTTCAGCAGAACCGGGGTCTCCCTGATCACCTCTTCGAGCGCGTCCCAGACTTCGGGCGACTCCTTTTCAACAAGCTTCTTGGCGGCCTTTATGGTTGTTGCATGGCCCTTTTCTTCGAGCCTGCTGAATATGAACGGCTTGAACAGCTCAAGTGCCATTCTCTTCGGCAGGCCGCACTGGTAAAGCTTCAGTTCAGGCCCCACAACGATAACCGACCTGCCCGAATAGTCCACTCTCTTTCCGAGCAGGTTCTGCCTGAACCGCCCCTGCTTTCCCTTAATCATATCGCTCAGAGATTTCAGCGGCCTCTTCGTCGCTGTCTTCAGCACCTTGCTTCTGCGACCGTTGTCGAACAATGCGTCGACCGCCTCCTGGAGCATCCTCTTCTCATTCTTTATGATGACGCTCGGTGCCTTCAACTCTACAAGCCGCTTGAGCCTGTTGTTTCTGTTGATGACCCTTCTGTAGAGATCGTTCAGGTCGGAGGTCGCAAAACGCCCCCCCTCGAGGGGCACAAGAGGCCTGAGGTCCGGCGGCAGAACCGGTATAACATCCATGATCATCCACTCCGGCTTGTTGCCTGATTTCCGGAATGCTTCGACCACTTTGAGGCGCTTCGTCAGCTTCTTCTTGACGCCGATCGAGGCCGCCTCCTTTATCTTCAGCTTGAGTTCGACGGCCAGGGTCTCGAGATCGACACCCCTCAGAAGTTCCCTGATCGCCTCTGCGCCCATTCCGGCCTTGAATCTCGTCCCGTATTCCGCGGACCTTTTCTTATAGTCTTCTTCCCCCAGCAGTTCCTTCGCCTTAAGCGTCGTATCTCCGGGGTCAACCACGATGTAACTTTCGAAATAGAGTACCTTCTCGAGATTTCTCATCGTCATGTCGAGCAGTGTCCCGATGCGGCTCGGCACCCCTTTCAGAAACCAGATGTGCGCCACGGGGGTGGCCAATTCTATATGGCCCAGGCGCTCACGTCTGACCTTCGACTGTATTACCTCCACCCCGCACTTGTCGCAGACGATGCCCCTGTGTTTCATCCTCTTATACTTGCCGCATATGCATTCCCAGTCCTTGATAGGCCCGAAAATCTTGGCACAGAAAAGGCCGTCCCTCTCGGGCTTGAAGGTCCGGTAGTTAATCGTCTCAGGCTTCTTCACTTCTCCATAGGACCATTCCCGGATTTTTTCCGGGGAAGCCAGTTTTATCCTTATCGTCTCAAAGTCCGTCGGGTTCTTAGGTTTTTGAAAAATGGCGTAAATGTCTTCAGCCAATCTACTCCCCCTACATCTTTTTCTCCAGGAGCTCGACATCAAGACCGAGGCTCTGGAGTTCTTTTATTAATACATGGAACGACTCGGGCACGCCCGGTTCGAGCGTTGCGTCGCCTTTTACTATCGCCTCATACATCCTGGC
>JBJKOV010000264.1:0-17376 GCA_046707105.1 Thermodesulfovibrionales bacterium
CGATGCTACTCGTCATGGTCTTCTTCTTTCTCGTGGGCTTTACAGACATCTACGTCGCCGGGCTGATAAGTTCGGAGGTCCAGGCGGCGGTAGGCTTCATCGACCAGCTTTATTTTCTTATAATAATTATCGCCAACGCTATCAGCATAGGCACATTGGCCATGGTATCCAGGTCGGCAGGTTCGGGGGACGAGGAGAGGGCCCTCATGATCGCCCGCCAGTCCCTGCTTTTCAGCGTGCTTATCGCTTCGGTGATTTCGCTGGCCGGTTTATTTTTTTACAGGGACATCGTCGTACTGGCTGGCTTCCCCGCCGGCATCAGGGACATAGCTGAAAAGTTCCTGAGGATCTTCGCGCTCGCCCTCGGGCCCAACTACATTCTGATAATCTCCAACGCCGTATTCCGGGCCGGCGGCGATGTAAAAAAGCCCCTTGTCACCATGTTCATAGTAAGCCTCTGCAATATCGCCGGTGATTTCGTGCTCGTCTTCGGTCTGTTCTTTTTCCCGAAAATGGGGTATCTGGGCATAGCGGTCTCGACCGCTGTCTCTGTGACTGCGGGGATGGCTATCAACCTTTTCTTCCTCACCCGGGGCTGGTGGAAGGCCTTTTATTCAGGCACCTGGAAGCTGTCCCTCGATCTGATCAGAAGGATCATAAGACTCAGCTGGCCGGCAGCGATGCTCCAGGTAGCATGGAACGCAGGCACCATCGTCCTTTACAACATTCTCGGCCGCCTGGGCCCTGAGAGCATAACGGCGCTCGCCTCGATCACGAACGGCCTGAGGATAGAGGCAGTAATCTACCTTCCGGCCTTCGCCCTCAACATGGCCGCCTCCGTTCTCGTCGGCCAGAACCTGGGGGCGGGGGACCCCGGAAGGGCGGAAAAAGTCGGATGGAAGATCGCCCAGGCGGGGGTTCTGCTCGTAAGTCTGATGGCCCTCGTCATCTTCATCCTGGCCGAACAGATCGCGTCGGCGCTCACAAAAAACCCGGCGGTTCTTGCCGAAACAACACGCTACCTGCGGATTAACATGCTCTCCGAACCCTTCATGGCGGTGAGTTCCATCCTCGGCGGAGGACTCCAGGGAGCGGGCGACACGAGGGGGACAATGTGGGTTATCATTATCGCGATGTGGTTCATCAGGCTCCCCCTGGCCTATATCGCAGCCCTGGTGCTGGATTACGGGGCGACCGGCGTCTGGGTCGTAATGATCACCTCAATGGCGGCCCAGGGCCTGCTGATGGCGCGAAGGTTTCGCAAGGGGCATTGGAAGACGCTGAATGTGGACTAAAGAAGGAGAAGCGAACGTGCTGAAAAAGTCCATGAATTCGGCGGATATCAATCTTGATTCACGTAAACGCAACTTCACCGTTGAATGTGTTTCGGAAAGGCGTATGTCGCCACGACCGGGGACTGTAAGGAGCCTCAGGGCATGGACCTTTTTCAGCACATTCGCCTCTCTTTTTCAGATAGGTTGCAGCAGTAGGGTAAAATATGAGCATGCTGAAACTCTTTAATTCACTGGGAAAGAAGATAGAGCGGTTCCGGCCCGCCAACGAAGGCGTCGTGAATATTTTCACCTGCGGGCCGTCGGTCTATCAGAGGGTGCATATAGGCAATTTCAGGACGTTCCTCTTCGAGGACATCCTCGTTCGGTATCTCGAATATTCGGGATACAGGGTGCGGAGAGGGATGACCGTCACGGACATCGAGGACAAGGCGATTGAGGAGGCCGCGAAGCGAAAGATGGGCCTGCACCGGCTCGCCGATGAGAACATCGGCCGGTTCGTCAAAGAAATGAAACTCCTCCGGATAAAGATCCCGGACTTCCTGCCCCGGGCGTCCGAGAGCATAGTGGAGGCTGTGGGCCTGATAGAATCGCTGCTGGGCCGGAAGGTTGCCTACTGGTACGGGGACAACGTATACTTCGATCCCCTGAAGTTCCCTGAGTTCGGAAAACTGTACGGACTGGATATGTCCAGGTGGCCATCCAGGAAAATAAGGTTTCACAAGGACACATATCCGGGGATGAGATGGAACCTCGGGGACTTTATACTATGGCATGGGTACAGGGAGGGCGACAGGTATTACTGGGACACCGGGATCGGACGGGGGAGACCGGCCTGGAACATCCAGGACCCCGCAATGATCAGCCGGTTTTTTGACGAGTCACTATCGATCTACTGCGGCGGGATCGACAATCTCGTCAGGCACCACGATTATACGTGTGCAGTCCTGGAATCGATAAAACCCTATCCGGCGGCAAGTTTCTGGCTCCATTGCCGGCATCTCCATGTGGAAGGGAAGAAGATGTCAAAGAGCAAGGGAAACATTTATTACACCGACACGCTTCTGAGGGACGGTTACAATGCCGATGAAATCAGGTTTTTTCTGATATACGGACATTACCGGCGGCAGCTCAACTTCTCCCCGCTTACGATGGACTCCGCCGTCGGGAAACTCCGCCGCTTCAGGGAATGTGTTGGAAAGGTCAAAGCGAAGTCCCGGGCAAGGGAGGCCGTCCCCTGCAATGTCTCCAGACGATTGCAGTCGGCCTTCAGGAATAAAATGGACGACGACCTCAACGTAAAAGCGGCCTTCGATGGCCTGCAGGACGTGCTTTGCAGAGTAGAAGCGGACGGGTTGAAGCCAGGTGAGGCCCTTCACATTCTGCATACACTGCGTGAAATGGATAACGTCCTTCAGGTCATATTCCAGGGAAATAACCCTGATGAGGAAAAGGCCGATATACATTTCACAGCAGACTCAGGGTACGCAGAGATGCAGTGACTTTTGTTTCTAAATTCTCTGCGGCCTCTGCTGCTTAAACTCTCCTTCCCGCTCCGCTCGCTATCGAATTTTGCAGTCACCGTGGCAAGAACGTCCCATGAATATTACACTTATTGATGCCGGAGGTCCGTGCTTCGACGACCTGCAAGTCTGTCCTGTCTCGCGCCGTCTTGACAGGCAATGCCGTTCGCCCTATGCTGGAATCAGGCACAATTGATACCTTTTCCGGCAAAAGCGCGAGGTGACACGAGACTATGCGTCAGGTTTACGTAATTTCGGGCGGACTCACGAAATTCGCCAGGGCCAGGCCTGACAAGGATTTCAGGCTGCTCGTAAAAGAGGCGTTCGACAGGGCGGTCGGGGACCTGCCGGGCCTCGGTCTTGATATGATCGACGGCACGGTCTGTTCTTTCTTTTCCGACTACTTTACCCGTCAGCTCATGGCGGAAGCGATGGTACAGGACTATCTCGGGCTGTGCCCGAAGCCTTCAAGAAGGATAGAAGGGGGCGGGGCATCCGGCGGTCTGTGCCTGCAGGCGGCATGGGAGGCGGTGGCCTCCGGGAGGATGGAGACCTGCGCGGCGCTGGGCTTCGAGACGATGAGCAGAGTGAACACGGCCAAGGGGAACGAACTGATAGCGCTGGCCTCCGACACCAATTATGATTTCCCGGTCGGCGGCTTCTATACCGGTTATTACGCCATGATGGCAAGGCGCCATATGCACGAATTCGGGACGACAGCCGGACAGATGGCGATGGTGTCCGTAAAAAATCACGGGAACGCCGTATTCAACCCTTTCGCCCAGGCCCCGGCTAAGCTGAGCATTGAAGATGTCCGTTCTTCACCCATGGTATCGACCCCTCTCACCGTGCGTGACTGTTCCCTGATGTCCGACGGAGCGGCTGTTGTAATTGTTGCCTCCGAAGATGCGGCGCAGAGGCTGTGCCCGCGGCCTGTAAAGATCACAGGTGTCGGCTCCGCAAGCGATACGATGCGACTGGCCGACCGCTCCCGGGGCGAGGTTGTCCTTTTGCCCCATGAAAGGGCGGACGACTATCGCGGGCTGAAGTACCCCGGAGTGCATTCATTCAGGTCCGGCAGGATGGCGGCGAAGGCTGCATATGAGATGGCGGCTATCACCGATCCGACCAGTCAGCTGGACTTTGTGGAGGTCTATGATTCCTATACCCCTTCCGAAATTCAGGGTTGTGAAGACTTAGGTCTCTGTCGCTATGGAGAGGGCGGTCTGTTCGTCGAATCCGGAGCGCCCTTCATCCCCCATATAGACTACGGGCTCGAATTCAGGGACCGTGGAAAATGGAAGAACATACCGGTAAACCCTTCCGGCGGACTTCTGGCGTGCGGGCATGCCATAGGCGCCACCGGCCTGATGCAGGCGGTTTTTGCCTTCTGGCAGCTCCAGGGCTCAATCGGCAGGCATCTCGGAAACGGAACGCTTCAGGTAGCAGGCGCAGGGCGGGGGCTTGTGCACAGCCACGGGGGCACGGGGACGACGGCGACTGTGACAGTCATGGAGTCTGTTTCGTGAAAAGGGAGGAGAGACGCCCCGAGACAGAAGAAGGGACCGTCCTCTTCGGCGTGGACCCCATCATCATCAGGGACCGCTTCGGCGTGGAGTATATGCATTCCTACGCGCAGGACTCTCCCTTTTTCGCAGGTCTGTCGAAGGGAAAACTCCTGGGCAGCCGGTGCAAGAGCTGCGGCTATACCTATGCCACGCCGCGCGGTCATTGCATGGAGTGCGGGGCACCGACCGCATGGTTCGAGCTTCCGCTGCAAGGCAGGGTACATACCTTCACTACCAGTTATATGACAGGTGAGGCGTTTCTGAAAGATGCGCCTTACACGCTCGTCCTTGTCGAGTTCGAGGGAGTAGATACGCTCTTTTTTTCGAGACTCGCCGCGGCCGATCCTGCCGAAGTCGCAATAGGAATGGAAGTAAAGGCGAGGTTTATGAGAAACTCCACGTTCAGACCGACCGACGTATATTTTGTCCCTTATTGAGGGGACTATCACGCTGCGGAGGTGAAGATGCCCTACCTTGAGGAACAGAGAAAGATCATCGGGATGCTATACAGCGATCCGGGGGAATACAACGCACTCCTCGAATCCCTGGGGGCATTTCTTGAAAGAGAGATCCTGCCGCATGCCAAAGAGGTGGACCGGGAGGGAATATTCCCGGTAGACAACCTCAAAAAACTGGCGAGGAAAGGGATGATGGCGCTGCCATTTCCGAAGGAGTATAACGGCCTTGGCAAGCCGCTCACGGTATTCGTTGCAGCGATGGAGATGCTCGCCGGCTCTTGCGCCAACACCGCCCTGCAAGTCGATGTCCAGAACATGGTATGCGAAGGCATTATGCTGTTCGCCGACGAGCGGCAGAAAGAAGAGTTTCTACTGAAAAGGGGGCTCGCCGAAGGGCGGAGCCTCATCGCCTTTGCCCTCACGGAGCCCTGCTGCGGCTCTGACGCAAGGTCGATGCAGACAAGGGCGGTTTTTTCGGGCAATGCCTGGGTCCTCAAAGGGAGCAAGACATTGATCACGAATCCGGGGGAGGCGGCTTTCGTCCTTGTATTCGCAAGAACGGAAAAAGGGATCTCGGCATTCATCGTGCCCGCGGGAACGCCGGGTTTTGAGGTGCCGACGGTCATCCCGAAGCTCGGATTCCGTGGAAACAGGCTTTCGGCGGTACGGTTCAGGGACTGCGCCGTCCCGCGGGAGAATCTCGTCGGCCAGGAAGGGGAAGGACTGCAGTACGCCAAAGGCATACTCAACGCCGGGAGGTTGTCCGTTGCGGCCATGGCTGTCGGGATAGCGCAGGCCGCCTATGACAAGGCGCTTGCTTACAGCAAACGCCGGAAGGCCTTCGGCCGGAGAATCTCAGACTTCGAACTGATACAGGGAAGACTCGCCGACATGACAACCGGCCTGAGCGCGGCACGCCTTCTGACATATTATGCGGCACGTCTGCATGAGAAAGGAGGAGATGCGGTCCAGGCCATCTCCAAGGCAAAGCTCTTTGCCTCGGAGACCGCCCTGAAGATCTGCGATGATGCCATCCAGATCCATGGCGGCTACGGATATACCGACGGCTTCGACGTACACCGTCACTGGAGAGACGCCAGGCTCCTCACCATCGGAGAAGGCACCTCCGACATCCTCAGGCTTCTCATCGCCCACCTTGCACTGAAGGAATAGCAGAAACCGGCGCAGGATGGGAGAGCCGGGATGTTCTCCCTGACGATTGACAGGATTGTGAATACACTGACAGCTCTGCACCTGTTTCACAACCGGCGTTTTATCTTGACAGATTGGGAAGAGAGAAAGGCGAAGGGGTCGGCCGTTGACATGGACACTGGGCAGCAATAGGCGGCTGAATCCCGGCATCGATTTTCACTTGTAACATATAATCTGAAAAGGCTTCTATCTAATAACTGGTTAGGGAAATCAACATTCTGGTTTTTGATGGCAAGGTAAGAGTGCTATGAAAAAGCTCGGCCGGTCATTTTTTCATCAAGACGCTATCAAGCTTGCGCGCGCTTTGATCGGAACAATTCTCGTGCATCGCGTTCGGGGCAAGGAGTACCGGGCGCGCATCGTAGAAACCGAAGCATATCTCGGCCCAAATGACCTTGCTTCCCACTCCTCCAAAGGCAGAACAAAACGGACCGAGGTCATGTTCGGCCCTGCTGGCCATGCGTATGTCTACCTCATCTACGGGATGTACAACATGTTCAATATTGTAGCGGGTAAAACTGGCAAGGCACAGGCCGTGCTCATCCGCGCGGCCGAACCTCTCGATGAGTGGCAAGCTGATCTTTCCGGCCCGGGCAAACTCACGCGCGCGCTCAAAATCACCCGGTCTTACCATAGCATGGATTTATGCGGCGACAGGTTGTATCTCCTCTCCGGTTCCCAAATACGACCGCGGATAAAAAGAAGTAAACGTATCGGCATTGAGTATGCAAAAGAATGGAAAGATGCACCGTTACGTTTTTATGATGCGGATAGTCCAGCAGTGAGTGGCAATGTAAAAGCTGCCAGTTGAGGCCGACATGTACACCGCAGATATTCCGGATCGCAAAAGAGCGTAAAATCAACTATGCACAGACCTCTTTAAAGAAATATTGACAACCGCGGTCCCATTATTTGTAATATACTCGTGATGGAAAAAGGGCCGGACTTCGTAGCGCAGCTGGAAGCAGTCATGGGGGCGTTCATGGGCCGGATTGTCTGCCAATCAATAATCGGAAAGCAACTTTCCAAGCTCAACAAAGACAGAGCGGACCTTACCGCCGACGACTGCAAGACCCTGACCCAGAATATCCTGAAGGCAGTTTCGCTCTTCGCGACAAAAGAAGAAGCGGGAAGACTTCAGTTTGAGCTGGATAAACTCTTTACAACTTACTTCTCGCGAGGAGGAAGTTCAGATTGAAGCAGGTCTTAACAGAGCCACTGTTTTACATATACTTCATTTATGGCGTTAGCTTCCTGTTAATGTCTTTCGTGGTTTTCCATGGAACAAGGAAGGCATCCTCAATTGCCTTTGTTACTACCTTCCATATGCTTGCCGCTTTCGGGCTTGTCCACGGGACCACAGAGCTTATAGACTGGCTGAGATTTATTCTTACGACAAGCGGGGCCGGTGAATCCGGGGTATTGATTATATTGTCCCAGTCGTTCCTGATTACTTCATTCGTTCTTCTTCTGCAATTCGGGGTCACCCTTTTGACATACAGGAGTGAGAAAAGAATTATTTACAGGGCGCTGCCTGCAATTCTTTTTATCGCCTACGCCGCGTACATTTTGATTGCGGGGACACCCCATATACGGGAAGCCGGACTCATAGCGCGGCGCAGCTTCGGCTTTTTGGGAGCGCTGTTAAGCGGCATGGCTTTTTTCAGCCTTGCCAATTCGATGAAAGTCATAGGGAATCCCAGACTAACCAATGGACTTGTCGTTACGGGAATCGGATTTGTCTGTTATGCCGTATTTGGAGGGCTCATAGTAGAACCCATAGCCGGGCTCCCTGTGCAGCTTTTCAGGGCGGTCTGTGCGTTCACCATCGCCGTCTACTCTTTCTCTATCCTCGAAATCTTCAAGGTGTCCAAATAGCAGGTAAGTAATCCGGCGACTCTCGTCATTGGGGATATCATAATAGTGCATCGCTGCTCACAAAGAAGCGGGATCAGATGAGATTGACCACGCCGCTTCAAGCCCGGTTGGATACACCCGGCGCCCTTCATCATATCATGGTTCCGGGGATCAATAAGGCCGCCATCCTCACAGACGATGAGGACAGGACACACTTTCTGGAGAGCCTGGGGCAGAATGTAACTGACGGTAAATGCACCGTCTACGCCTGGGTCCTCATGGCCAATCACGTCCATATTCTGTTTAAGAGCGGTAAAGAGGGAATATCCTCGGTCATGAGATTCCTCTGGCAGTTTCTTTTGATAATGGATAAAATGAGAGTCAGTCCCCCATCCGTACGAGAGCGCAATGGATTCATGCCAATGGGATCTGGTTTTTCGCTATCAGAGACTTCAAGCGGGCTCTCACTCAGCTCCAGCGAGAATGGGACTTCTCATCCTTTCCGTTCACTTGATTATTTAAGGCATGATACAATAGAGTAAATATCTAGGTTTCTTCTTGAGAGGGAAATGGAAGAGGGACTGCGCGCAGAGGCTGATAAAAACGTCTCTGAAAGGGTTGCGGGAAGTGCCCCGGTTAGCAAGTCACGCATCGTTAACGCGATAAACTATCTCCATTCTCAAAACAGGCCTGTCAACGTCGTTTTTAGACATGTGCAGTACAATACCTCCGAGACTATTGAGGCATTTCCGTTTCCTTGTTACGAAGACTACTTACATCTCTCTTGGAAAAATCACGGGAAGCTGAAAGACAGAATTAAATCGTATGAATTTCATGAGGTCCTCGTCGAAGTGGGCAGGTGTATCTTCGCTCTGAAGCCTCCGATTGTAGCCATTGATGATAAGACGATAAGTTTCGATATCAGCCGGGTCGTCGGGACTGCCATTGCGCAAAGAAGGGTCGAGCGGTGGTCCTGCAACGGGATCGATGTCGAGATGATACAGAACGGGCTTTCTTTTAAGGGAAGTCTTAAAGACTGCAGCGGTATTTCCTTCTCGGCTGTTATGTCATGCGGAAGCATGTCTTCATTTACATACGTTAATCCGGAAATCAGCGTTATGGTCCTTCTGAAGAAACAGGAGGAGCTCCTCTACTCGGGGGAATGCCGCATTATACGCCATGACGGTGGTGCTGAGGAGAAAACCTTTATTTTTGAGCCGTCCTTATCTGCGCTTCGCAGATTCAAACGGAAAACATACAGAAGTCGGCGTCACCGGCTTTCGCCCTCCCCCAATGTTATCTTCACGCACCCATTAACAGGAAAGATCGTATCGCGCAGGATCGACGAATTGTCCGGTTCGGGGTTCTCGGTCATTGAGCGGTATGAATCCTGCACCCTCATTCCGGGCATGATACTGCCGCGGCTGGAAATTGAGTTCGCCTATGGGGTCACTGTGAAGTGCAAGGCGCAGGTGATGACTCGCACCGAGCTCCAGGAAGCACCAACGCCGCCGAATTCTGCCGCATTGGTGCGTTCAGGTGTTGCAATACTCGACATGGACCCCTCAAGCCAGACCCTCGTTGCAAGCGTGCTGCACCAGGCCACGGACAAGAACGCCTATGTGTGTAACCGGGTGGACATAGACGAACTCCTGAATTTTTTTTTCGAGACGGGTTTTATTTACCCCGAGAAATATCTCTCATTGTATCCGAATATTGAGAAGTTCAGGGAAACCTACAGAAAAATATATATGGAGTCCCCCGAAATAGCCCGCCATTTTATTTACCAGGATAATGGCCGCATTCTGGGACATATTTCCATGCTGCGCTTTTTTGAAAAGACCTGGCTTTTTCACCACCACGCGGCAATCGGCCTTTCAAAAGCCGGTTTCGTCGTTCTCGACCAGATCGGCCGTTTTGTCAACGATGTCTTTAACATGTACTCCTCCCACATGCATTACATCCTCTGTTATTACAGGCCTGAAAACCGATTCCCTGACCGCATCTTCGGAGGCTATGCACGACGCCTTGCTAATCCCAAGCTTTGTTCCCTTGACGACTTTGCCCACGTCCTTTTAAGGAAAAACCAGCACCTTCGGCCCCTGCCTGCTTCCACAACACTCGAACGGTCTACGGCGTCTGATCTGTTCGAACTGGAGGATTATTACTCTTACACTTCGGGAGGCCTCATGAGCGCAGCCTTTGAGCTCCGCCCCGGGGCATCGTTACATACGTCGATCAAGGACATATATGCAAGAAATGGAATAAAGAGAGACCGCATCCTCTTTTCGCTCAGGAAGGGGGAAAAACTGAAGGCGTTATTAATTGTTAACGTATCGGATGCCGGTCTCAACATGTCGAACCTTACCAACTGTGTCACGGCTTTCGTTCTTGACTCCGACGGTCTTTCTTCCGATCATTTCTTATCGGCGTGCGGTGAGGTCGCGCAGTCCTACACGGAAGATGAAGTCCCGTTCCTCGTGAGTCCGCCGGCCTATGCCGAAAAGAACAACTTGCGCCACGACAAGGTGTACAGGCTCTGGGCGCTTGATGCCCAGCAGGCAGAGCCGTACCTCGACTTTGTTTCACATCTCGTAAGAAAGGATTTACCGTTATGGCAACCATGAGACGAATACCTTGATACATAATACGCGCCATGGTTTTATTTACACGGATACAGGACAATCGAAAGGGTAAGCAGTGGGTGAAAGACCTCTTTACAGCAGCCGCATCATAGATACTTACATCAAGTATATAAAGCAGAAATATCCACACGTTGACACGAGCGAAATTCTTTCCAATTCCAAAATAATGCCTTACCAGGTTGCGGACCAAGGGCATTGGTTCACGCAGGAAGAAGTGAACCGGTTCTATGAGGAGGTCCTGAAAAAAACCGGCAACAGGAACATAGCGAGGGAAGCCGGAAGGTTCTCCACTTCACCGGACTCTCTCGGCCTTATAAGACAGTACATCCTTGGGCTTGTGGGCCCAGCCAGAGCTTACGAAATGATAGGCAAATTTTCGACCTACTTTACAAAATCGTCGCGCTACGATGCGAAGAGGCTTGGAAAGAACAAAGTTGAAATAACTGTCACACCGCATATGGACGTTCATGAACAAGCATTTCAGTGCGAAAACAGGATGGGCCACATCGAGGCCATCGCTCGTGCGTTCAACTATCGTCTTCCCCTCATCGAACACCCCGAATGTATGTTCAGGGGCAGTGCGTCATGCAAATACATAGTCATATGGCAGGACTCTCATTCAGCCCTGTGGAGAGACGTCAGGGCCTATTTTGCGGTCTTTCTCTCTATTCTCTTTGGTCTCGTCCTTTTTAACGACCACTCCTACGTTGCTTTACGGATACTCCTTCCGTTTTCCATAGTGGCGCTTCTTGCCCTGACGATGTACATAATGCGTCTCGAAAACAGCGAGCTGACTGCCGCCTTGTCCAATCTCCAGGACTCATCCGACGGACTCCTCGATCAGCTCAACTCCAGACATAACGACAGTTTATTGTTATATGAACTCGGACTTGCCTTCAACAAGAAGAGCGACCTTGAAGGCATATTCCGTGAAGTTATCCAGGCGTTCAGGAACCGTCTCGATTACGACCGTGGTCTCATCCTCCTTCCCAACCATGACAGAAGTCTTCTTGTTTTCCACTCAGGGTTTGGGTACACCTCCGAGCAGTATGCCTTTTTGAAGAAGTCACAGTTCCATCTCGACAGGGCGGGTTCCAAGGGGGCCTTCGTAGTTTGCTTCAGGGACCAAAAGCCGCTCCTCATCGACGATGTGGAGTCTATCAGGGACGACCTGTCGCCTTACAGCATCGAGTTCGCAAAAAGAATGGGTGCAAAGTCCTTTATCTGCTGTCCCATCGTCTATGAGAAACAGTCCCTTGGCGTTATCGTCGTGGACAACATCCGCTCCAAGAGGCCGCTGCTTCAGAGCGACCTCAACCTTCTCATGAGCATAATACCCGAAATAGCCGTCGGCATGCATACGATCATGCTCTTTGAGAATAAGGAGGAACAGTTCAGATCGATCATCCAGACTCTTGCGGCGACCATCGACGCGAGGGATTTCCTGACCGCAGGTCACTCCGAACGCGTTACAAAGTACGCCGTGGGAATTTGTAATGAACTCGGCATGTCCAGGGAATTTACAGAGATGATGCGCGTAGCTGCCCTGCTCCATGATTATGGCAAGATCGGCATCAGGGATTTGGTTCTCAAAAAGCAAGGGCCGCTCGATGAAATGGAGTTTGAGGAGATAAAAACCCATGCGGCGAAGACGCAGAAGATACTCGAAAAAATCAATTTCGAAGGAATATACAAACAGGTCCCGATTATTGTGGGATGCCACCACGAAAAGTGGGACGGCACCGGCTATCCGCTTGGCATTAGAGAACATGCTATACCCTTGGGTTCAAGGATCATAGCGGTTGCTGACTACTTCGAGGCTATAACTTCCAAACGTCACTACAGGGAAGCTATGTCACTCAGCGATGCACTGAAGCTTATCACCGAGATAAGGGGAACACATCTGGACCCGGAAGTGACCGATGCCTTTATCAGATACTGCGGCAAGAATTTGAGCAGCCTCCTGAATCGGGACACCAAAACGATTCTGCCGTCAGAGTTTTCTGACCCCTCTGCACAGCACTAGAGGCGAGTAAATAAACCTCCTCGGATCGCTCAAGAATTTACCAATCTCTTCGTGAAAGACATGGTACCCGCCGAACTCGGAAAAATCAAGATAGCCCTTCCGGCCGATTGTCTCCACTTTTGTGAGCCAATTCAGGCTCTTGCTTTCATCAAGCGTGCCATATGTTACATGGTGAGATGACACCTTCACGCGGATGTCCCCGTACTTGAGATCAAAGAGGTAGCTGTAGAGTTTTCTGCCGACAAAGGGATCAAAATTACCGCTGTCCTGCAAAGATTCCATGACCTTGTGAAATCCGGTTTCCAGCCGTGGCGAGGCCCCGTAAAAATTCATGCAGTTGCAGTCGAGGTCTATAAGGCAGAGTATGCCGCCTTGCTTCAGCAGTTGTGTAAGTTGTCCCACGATCTCGAAACTCTCGTGCCGGAAATATTCAAGAAGGAACCTGACCCAGATAAAATCGAACTTCCCGAGATCCCTCAAGTCTCCGCGAATGTCTTTTACGTAATAGGAAATTGTCGGAGATGAGTATTTCGTTCGCGCTGTCCTGATCCGGGAATCGGAAAAATCGACTCCCACTGTTTCGCCTCCCGGCTGAACGAGCTCGTTCAAGATGAAGGAGGTTTTTCCAATCCCGCAGCCGATATCGGCGACCCGCATCCCCGGCCCTATCCCAGCCCACAGCGCCTGGCTTTTTACTCGATCCGGATCGGTCTTCAGGTCGAGCCTGATCGCCTCGCGCTCGTTTTCCATAAGATAGTCACCGTCGGCCGTGGGTTCCATTTTTTGAAGAAAAGTCAACTTTCTCACTTTCTCCTCTTTCTTCCTCATGGATTTTTTGAAAGAGGTTGCAGTAATTATAACTTTTACCTTGACAAAAAAGTAAAGCAAAGCTTATAAAAAATATAATTGCAAAAGAGGAGGTGGCGTGAAAACTGTCCGACTGATTGTCATTGCAGTATTTTTTGTTTTGTTTGCCGTCCATTCGGTGTATGGGGCGGGCTTTTCTGTGAACACCCAAGGTGCGACACCTCTCGGGCAGGGAAATGCGGTGATCGCTCACACGAACGATCCTTCTTCGGTGTTCTTCAACCCGGCTCTCATAAACAACCTGCCCGGGACTCAGATTGAGGTTGGGACTTCGCTGCTCGTTCCGAGCAATGAGTTCGAGAGCTTCTTTTCAGACAGAAGTTTCGAGACGGAGAGGGACGTCTTTTTCCCGTCGACATTCTATGCGACCCGCAAATTATCGCAGAAGTTTTCTGCAGGCTTCGGTTTCTTCAGCAACTTCGGTCTTGCCACCAATTGGCCTGATAACTGGGAGGGAAGGTATATAGCTACCAAATCGGAAATTACGACATATACGCTCAACCCTGTCGTTTCATACCGGCTCACACCGAATATCAGCGTGGCTGCCGGGGTCCCGTTCGTCTTTCTCAGCGCGGAGCTGAATAAAATGCTCAATCTCGGCCCCCTGCCCGATGTCAGGCAGAAACTAAAAGGCGATGCCTTCTCCGCAGGATTTAACGCCGGTATCCTCATCGATATCAACAGGGACATCTCGGTCGGACTTGCATACAGATCCGGCATCAGAATGCGCATCAAAGGAAATATTACACACGCTTTTCCTGCCGGGATTCCGACGGATGTGACCTCCATCTTTCCGGACACCGGTGCCAATACTACACTGAAACTTCCGGCAATGGCAAACGTCGGCATCGCGTACAAGGGTTTTCCTCGAACGACCATTGAAGTGGGCGGCAGGTGGGAAGGCTGGTCTTCTTACGATCGGCTCGGCATAGTCACGGACAGGCCGATTGCGGGCTTTCAGGAAATAGACTACCCCAAACATTGGAAAGACATTTATTCTCTTAATATAGGCGCCCGGTATCAGGCGAACGATGCGGTGGCAGCCATGGCAGGGTATATCTACGAAGGCAACCCGGTCCCAGGTGCTACCTTCGACCCCGTCGTGCCCGGAGGCCCATCCCAGGTGTACTGTGTCGGAACGGACATCCAATTCAGCAGATTCCTTCTTGGCATTTCATACGCATACCAGAAGGTGAAGGACAGGACCAAGAATAACGCCGTTGACGACAACCCCTTTGACGGAATTGTGAACCCTGCCACTTCAGCCAATGGCCTCTACAAGACGGACCTGCACATGGTGGGAATCAGCCTGACGTACCGGTTCTGAGATAGTTCATGGCGCCTTCACCGGAAACTATTCTTTCCGATCCTCTGTGGAGGGCTGCATCGAGGCCACCAACTGCTCAAATTTATCGCCCGGCAGCGGCTTGCTGAACAGGTATCCCTGCATCTCATCACACCCCCTGGAGCGTAGAAATGTCAGTTGATCTTCTGTTTCAACACCTTCGGCAACCACCCTCACATTCATTCTGTGCGCTACTTCGATTATTGCGTTGACTATTGCCTGGAGGACATAGTCTTCTTTGAGTTCGCTTATGAATGACCTGTCGATCTTAAGTTTTCGAAGGGGTAATCTCCTGAGCGAGCTTAAACAGGAAAACCCCGAGCCAAAATCATCCAGGGAAATGCCGATGCCTATATCGCTCAGGCTGCAGAGACCGGCAAGGGTGGATTCGATGTTGTTCAGCAAGGTGCTTTCGGCGATCTCGACTTCCAGCAGTTCGGGGTCTAAACCCGTCTCGTCCAATACCCGTGAAATTATTTTTGCAAGATGCCGCTGCCGGAATTGCCTGGAGGAAAGATTCACCGTAACGCAAAGAGGCCGATGGCCTCCCTTCTGCCACACCCTGGCCTGGGCGCAGGCTGTGCGGAGCACCCATTCATCAATCGACATAATGACTCCTGTCTCAGCAGCCAACGGAAGAAATTGGGCAGGATTGAGCAATCCCAGCTCAGGATGCTGCCATCGCACCAGTGCCTCGACGCAGGATATCTGCCGGGTATCTATGCTAAACTGAGGCTGATAATGAAGGACCAGTTCGCTGCGTTCCACCATCCCGCGTAAATTGTTTTCAACCAGCGTTTTCTCGAAGGTCCTGAGATTCATGGTCGAACTGTAAAACTGATAGTTGTTTCCTCCATGTCCTTTTGCCTGATACATTGCGATGTCGGCATATTTGAGCAGCGCCTCGGCGTCTCCGCCGTCATCCGGATAGATAGTTATGCCGATACTTGCGGTAACGGGGAGCTCTTCTCTTTCAATCACGAAGGGGTCTTCAAAAAGCGAGATGATTTTCTTCGCGATTGAAGCCGCGCTCCCGGGCGCGCCAACGTCCGGCAGCACCATGTTGAATTCATCCCCCCCGATCCGGGCTATAGTATCGGTTTCGCGAATGCAGGTCTTGAGCCTCCCGGCAACCTCCCTGAGCAATTTGTCGCCAGTCGAATGCCCGAGTATATCATTTATATTTTTGAAGTTGTCGAGATCCAGAAACATGACCGCAAGCATCTTCCCATTGCGCCGCGCCTCCGCAAGTTCAATGGCGAGGCGGTCCATAAAGAGCATTCTGTTTGGTAAACCCGTAAGCTCATCATGAAGTGCCTGGAATCGCATCTTCTCCTCGGCTCTTTTACGCTCGGTAATCTCCAGCAGAGCGATATTAACACCGCGGAGCCCGCCCGCCTCATCCCGGGCCGGGGAAAAGTATGCCAGCCAATCATGCTCGACGGCAGGCCGGGCGAGGGTCCCGCAGCACATTTCAAGCCCCTCGACCGGCTTCCCCGTTTCAATAACATGCCTCACATATTTTTCCGTCCAGTCCGCCAATACCGGTACCGCTCCACCGACTGTCCGACCAATATGCTCTTCGACCGGCAGGCCGTTCATTGCTGCAAACTGTTCGTTAACGCTTACGTACCTGAGGGTGGCATCCACAAAGCACAATCCGATCGGCACTGTTGCATAGATCGCCCGGAGTTCGGCCAAACCGGCGCGCTCTTGCTCCCCGTCTTTGCGCAATGTTTCGTCGGCGCTCTTGACGGCGGTTATATCCCGGACGATCGACGAAACAGCGATAATTGATCCGTTGAAATCCCTGACAGGAGACAGGTCGAGACGCACCCTGATCGGTTTGCCGTCTTTCCGCATGCCGAGGATTTCATGACCCTCTACGTGCTCGCCCCCTGCAATTCTGGAAAGTACGGCCGGCACCTCATCGCGATGGCCTGGAGAGACCAGGAAAGCCAGGGAGCGACCAAGAATCTCCTTTTTCGAATAACCATAAATTTTTTCGGCGGCGGGATTCCATTCCGTAATCGTACCATCCAATGCAGCCCCGATTACTCCTTCATCCAGGGCCGTGACAACTGCCTCCAATCTGGCCCACGCTTCTTCCGCATACTTGCATCTGGATCTTAAGGATTCAGAATTCTTGAGTTGCTGCAGCAAGACTTTCAGTTCTTCCGTCATCGCCGCCTGTCAGTTCTCAAACCGACACAGGGTTTCTTCCACGAATATATGTTCGCCCTATGAAGAAGTACAAAGCAGGCTATTGCTTTTTGTTCTGCCCATCTCTTAAAGTTTCGCAGCTTTTCGTCCCCCGTTTGCAAAGGATCCTGCCACTCTCCACAAAAAATATCCAGACCAAAAGCGTATTTCGAAGAACTGTTTTTACCGGGAGGAAGGATTGGCCTAAACCACCTTCCCGGTTGAGCAATATCAAAAACCTCTCTAATTTGTCGAGCTATTAACCCGGCAACATAATACCGTAAGCCGTCATCCTCGCTTGTCGGGGATCGGACGGCGTAATATCGTAAGAACAAAGAAAGATTCCGGACAAGCCGGAATGACAAAATTCAACTATTTGAT
>JBJKOV010000265.1:0-2402 GCA_046707105.1 Thermodesulfovibrionales bacterium
CCATTAAGTTTCACACCTGCTGTCTCTGACTAATATATAGACGGACTCAAGTCCGGTTTCTCTATCTAGCGGCAGTTACCGAGCTGGCGTCGACCCTCAGGCCTATGCCCATTGTCGAGGATATCGACAGCTTCTTCACGAACCTTCCCTTGCTCGTCGACGGCTTTGCCTTGTTCACGGAATCGACGATCGCCCTGGCATTCTCCAAAAGCTTCTCCCGGTCAAAGGTGTCTTTCCCGAAAGGGACATGGACGACACCCGCTTTCTCCGTCTTGTACTCGACTTTCCCGGCCTTTATTTCCTTGACCGCTTTTGCAACATCAAAGGTGACAGTGCCCAGCTTGGGGTTGGGCATCAGCCCCCTGGGACCGAGAATCTTGCCGAGCTTGCCGACAAGTCCCATAATATCAGGAGTCGCGACAACTTTCTCGAAATCCAGCCATCCTTCTTTGGTTATTTTCTCGATCATGTCCTCGGCACCCACAAAATCGGCTCCCGCGTCCCTCGCTTCCTTTTCCTTCTCGCCTTTCGCAAACACGAGGACCCTCACGGTTTTTCCCGTGCCATGCGGAAGAACAACCGCCCCTCTCACCATCTGGTCGGATTTACGCGGGTCAACCCCCAGATTAAACGCCAGATCGACAGTCTCGTCGAACTTCGCATAAGACAGCTTCTTGATCATGTCGATCGCTTCTTCAATCGGGTACTCTTTGTTCCGGTCTATCTGCTCTTCCGCCGCTTTTAATTTCTTACCCATGATAACCTCCGTCTAATCTATAACCTCGACGCCCATGCTCCTCGCGGTGCCGGCTATTATCCTCATTGCTTCTTCAGCAGTATACGCGTTCAAATCGACAAGTTTTGTCTGCGCAATCTCCCTTACCTGTGCCGATGTGACCTTTCCAACTTTGTCCTTGTTCGGCGTGCTCGAACCCTTTATTATCCCGGCCGCCTTCTTGAGCAGTTCGGATGCGGGCGGCGTCTTCGTGATAAAAGTAAAAGTCCGGTCGGCGTAAACAGTCATTATGACCGGGATGACCGTATCCCCGAGCGCCTGTGTCTGGGCATTGAATGCCTTGCAGAATTCCATTATATTCACCCCGTGCGGACCCAGCGCGGGTCCGACAGGCGGTGCAGGTGTCGCCTTCCCGGCGGCAATCTGAAGTTTCACCTGAGCAACGACTTGTTTCTTGGCCATTTTTTCCTTATCCTCCTGCTTTTCTGCCTATAATCAATCTCTCTCAACCTGGAAGAAGTTGAGCTCAACTGGTGTCTGCCGGCCGAATATACTCACCATGACGCGAAGTCTCCCGTGGTCCGGATCTACGTCTTCGACAAAACCGTTGAAATTACTGAACGGGCCGTCTGTGATCCTGACGCTGTCACCCTTTTGATACTGCGTTTTGACCTGAGGGACAGGACCCTTTTCCACCTGCTGGAGGATAATATCAACCTCTTCCTCCGGTATGGGGACAGGGTGTTTCCCGCCAACAAAGCCGGTAACCCTCGGGGTATTTTTTACCAGGTGCCACGTTTCATCGTCCAACTCCATTTCGACAAGTATGTAGCCGGGATAAAATTTCTTGTCGCTCTCCTTCTTTTTTCCTGCCCGTAATTCGACAACCCGCTCGGTCGGTATGAGGATCTTCGATATCTTCTCCTGAAGCTGAATGGTCTCCACCTTCTCCTCGATGGAAACCTTGACTTTCTCCTCAAAACCCGAATATGTATGCACTACATACCAGTTCTTTGCCATATTCTCCTACCTGAGCGCCAGTCCTACCAGTTTTGTAAGACTGAGATCGACTACCCCCAGAAAGAGAGACACGAGCACGACCGTGACGATCACGATCCATGTGGACCCTATCAATTCGTCCTTGTCAGGATATACGACTTTCTTTGACTCAACCTTTACTTCTCTGAAGAACTCTTTAATTTTTTCTATCATCAATTATCCTCTTTCAGTGGCAGGCCAGGAGGGATTTGAACCCCCAACCCTCGGATTTGGAGTCCGATGCTCTAGCCGTTAGAGCTACTGGCCTATAATTAAGTGTCGGTTATGAGTGTCCGCGTCGGCAACAGCCTCATCGATTTCTGACACTGTCCACTGACACGGTTCACTTTACGCCTTTGTTTCCTTATGCATTGTATGCCGCGTGCAGTTCCGGCAGTATTTTTTCCTCTGAAGCTTATCAGTCGTATTCTTTTTGTTCTTCATAGTGGAATAGTTCTTGTTCTTACACTCGGTGCACTGAAACAGTATTATGTCCCTCATCCCAACACCTCGGTAACGACCCCGGCACCCACGGTGCGGCCGCCTTCTCTTATGGCAAACCTCAGTTCCTTCTCCATCGCTATCGGCGATATCAATTCGACCGTGAGGCTCACATTATCCCCGGGCA
>JBJKOV010000266.1:0-4601 GCA_046707105.1 Thermodesulfovibrionales bacterium
AAGGAAGGCGAAAGGCTGAAACTCCTCCAGATCCAGCCGAAGCAGCATTTTACACAGCCCCCTCCCCGTTACAGCGAGGCGACTCTGGTAAAAGCGCTTGAAGACAAAGGGATCGGCAGGCCGAGCACTTATGCGGCCATCCTGTCGACTATACAGGACAGGAAATATGTCCATAAGACGGAGGGGAGATTTGCGCCGACCGAACTTGGGGTGGTGGTAAATGACCTGCTTGTCGACAGGTTCAGCGAACTGATGGACGTCGGGTTTACGGCGAAGATGGAAGAAAGCCTCGATAACATTGAAGAAGGCAATCTCGAATGGGTGAAGGTGGTCAGGGATTTCTATGACCCCTTCCATAAGAAGCTCACGGAGGCCCTTGCCATACCCGGAAAGGTGAAGCCCCAGGACATACCCACGGAGGATCTGTGCGAGAAATGCGGCAAACCCATGGTGATCAGATGGGGCCGGCACGGCAGGTTCATGGCGTGTTCGGGGTTTCCAGAATGCAAAAATACCAAGCCTCTCGAAGGCGAAAAGCAGGGGGCAGAGACTATAGAGACCGACGAAAAATGCCCCAAGTGCGGTTCGCCGATGGTGCTTAAATCCGGCCGCTTCGGTAAATTCTTTGCATGTTCGCAATATCCGGAATGCAAGACCACAAAACCTGTTGCTACGGGTGTGAAGTGCCCCCAGGACGGCGGCGACCTCGTGGAAAGGCGCTCCAAGAGGGGCAAGCCCTTCTGGAGTTGCAGCAATTATCCGAAGTGCACGTTTGCCACATGGTACAAGCCGGTCCCCGAGAAGTGCCCGCAATGCGGAGCAGAGTTTCTCGTGGAAAAGAGGAATAAGGCGGGAGAGGTTTCCATGTCATGCCTGAACAAGGAATGCGGGTACGTAAGGGAAGTGAAGGAAGAGGAGCCGTCGGAACAGACCGCATAGTATCGCCGGAAATTCATCCCTGAAAAAGCTGCAAGCTCACAAGCTAATGTAGTGTTTCCAACGCTTCTTTACATAAATACAGGGACAACCAAAGTCCTGCTGTAAGTGCATAAATGGCCGTCATTGCGGCTTGTCCGCAATCCTTCTGAAAGATTCCAGACAAGCTGGAATGACAATCATGAGTAAAGAGATTTGAGACGCACTACACTGAAAGGATTAAGACTGCAGCGGACTTTTCCGGCCGATTTCCCTTGACCCAGGATATTCATCGGCGTACGCCGGGACAGAGGCCCCTCCCTCATTCTCGCTTTGCTCCGAGGCTTTTGCCTCCTTTTTTCCTCTATTCACACTGCAGGTCTACCGGCAAAAGAAACCGCTCGTGACCTCCATCCCGCCTTCTGCCTGCGGACCTGCGTCTGAAATTTTCAGGGAGGAACGACAGTGTTCCGTCTTATTGGGATTTGCGTCAAAAAAGTCCTCTGCAGTTTAATTGTCTTCCTCCGGTAGCCAAGACCACTCAAACCTGATAAGATTTGCTTATAAACAAAGAATAAGAGGAATGGCTTTGGGCCACAGGTTTTCGCGACGACGTGTGGTCGGTATGGTGTCCGGCGTGCCGTTTGTTTGAGATGATCAGCACGGATGGAGGCTTGGATGAAAAAGAACAATTTCTGGTCGCCTTATATTGCCGGGGTCGGCCTTGGGATCACCCTTCTTGCGACTTTCTACGTGGTTGGATGGGGTCTGGCTGCATCGGGTGCGTTTTCATTGCTGGCCGGAGTAGGCACCAGGGAGGTGAACCCTGAATATGCGAATTCTCTTAAATATTTCGCCCGATACCTGGACGTGAAGGCGCCGCTATTGAACTGGATCCTGTTTGAGATCGGGGGCCTTTTCCTCGGGGCCCTGGCGGGATCACTGCTGAGCGGCAACTTCAGGCTGAGATTCGATAAGGCCGCCGGCATGAAAAAGGGCACGAGGGTGCTGACGGCTTTCACCGGAGGAATGTTGATAGGGTTTGCGAGCAGGCTTGCGAGGGGATGCACCAGCGGAGTCGGGCTTTCGGGAGGGGCGCAACTTGCCCTCTCGGGCTGGATATTTGTCATCGCGATGTTCATAAGCGGCTTTATCGTTGCCGCTTTCTTCAGGAGGCTATGGTCATGACGGCGCCTTTCGCACTCGCTCAGGACATAAGTCTCTTATTCGCAGTGATAATAGGGATTTTCTTCGGCCTGTTTCTGGAAAGAGGAGGGCTGGGGGACCCTCATAAGCTTACGGGTGTCTTCTACCTGACCGACTTTACGGTCCCGAAGGTCATGTTTACCGCGATCGTAGTTGCCGCCGCCGGACTGTATGTGCTGTCCGACATCGGGCTCCTTGACATGAGCAGGGTCTGGATCGTCCCCACTTTTTTCTGGCCCCAGATCGTGGGGGGGGCGATATTCGGTATAGGCTTTGTGGTCAGCGGATACTGCCCCGGAACCGCGGTGGCGGGCCTTGCATCGGGAAGACTTGACGCGTTGGTGGCTTTGGCGGGTATTGCTGCCGGCTCCCTGGTATTCGCTGTTCTATATCCCAACGTTGAGGGATTCTATATGTCCTCCTCTATGGAAAAGGCGGTCCTTCCCGCGATATTGGGTTTAAGCCACTGGGTTGTAATTGCTATTCTGGCCGTCCTGGCGGCTGTGATGTTTTTCGCGATGGAGAAATACGAGAAGAGAAGCGTGCGATGACCCCGATGTTACTCATCGCTCTCATCAAAAACCAGGTCGCAGACCGAACGTTCGATCTCCCGTGAGAACGTTTCATAGTTGGGAGAATAATCGACAGGGCACTCGATGAGCACCGGCTTTTTATACGAAAAAGCCTCTTTCAGCAGTTCCCGGAGGTTGTCTCCCTTGTCTGTCCTGATCCCCACAGCTCCATAGGTTTCAGCATAGCGTGCAAAATCCGGATTTGAGTAGTCAACCCCGAAGCTCCTGAAGCCCATGCTCTTCTGCTTCCACCTGATGAACCCGAAACCGTTGTCGTTGAGCAGCAGAACTACTACGGGGATATCATATCGAACCGCTGTCTCAAGCTCCTGTGAGTTCATCATGAACCCGCCGTCTCCGACGACGGCGAGGACGTTTCTTCCGGGGTTGAGAATCTTTGCGGCTATTCCGGCGGGCAGACCCGCTCCCATCGTAGCCAGGGCGTTGTCTACCAGGAACGTATTCGGTTTATATGTCCGGTATAACCGTGAAAACCACAGTTTATATATGCCGTTGTCCAGAGCGAGAATGTCATCCTCTCCCAGCACGCTTCGGACATGCTGCACGATCTCCCGCGGAGTCAGGGGATACTTCGTTGTAAAGTCCTGTGAAAGTTTTCTGTCGAGCATCTCCCGGACGGGCTTGAACGCCGTTCCGCACTTTCGCACCACCCTTTTCCCCAGCAGCTGGAGGGAGTAGGAAATATCGCCCACTACTTCCACTTCCGGGTTATAGTACTTGTCGACTTCCGCCTCGGCAAAGTCTATGCTTATTATCTTCTTGTCGAGGTGTTCATTCCATATGTAGGGCGGATATTCGACGATGTTGTATCCCACCGTTATAATCAGGTCCGCCCTGTCTATCGCGCAGTTTACGTAATCGCGGCCGTGAATGCCTGTGGCGAAAAGACTGTATTCAGAGACGTCGTTCAGGACACCCTTCCCCATCTGTGTGTGGACCACGTAAATTCCCGTTTTCCCGACGAACTCCCCGATCTGTCTCGATATCAATTTCCTGTTTGCCCCTGACGAAACAATAATCAGGGGATATCTCGATCTGTTGATCAAACCGGCTGCGGCGACGATCGACTGGGGGGCGGGCGCGGACCTTCGGATGGACCAGCTTTTCTGCAGTGGCGCCTCTGTAACGCCCGAGGCCACATCCTGGGGGAGTTCCACATGTACCGCTCCCGGCCTTTCCGCCTGCGCAAGTTTAAAGGCATTTCTCAGTACGGTCGGGATGGTGCCGGGGTCGACAATCGATGTCGCGGCCTTGGTGATGGGCCTCATAAGGCTTATGACATCGATGAGCTGAAAGCGGGCCTGACGGTTCTCCATGAGGGCCTTCTGGCCGGAAATCGATACCAGAGGTGCGCCTATGAGCTGAGCGTGCGCAATGCCGGTCACCAGGTTTGTCGCTCCCGGGCCGAGGGTCGAGAAACAGACGCCCGCCTTCCCCGTCAGTCTGCCATACGTTGCGGCCATGAAAGCGGCAGCCTGCTCGTGGCGGGTGAGGATCAGTTTGATCGATGATGTGCGCAGCGACTCCAGAAGGTCGAGGTTCTCCTCGCCCGGGAGGCCGAAGATGAATTCGACGCCCTCCTCTTCAAGCTGCTTCACAAAGAGATCTGATGCCTTCATAAGGGGGTCACTCTCTCACTACCACGGTTTTAACATTTACGAATTCCTTTAGGCCGTAATGCGACAATTCCCTGCCGACACCGGATTTCTTTACACCGCCGAAGGGCAACCTGGGGTCGGACTTGACCATGTCGTTTATGGCTATCGACCCGGCCTCTATTTTCATGGCCAGCCGCTCAGCCCGGTCCAGGTCCCGGCTCCAGACGGAGGCACCGAGACCGAATTCGGTGTCATTCGCAGTTCTTACCGCTTCGTCTTCATCTCTTAC
>JBJKOV010000267.1:0-13725 GCA_046707105.1 Thermodesulfovibrionales bacterium
CAGCGTCGGAATCATCTCTAACATCCGTTTTACAAGATAAGCAGGCATTTATGGCTCCATACTCGGCCGCTGGAACGGTTTCGGGACATACCATTTCGGCAGGTTGTACATAATCCCGATGGGCGTCGCCTCAATCCCCCTGAACCTCGCCCCCACAATCGGGGTAGCATCGGGAACATACAGAAAAATATAGGGAAGGTCCTCGGCAAGTATCTCCTGGATCCTGTAATACGCCTTCTTCCTCTCCTCGATATTGAAAGTCCTGCGGCCTTTTTCGAGCAGCGCGTCCACCTCGGGGTTGCTGTAGCTGACGAAATTAAACTCCTTCTCCTTTGTCTTCCCCGAATACCAGATGTCGTACTGGTCCGGATCAAGACCGATCTGCCAGCCGAGAATTACCGCCTGAAACCGCCGCTTATCGATGTATTCATTAATAAAGGTGCTCCACTCTACCGCCCGTATGTGCACCTTTATTCCCACTTTTGCAAGCCTCCACTGGATAATCGTTGCGGTATTCATTCTGGTCGTATTGCCCATGTTCGTAAGAACAGTGAATTCAAAGGGCCTGCCGTCCCTGTCAAGAATCCCGTCGCCGTCGGTATCCTTCCATCCCGCCTCAGCAAGGAGTCTTTTGGCCTTTTCGGGATTGTAGGGATACCGCTTTACGTCTGGATTATAAGGCCACGTATGGGGGACATAGGGCCCCGTGGCGACACTGCCGAGCCCGAAGAGGACAACGTCCACGATCTCGCTCTTGTCTATGGCATATGCAATCGCCTGACGCACACGTTTGTCCTTGAACAGGGGGTATTTTAGGTTGAAGCCCATATAGGTGTAAGCGAACGTCGGATAACGGAATTTGCGAAAATTCCTTCTGAAATATTCAGTGTTCGTCTGCTTTGTATACTGCAGAGGAGTGAGGTTCATCATATCCAGGCCTCCAGCCTGCAGTTCGAGGAACATCGTCGCGGGGTCCGGGATGATCCTGTAAACGTAATGGTCGATGTAGGGCCTCCCCTCAAAATAATCCTTGTTGGAATCGAGAATAAGGTCCTGTCCGGAAACCCACTTCCTGAACTTGTACGGTCCCATGCCGACGGGATCCCGCCCCAGCGGGCTCTTCGTTATGTCTTTGCCTTCAAGGAGATGCCTGGGCAGGACAACCAGGTTCCCCCATGAAGTAAGGGCAGGGGCAAAAGGCTTCCCGTAGGTGACTCTGAAAGTGTATTTATCGACCACCTCCGCCTTCTTCACCTGCCTGAAATCCTCGCTGTAGGCCGTCGGAGTTTTCTTGTCGATTATCGTCTTGTAGCCGAACATGACATCATCCGCCGTAAATTCGACTCCATCGGTCCATTTCACACCCTTTCTGAGATGGAAGGTGATGACGAGGCCGTCGGGCGAGATGTCCCAGGATTTCGCAAGGTCCCCGATCACTTTTAGGTCGGCGTCGTATTTTACGAGACCGTTGAAGATCAGGCCGGCAACTTCCTGGGAGGCGCTGTCTCCCGAGAGCATTGGGATAAGGACACTGGGCTCTCCAATGCTGCCCTCAACCAGAGTGCCCCCGTAGGCAGGCGGGTATGTCCCTGTCTTAAAGTCTTTCTGAGTCTGTTCCGAAGGCCCTTTTTTGCAGCCGGCAGCCGCGGCTATCACTGTGACCATGAGAAGAAGAAAGAACACCTTTTTCATTTTTGTTAAGGATACTTCAAACGCCCCGTTTTTTCAATTCATAACCCTCGGCTGTCATTCCTGCAAGCGAAGCGCGTCAGGAATCCTTCTGAAAGCGCGGAAAGATTCCGGACAAGCCGGAATGACGAAGTTGAGAAACGCTCAATTTGGATGATAATTCCTGAGATACTTCCCGGTATAAGATCTCTTTGACTTCATCATGGCCGCCGGAGTGCCCTCAAAAATGATCCTGCCGCCTTTTTCGCCGCCTTCGGGACCGAGGTCCACAATCCAGTCCGCAGCCCTGATAACATCAAGGTTGTGCTCGATTACCAGCACTGTATTGCCCGATTCAACGAGCCTGTTCAGGATATGGAGCAGCGCCTGGACATCGACGAAATGCAACCCCACCGTAGGTTCATCCAGGATATACAGGCATCCCCCCTTCACTGTCCCACCAAGTTCGGAACAGATCTTGAGTCTCTGGGCCTCACCTCCCGAGAGAGTGGTCGCCGGCTGCCCGAGGCGCAGATAGCCCAGTCTCGTCTCCATCATCAATTGCAGTTTCGCGACGATGCGCGGATCGTCATGGAACAGCACAAGCGCCTCCTCAACGGTCATATTCAGTATCTCGCTGATGTTCCTGTCCCTGTATTTTATTCTCAGCGCCTCCGGTGTGTATCTTTTTCCACCGCACTTTTCGCATGTAATATAGAGGTTTTCAAAAAAATACATCTCCATCAGCTCGCAGCCTTCGCCCTTGCATGTCTCGCAGCGTCCGCCCCGGACGTTGAAAGAAAAGAAGCCGGGACCGTATCCGTATGCCTTGGCCTCTCTCTGCGAGGCAAACAGCTTTCGGATATGGTCGAATATTTTGAGGTAGGTGACGGGATTCGAACGGGGACTCCTGCCGATCGGCGACTGGTCGATAAGCTTTATGCCGCGCAGCACCCGGTCCCCTTCAAGGCGCTCGTAAGACAAGGGGCGCTCCGTTACTATCCTGAACTGTTTCGATAAGGCCCTGCAGAGGGTTTCGACGACCAGACTGCTCTTCCCTGATCCGGACACTCCGGTTACGGCAACCAGCCGGTTGAGGGGCACTGTGAAGTCAACATTTTTCAGATTGTTCCCCGCCGCACCGTAAACGGTCAATTTTCCGCCGGTCCTGCGCGTCTTCGGGGGCAGCGCCACTTTTTCGGCGCCTCTTATATATCTGCCCGTAAGGGTCTCGGATGTCAGAAAGTCGTCCTTCGGTCCGGAGAAGACGACTTCTCCGCCCTTATGCCCCCCACCTGGGCCCAGTTCCACAACCCAGTCCGCATTTTCTATTATTCCCCTGTCATGTTCGACAACAAGAACGGTATTGCCGAGATCGGCCAATTCGCTCATGATACCGGCAATCCTGGCGGTATCCCGGGCGTGGAGCCCGACTGTCGGCTCGTCCAGCACATAGAGAGTTCCGGTCAACAACGATGACAACTGATTAGAAATGTTGATCCTCTGGTACTCCCCTCCCGAGAGCGTCTTGCCGTATCTGTCCAGCGTCAGATATCCCAGGCCCACCTTCTCCAGAAATTGCACCTTCATCATGATCTGCCTCAGGAGCTCCCTGGAAACATCCCTCTGGAAAGGTGAAAGATCGATATCGGAAAAGAACTTTCCGATCGCGGATACCGGCATCCTGCACAGTTCGGCTATATCGAGCCCGCCGATGTGATACGCAAGCACCTCCTTTTTCAGCCTCTTCCCACCGCAGGCCGGGCAGGTCACACCTCTCCTGTACCTGCTCAGAAATACCCTTACATGAAGCTTGTATCTCCTCCCCTCCAAGTCCTCAAAGAAATCGTCGATCCCGTAAAAATCGTTGCCTCCCTTAAATAACAGCTCTCTCTCCTTCGGCGTAAACCGGCTGTAAGGTTTGGCCGCATCCAGGCCCGACCCTTTCGCCTTCGCCAAAAGCTGTTTTTTCCACCACCTGTAAGCGGGCTTGTTCCAGGGATCAACGGCGCCCTTCGAAAGAGAAAGTTCCTTGTCTGGTATAATCAGGTCCTCGTCGTAGCTGAGGACATTGCCGAAGCCCTTGCATTCGGGACAGGCCCCGACCGGATGATTGAAGGAGAAGAGGACCGGAGAAGGCAGAGGAAGTTCTATGCCGCACTCTTCGCAGGCATTTTCCGACGAAAAATCGTGAATGGTGAATCTTGAACCGGGAGTTGAGTCAAAGACAATGACCTTTATCCGCCCCCTGCCTTCTTTCCAGGCCATCTCGACGGAATCCGACAGCCTGGGTCCGTTTTTTATAACAAGCCGGTCAAGAACAACACCGCGTGAGGAGTCAGGAGCGAGGCGAGAGGCGACAAGAGTCTGTGGGGGCGGGGTCACCCCGCCCCTACTTCTGACTTCATCTATATCTTTTATCTCTCCGTCTATCCATAGCCGCTGAAACCCCTGCTTTCTCAGATCCTCCAGCGGCGCAGCTGACTCAAAGACAATGACCGCCTTTTCCCCTGAGTGTTTTTCGACCAGTTCGGCGGCTATCTGTGACGGGTCCCACCTTCGTATTTCCTTGCCGCAGTCCGGGCAATAAGGCGTCGAGGCTTTTGAATAAAGAAGCCGGAAAAGCTCATAGAGCTCCGTCAACGTCCCAACCGTGGACCTGGAACCCCTTACGGGGTTTTTCTGTTCAAGGGCGATCGCGGGCCGTATGTTCAATATCCCGTCAACATCCGGCCGGTCGAGTTTTTCGAGGAAAAGCCTGGCGTAAGTGGAGAGGGATTCTATAAACCGCCACTGCCCCTCTGCGAATATCGTATCAAAGGCAAGGGACGACTTGCCGGACCCTGAGACGCCGGTAACGGCGATGACCTTGTTATGGGGAAGCCTGAGACTTATATTCTTGAGGTTGTTCTGCCTGGCGCCTTCAATGATAAGTTCTTTCGGGGACATCCCATTATTTTAACACACCGACAATCCCCGCTTTACGGCCGATCAGCCGACGTCTCAGAAATTCTTGTTGTTGTCGCTATCAACCCAAAAAGAATCACCCTTCACGCGGGAGTTTTGTCCGTCAGCAAAGGCCTTGAACGCTCCGGCTGTGTTGCCGCTTGCACCATTATAAACACTGATACTATAGGAATAACCCAGCGTGGAAGAGAGACCCGGCTTAAACCCGGGAAGAAAGGCCTCGATAGCGGACAAACCATTAAGGGTCTTGTCGGTGCAAGCAGGTGTCGCACCCTCCATATAATAACACCCGTTGTCAGCAAAATATTGTTCTTCGAGCAATCTCAGGTTCTGCAGATTGGTATAAGCCTCCGTTCGCGCCGCCCTTTTCTGCTGGCCGATATAGCCCGGTATGGCGATCATGGCAAGAATGCCGATAATGGTAATAACTATCATCAGCTCGATCAGCGTAAAACCCTTCTTCCCCATATTAAACCTCCTTGATGAAATCATGCCCTGTATAAAGAAATGACCCAGACAGCAAAACTCGCGACAAAGAAAAAAGTCCCGTAAAGGGCCTGCCTGAATTTCAGCTTCCCGCTCTCGTCGAACCCCCGAAATATCGTGAAAAGAACTGAGGCTATCCAGCCGAAAAAGCTCACCTCGACCAGCACCGCCCAGAGAGGGACAGGCTCCCTGTCCGCCTTCATTAAGTAAAGAAACTTCGCCTCCTCGGAAACTGCGTCTTCCGGCCTAAGATCGCCTTCGCCGATCAGTATCTTCACATCCAGGCCGGCAATCTTGTTCTCGCATCTGTCTATCCAGTCTTTCCCGGGGGTAAAGAGGCTGCGCGATGCGTAAAACGAACTTCTTATGGCCGAAAACGCATTGATAGCCCAGTAAGGTTTGTCCTCCTTTTCGTAAATCTGTCCTATTGCCCATAACCTCTCCGCAGATTTTTCGATATAGGGAGACCACGGTGAATAAGCGTGCATCGCAAAATCATACTCCCTTATAGCAAGTTTCCACTCCGCTGTCTTGTAATATTCCTCAGCCTTCATAAAGTGGACCCTCTGCACATAGAGGACTTTACCCCATATAAGCACGACAAAAATGACGCATCCTATCAGGCCCTTAACGAGATATTTCTTTTTCATAATTTTTCCCGGTGAATAACTTTCCTGCGGCATTCCGTATTTCCCTCAACCTGAGCATCCAGGGCAGCACCATCGCTTCAACGATTATTTTCCTGGACATTTTCGAAGAGCCGGAATTCCTGTCATAGAATATTATAGGCATCTCATTAACTTTAAAACCAGACATGAGCACAAGATATGCCATTTCTATCTGGAAGGAGTAACCGCTGGAGTGAATCCTGTCAAGATCGATGGCCTTCAGGGCCTCACTGCTGTAACATCTGAAACCGCTCGTAAGGTCAGTCAGCCTGAGTCCGAGTATCATGGAGGCATACATATTGCCGAACTTCGATATAAGCAGGCGTCTGAAGTCCCATCCGACGACGCTTATCCTCTTGTTGAGGTAGCGCGATCCGATCACCAGGCCGTACCCCTCTATTTCCCTGATAAACCACGGAAGGGCGTCAGGATTGTGAGACCCGTCGGCATCCATCTCGATGAAATTTTCGTACCCGCGCTGAAGACCCCACTTGAAACCCATAACATAGGCCGTGCCGAGGCCAAGCTTCCCCGGTCTTTCAATAAGGGATACCCGATCGTCCCGTGACACGATATCCTTGACAATCCGGGCGGTGCCGTCCGGAGAGGCGTCGTCCACTACCAGGATATCAAGCTCGTCGAATTTCAAGATTGCCGCGATGACGCCGGGAAGACTGGACTTTTCATTATAGGTGGGAATAACCACCAAACACTTGTTCATTAGTTTAGATTATAGCAAGTGCCATGCCTCCAAGGAAAGGCGGACGGCAAAGTATGCGTTTTTTCGAAAAAAAAGGTTACTTCGAAGTAATCTTTTGTATGCAATGCCAAAATTCTTCCGTTCTTTTCTCCCAGCTGAATCCTTGCGCATAGGCAAGACAATTATTTGACATAAGATTATATTTTTCCTTATCGGTTAATAGCTCGACAGTTCGCGCCGCCGCCTCGTCAGCGGAGTCCGCCAGATATCCGGTCTCGCCGTGACGAATGGAGTCTCTGAGGCCCGGCACATCATACCCGACAGCGGGCGTTCCGGCGGAAGCGGCCTCTATCACGTTTATTCCAAAGCCCTCCCTTACTCCCGGCACAACCAATACGTGAGAACGCTGCAGAAGCGACAATTTCTCCCTCTCATCCACCCATCCCCAGAATATTATATTGTCGATGCCCGCTGCAGCCCGTCTCAGCTTTTCTTCTTCAGGGCCCCTCCCGATCACCCATAGTCTGGCCTGCGGAACCCTTTCCCTCACTTTCCTGAATATTTTCATGGCATCTTCCGGTCGTTTGGTGCTTCGCAGCCTCCCCAAAAAAGCAACGACCGGGTCACTGTCCTTTATCGCCGGAGCGGCTGGGAAAGCTCTGATCGCGTTCATTACGATATGCGTATCATTAAAGCCCATACGATCGAGGTCTTCCTTCGTAGAAAGAGACACTGTAATGGCCAGTTTCTTCCTGTAGAACCTGAGAAGAAGGGGCTCAAGAATATAAGGAAAAACTCCCAGGCTCCCCAGTTCCCTGAACCAGAATTCCCTGTACAACTGATGGATGAGGAGGACGGAATTTGGAAGAAAGAAGGTAAAAAACCCGATGCCGTTGAACTCATCAATGATCAGATCAAAACGGTGCCTGTACTTCAGTGCGTACCAAAATCCATGCAGATGGACCGTAGCCTCGTTCCCCCGCCTCGCATACCGGACACCCTCGATTACTTCTTCTGCCTTGCAGCCACTGAAAGCCGAAGAAAATGCCATAACTTTGCAGTTGTATTTATTCGCCAGTCCCCTGGCTATTTCGTGGGTATATAATTCCGCACCGCCTCCGGCCGGGTTCGCAATATCCCGTCTGTTGAGTATCAGGATTCGCATGGAACCTTCTCCCTATGGCGAAGATAGAGAACAAAAAAGCTCAGAGGCGCCGCTACCGCGTGAAAAATGAATATCGCCGCGAGATAAGAATGGAGAGAAGAAGAAGAAAACTGAAGGGCAGTTCCATACCCTGCGAGGACAACCCAAAGCCAGATCCCCTCCGCCCAGCCGCCGATCGCCCCCTTAAAGTTCGTCACCTGCATATGGATGGCAAGAGGAATAAGCACGACCACGTAGAGGGGAACAAGATTGCTCACACCTGCAAATTTTCCTCCAAAAAGAAGCCCGACAAGAGGTTTCCCGAAGAGTTTGAGCCCGAAGAACCCTCCCACGAAGAGGAGAAGAGTAACGCCGACTCCCCAAAGAAAGGCTGTTATGCCTTTTCTGCTGAACCGTTCCTCCACAAGTTTCGGATATACTACCGATGAGGCGACAGTAGAAAAGAGGAGCAGGCCCTTACCAATAAGGGCTGCGGCAGCATAAATACCCGCCTGCTCGGGTGAAAAAAAACGTCTGGTAAGAAGAAGATCGAGTTCGAGGAAGAAGCCCGTGGGAATAACGATAAAAAAAACCTTCGCGGTTATGGCGTGGGCACTCTCCCATGGGGCATTCTGCTGCATTTGCCGACCGTAGGCGTCGGCGATCAGCTTTCTCTTCGAATAGAGCACTATGAATAGACAAAGCCCCCCGAAGGCAGAACCCATCAACGCACCAAACACCTGCCAGTTCGCATAGACAAGGGCTATTCCGCATAATGCCCTCATGAAGAGCTCCACGACGCCGGTAATTGAGAGTATTTTGAACGCTTCGACAGAAATCAAGAGACCGCGAAGAACCGCTGAAAGGGTCCAGAGAAATAGGGCCGCTCCAATGGCGGTCATTGTAAGGATATCTCCCGATTTGAGGAAAGACCGGATAAGGGGCGAAAAAAGTACCGGCGCGATCCCGATAGTAACGCCGAAGAGCAAGCCGATTCTTGCTGAAAATGCCTTGATCCTCCCGTACCCGATGCCGGATGTTCTCCCAGTGACAGCGACCCTTGCCACGGCATTCGACAAAATGCTTACCGGCCTTGAGAGGGCCAGCAGGAGGGCATACAAAATGCTGAATTCCGCATATAACGCCGGACCAAGTTTTCTGCTCACCAGGGCATGAAAGACATAGCCGAAAATATTGGTGCCTATAAAGTAGCCCGCCATATAAAGGAAATTACGTAGAATAGGAGGCCCCCTGGTTATGACCTTTTGAGAAAGAGATTGTAAAGCAGCAGGAATACCGACCTCGGCGTAGCAAACAGGGGGAGCACCCCATACCAAAAAAACAGGTGGGTTTTATAGTGCCGATACAGCAGCTTGAACAGCCTCAGATAGAAGGAAAACGGAAAGTCACATTTTATCTTACTCCCCAGAAGAAGCACAAAGATGTCGTTCTTAAGCATTACATTATTGAAATGTTCCAAGAGACGTTTTTCACAAAAAACGTCCTTGAACATTTCAGGAAAATACTCTGCAGCCATCATAAATCGATAATATCTGCCTTCTTCCGTCAGCATCGCGTCCGAAGGTGCTCCGAAACACAGGGCAAGCGTTTGTTCGTTATAATAACAGACTTTTCCTGCGCTCCTCAGCATAGAGAGAAAGACAAAAAAGTGCCCGCTATAAGACCGGGCGTATCTGTCCAACACTTCCTTCGAAAAATGAAGATGCCACTGATCCCGTCTGAATATAATCGGCGCAATATGGCAAAAAAAGGAGTTAGGATGCCGCGCATCCAGGATATAATCACTGTATGAGGCATAGCAACCCTTGGTCTTCCTCATAAGAAAGGGGCCGCCATCCTTCATTAAAAACTTCGTTTTGTCTTTCTCGCTGATATAACAATAGTGGTTAAGCAGCAGAATGTCAGGCTCAGCCTTTTCCATATAGCGAATCAACATGTCAAGGTCAGAAATCACAATGTAATCATCATCGCCCAGAAACCAGGTGTACCTGCCCTGCGCTTCACCTATCAACTTAAGGAGCCCGTTGATAAAACCTATATTGTGCTCTTCATGAAAGACTCTGAGAGGCAAGGTTTGCTCGAACCGTCCTGTAACCGCCGCCGTGTCATCGGTACAGCCGTTATTGAACACTATTACCTCAATATCTGCAACACGCCTATAGCTGGAGAGAACCTGTTCGATGCTCTCAAGACACTTTGCGAGGGCAAAAGATCTATTATAGGTCGTGATGAGAATGCTCAGGAAAGGCTTGTTTGGTCGATTTGGCATTCCTTTCTTCGGGTTCGTCAGCATCTCCTCCCTATTTCGACATCATTAAATTCGCCAGGTTGTATACGGCTGACGCCTAGAATTGAGAAATAGCTGAACTATTGTATAACAGTATCAGCTCATTGTCATATTTCAGCTCATCGCGAATTTGTCTCTCGATTTCTTCCTGAAAATCCCTCGACGAAATCAGGATAGCTTCAGAACGCCCTTTGACAGCCGCAGGAGAAATAATGGGCATTCCGTTAAGTAGTTTCCCCTGATATCTGGGATTCGAGTCAACAAATGCCTGAATATTAGCGTTGGCAAGTCTGCTCACCGCGAGCAGCCTCTGTGTGTGCGTCCCCGCCCCCCACACAAGTATCGGGTTGCCGCCGTCTACTAAAGCATCGATGACCAAACGAACGCGTTTCTCAATTTTTTCCGAACGGGCAACGTAGTCGTTCAAAGCCGGCTCCGTTTTCAGGTCGATGATTGAGAGAGTTTGCTCCATCACGTTGCTTTTTTGATACAAAGAATTAATCTCATGCGCCATTTTTCCTGCACGTTGTTCGAGAGATGTCTGTTGAGAGTATATTTGAGTGAAACCGCATACACGCAACAGGTTGGCAAGTGAAGTTGCAGAAAAAAAGTTGATGTGCTCGATACTGAATTCCTGAAATGGTGCATCAGCCGAGGCCGCAAATTTTGTAGCATCCGGGACCTCGATGAACAACATACCGTCCTGAGACAAAAGCCCCCTTATCCGTAACAACGCTTCCTTCAAGTTCCGTATATGTTCAAGTACGGCACCAAGGATAATCAAATCAAACGTGCCTATATCAGCTGGTACAAGCGACAGCGTGCCCGTCCGCACCGAGACGCCATATAATTCAGCCGCAGTATGCGCACAGACCGGAGAAGGATCAAGTCCGAGCAAATTTATATAGCCGCTCTGTGCGAGGGTGTGAAGCAGCCCCCCTGTCGCGCATCCTATATCCAGGATTCGCGCCTGACGGTCTGGTAGAAACCGCGTGATAATGGAAGCGTTCGCAGGGAAACGGCGGGCATCAAATGCCGTCTCTTTCCCCCCGCGGTCTTGCTGTTCATACTTGGACATTTCGCGATAATACTCGTCGAACGCATCTTGCCCGGGAAGGTTATCAGCAAAAGCGAATCCACAGTCCCCGCAGGCTACCACATCATACCCGTCCAGAATGGTACCGGCAGACATCGCACTAAAGCTCTGATGAAAGATCAGCCTCTTGCTTGTACTATCGCAGATAGCGCAGTTCCTTTGCTCTTTAGGCCAAATCTCCTTCACTTCATCCTCTCATTTCGCCAACCGCAACCTGTCGACAGGAATAGCATAGCAGACAAGATCCCACCCTTCGAGTAGATGCGGCCTTAGAAAAAAACGATATTTGTCCGACATAGCCCTTATCATCAGTGGTATCTTCCAAATGTGATCTTGGCAATGATATACACAGATGGCCAGGACAGCGGAGGCTTTTTCAATTGTATTGCTACAGCCGGCAATGGCATCGACCTCCGAACCCTCAATATCCAGTTTTATATATGCAGGACGGTCCCGATCCAGGATCTCATCCAGGGTTATGCAGTCTATTTCCATTGAGCCGCTGCCAGCTGAAGAAGATTCCGTTCCCGTTGCCTCAAAGCGCACCGTCCCTCTGTGCGCTCCCGCAGCAAAGGGATATGTGGTTATCCGGCTTTTGATGTCCCGATGCAGTCCCGAAACGTACTGCTCAAGTCTCTGGAAATTTAGAGGGTCAGGTTCGAGTGCGATGACTCCACCGAAAGACTCACCACGGTCTTCAAGAAAACTTCTAATCGTGTCTCCATCAAAAGCTCCACAATCCACAAATACCTCATTTGGGACTACTGTTACAAGGTCATCTGGAAAATAAATCCTGTGCTTAACCGGCAAAGGCAGCACATCGAAATCGAGGAGCATCCTCCACCTCAATTGAGCGAGGTACTCAAGTCGTGAGGCGTCATCTTCCCATAGTGAAAAGGCCCGCCGGACTTCAAAGGCTTGCCGGCTTACCTTCTGTGGCAGATCAAGGGCATAATGGGGCAGGAACACATCGGGATACTTCCAGAACAATGGGCCGAAAGAGACAACCCGTGAACAGTTGAGGTTGACCAACTGCTGTTTCCTCTCGGGCATTCTGTCTGTCCCCTCACCCCTCCAGATCGTTATCACAAAAGCCGCGCTCTGACCAAACTTCCTGGCTGCATCTCGGGGAGAAAGAACCGGCACATCATCAACATGCTTTCCCCAAAGAGCAGGATTGTTATCCGCAAACGCCAGGGGCTGAATTCCGAGTCGCCGCAATCCTGCCAGCGTTTTTCTGCCCAGATTTCCGGCGCCGAAGAGAACCATATCCATCCCGAGAGGTGCCACAGTCTCATCATATGTATCCTTCTCTCGCCGCAAGACTGAATCCATTTCTTCCGCTAAAAGCTCATCGAGTTCTTCCAAAAGCCGTCTCATCTGGCAATCCTCCTATTTAGCCCCGGACATGCAGGGAAACTATGTCCATCGATTCTCTGCGGTCCGCTCACCAGCAACTTCTGCCGCCATCCACGACAAGATTTGTTCCAGTCATGTAAGATGAAGCATCTGCACAAAGAAACAGGATTGCGCCCTTGTATTCGTCCACGTGTGCCATGCGCCCCAGTGGAATCAGCGAGGCAAGTCTCTGTACAAATACTTCTGCCTGCCCACTGTATACGCCCCCCGGAGAAATCGCATTTACCCGAACACCACAATCAGCCCAATAAGTCGCAAGGTAGCGTGTCAATCCAATCAGGCCGGTCTTTACCACAGAATAAGAAACCGGCTTTGCCGGCTGCTTGTCTTCAGGGACATTCTCCTGTCGGTAGAGCCTTTGGTCCGGCGCAATTACAGCAAGGTCAGACGCCACATTCACTATTACGCCCTTCTTGCGGCGAGCCATTTCGGTCCCTATAATTTGACTGCACAAAAAGGCCCCCGTAAGTCCAACAGTCAGGTCATCAGCCCATTGATTCAAGGGAAAATTTTCCAGACGCGACCATCCCAAATCTGATTGTATTTCCACCTTGGGATTGTTGGCAGCGTTATTAATCAGAATGTCCACTCGTCCATAACGTGCCAACACTTTTTCAAGCAAAACCCTAACCTCGTCCGGCTGGGTAATATTTACCCGAATCTCAGACGCTGATGTCCCGAATCGCTCCCTCCACTCGCTGTCCTGAAGCCCTAATTTCAGAGACCCTATATCGGCCAGGACGGGGATCCCGCCGGCACTAGCGATGACTTCAGCATGTTTCTGGCCCAGCAGCCCTGCTCCCCCGGTTATGATCGCCACACGACCGGTCAGATCAAAAATACCGTTTGTCTCATTGTGCATTTCTATCACTCCATCAAGTTAACTATCTGACCGGTATCCAGCGATTCTCTTGCAGCAAGCGCGATGCGGAGACTCTGTGCCCCATCGCGAACAGTTACCATCGGTGATTGCTTGTATCTCAGACATTCAAGAAAATGCTTTAACTCATCCAGGAAGAGCTGATTGCGCTGGAAGCCTTCAAAAGATATATCTTCAGTAAAAGTGCCATTGTTGCTAAAAACTTTCAAAGAAAGTGCAACGAAGTCGATCAGAATTTTTCCGTCATTTCCAATGATCTGGCAGATGCGACTCGGAGGACGTTGTACGTAGTCCTCGTGTAAGTGGACTGGCACAGACCGGCCTTCTATTTTGAACTCCATCATTATACTGGCGGTGTCTTGAAGGTCTATCTCCAAACTGCTGAGGGG
>JBJKOV010000268.1:0-1356 GCA_046707105.1 Thermodesulfovibrionales bacterium
CCATCGTCATGTGCATATAGCTCACTCCGACTCCGAAGGCCCCTTTCGGAGACAGGACAGCGGTCTGGATCCTGGTCGGCATGGTCATGCCCATGGGAGAGATGCTCAGCAGGGCCTGGGTGAAGCTGAGCAACTCTCCTCCCTGCTTCAGCCTGAAGTCCTCGGCATCGGCCCTGTTTCCGAAGGCGATTATATTCGGGAGCATGTCCGGGACTAACCTGCTCCCGATTACATATGTCGCGTTCCCGGCAGGTATGAGGATCTTTCTGTTCCAGTCATGGACCATGATCGAAGAGAAGGCGTCCGGTCCGCCTTCATCATTCACGATCCTCAGCATGCAGGCCACACCGCATGTTTCGAACTTTTCACCGTTTTTCAGAGTCAGTTGAGTAGACGTATCATGGTACTGGTCGATATACATGCCGCAGACCTTGCAGCTGTGCCTCCCGCCTTCGGCGGCGAATGCAAACTGTGGTGCGCACAGGAAGAATACGACAAGAATCATCAAAAGTTTTTTCATCTTCCCTCCCAAAATAATAGTGTGCACAGTGTCCGTGCCGCCCCGGGTAGGCCCGCCCGTCCCGTCCTGATTCGGGCCTTCGGGGAGTAGTGACCGTCGGTGCAATGGCAACGGGACACCGGGCCGGAGAGACGCAGGTTCTTCTCCGGCTTGAGCCTGTACTGATCGAATTGATTATGCGGGCTCTGTTACGAGGGGCGGGGAGGTTTTTCTATGGCCTTGGAATAAACAGACTGCCGAAAGATATCATAAGAATGCGCATGGAGGTTGGCTGTGAGGAATACTGAAGAATGAGCGTCGCCTGGAAGAACCGTTATATGGCTGAGTCCGCGGCATACAATACCCTCGACTTCATCATCCATGCATCCAAGGGGCTTTATGCACGGCGATGTGCCGCTCTCTCGGTCATGCATTTTCCCCTTGCAGCAGCAACAGGATTTCATAGCGTGGCCGCAATGACAGCGCATTGAGCAAGCTGCGCCCTTTCCGGCTTTCGAGGGCAGGGGCAGGGCGAGGTTGAAGAAGCAGAGAAAAACGAGCAGGATGAATGAAATTATTTTTTTGTAGCGCCTTATCATTGTCTTGAATTCGGGAGATTGTGGGTCTTCACGTATGATACACGAATCTTCGAGATATTTGCATCTCAGTCTAAAGTCACTGAACGATGCGTAGTTTACTCCGGGGTAGCAAGGGGGGGCAGAGAAGTGAGAATCGCTCATTCCTGTGGCACAAAGTCAGATGTCTCTTGACGGACAGATATCATAGAGGACGCAATCGCCGTGTTTCGGCTTTTTTGCCTGGCATACCCTGCGGCCGTGAAAGATGAGAAGATGGGA
>JBJKOV010000269.1:0-3450 GCA_046707105.1 Thermodesulfovibrionales bacterium
TGGGAATTCAGGAAGCCTGGTTGCCGGCGGCCTGAATTCCGAGATTTAAAAGACAACCTACACATGTAGAAGCATGAGTGTAGTACCTTCGGACGCGGGTTCGATTCCCGCCGCCTCCACCATTAAACTGCCGTAATATCAAGGGGATCGAGGGTTGCTACGTTAAATAAAACTGTCACCAGACTGTCACCGGCAAACGCATGACCGATAGTGAAGCAAAGAAAAAATTGCTTGATAATGTGGAAGTAACTCCCCAAAAAATCATCGTCGCAAAATCATATTTCTTGAAGCAATTTAACAAGATTTCTCTGTCTCAGGAAACTTTTAAACTTATCGACAATTTCCTCTTATCGGTTGAAGCAAAGAAACCGGCCGAAATCCATTTAAAGCTTGATACGCAAGCAGGTCTTTCCCAAGCAGCGGAATATTTATCCTGGAGACTTGCAGCTTGTGAAGCGGTATGGAACTTAATATCGAATAATTTACTTGTTCCGGATTCTGAGCACATGTATAAGGACAAGGTAAGCATAAGCTGTACAACGGGTGGATATAAAAGCGGCATTGCGTTCGAAGAGTTCTCTATCTATTTGCCTGACCGGATTAGATTGTGCCTGTCGGGACTAGATGCAGCGAGCCAAATATTAACAGATAGCGATCTTTTCTTGAAGGAAATGAAAATTCCCAATATGGATAAAGAGGTCGAAGAGTCTTTGAGAGAGGCCGTGAAATGTTTTCGTCATGAACTCTTCACAGCTTGTTTAACGATGCTGGGGAGAGCTTCAGAGGGCGTTTGGATAAAGTTGGGGCTTTCTCTAACCAAAATTCCGGGTGACTCAAAGAAAAAAGAGCGAATTAACAACTTGATGACGGACCCTTTCTTCGGAATAGCCAAGAAGATTAATGAGATTTTAAAACTTTGTGAGGATAAGGATTTATTTGCCCTAGCATCGGGGAAAAGCGGTATCAAACTGCAGGACCTAAGAAATTGCGTAATCTGGGCGGACGCTGTGAGAGAATCGAGAAACTCTGTTCATTATGGGGTAGAGCCTGCCTTGCCAAACTCGTACGAAAAGGTAGCTCCATTGTTAATAGGCGCAGCGCCACACTTTAAAGTACTTTACACGTTGATTAAGGGTTGTGAAGATGCTCCCATCGACACCACTCGGAAATAACGTCTCAATTTCTTTCTGATGAGATAGACAATATTAGTTTTTCTTTCACTCCGAAATAGTACAAGGGAAGCCGGGGACAACCCGGCCTTTTTTTGTGCTCTTGACACAAAAATATCATTCTAGTATCATGATTACATAACTGTTCTTATGCTTAGGGAGGCGATATGAATTTCAATAGTAAGACGGTAGCGCGGATTACTGGACTTACCTTTAGGCAGATTGACTATTGGGACCGGACACACTTTATCAAACCGTCGATCAGTGAAGCAATAGGGCGCGGCTCAGTGCGACTTTACTCTTTTAGCGACATGGTGCAATTGAAGGTTGCGAAGACCCTCATGGATAAGGGGGTAAGTCTCCAGAAGATCAGGAAAGCCATACACTACCTGAAAAAGAACATGCCAGGGATAGAGAGGCCGCTTTCCGAACTCAGGTTATTAACAGACGGTGAAACCATCTTTGTCTTGACTGAGGACCGGAAGGAGATTATTGACACTCTGAAAAGCGGACAGCTTGTCTTTTCCCTCGCCCTCGGTGAAATTATGGAAAACCTCAAAGGTGAAATAGTTGCCTTGCAAAAAGAAAAGAAATACCAGGTTACCGTCAAGGGAAAGAAATACGCTGTCATTCTCCGCCCGGATACAGAGGACGGCGGTTACTGGGTCGAATGCCCTACCCTGCCCGGATGTGCTTCACAAGGCGATACAATAGAAGAGGCGCTTGAAATGATACAAGATGCTATTGAAGGTCATCTTGAAGTCATGCAGAAGAGGAAGCGGGTTAAGAAAGCTTCATGAGCAGCCTTCACGGTCTTAAACCTGAGAGAGTTATCAAGGCATTCCAGAGGGCCGGATGGACGGCTGAGAGGCAAAAGGGGAGCCATGTGCAAATGACGAAAGAAGGAAATGCGAATATCCTCTCTATCCCCGTCCATAAGGGAAAGCCTTTGAAACAAGGACTCATGAGAAACCAGATTGCGAAGGCAGGCCTGACTGTTGAGGATTTTTTGAAGTTTTATAGATGATAAAGACGAACATCAGGCCCTACCCTTGCCGGAGGGGGAAAAGGTGCAACTCGGGTGCGCCGTGGGCCTGATCACCAATGCTATTCACAGGGGGTCGCGCCATGGACGCTTTTGCACCAACATTAATCGCAACGATAGTATCCAGCATCGTAGCATATTTTGTCGCCAGTCGAACTAATAGGTACTCTGAGATATCAAGGATTGACGAGCAGATCTTAAAATTAAACATATTAGCGGTGGAATACCCTTATCTTGAAGACGATGACTTTTGTGCAGGGTGGAATGACCGCCCTAAGTCTCCTCATCAGGACGAGAAATACATGAGATACGATAACTATTGCTGCATAGTTTTCAATCTGATAGAAAATTTATGGGATCACTACAACGGGAATAAAAAGAAGATTGAGGATTATTTCTATGTCAAGGAAGTGGCTCTCAGACATAGGCAGTGGTGGATAAGTGAGGCTCAAAATGAGGAAGGATATAGGAAGATCCATGGATTTATTAACGGGTATCTCGGCTGAGTAAGAAATGACTCTAGGTTCTGAAAAGGGAGGCGGACAGGTGAAAAAGCGGAAAAAAGAGACCGCAAAAGACAAGATCGAGAAGATCATTGGTGTCAATGCGCTTGACCTGTGTTTGAATTCATATAAAAAAATGTGGGAGCTCGACTCAACAAATCCTTTTCCGTCAGAACTAGGAATTATCAATGAAAAACTGTATCAGCTTTATAAGGGTGGTTATCTGACAAAGAAGGAGGCGAGCCATTTTGACCGCGAGATAACACGTGTCGTCTTATATGGGAATCGGGGACGTATTTTAAACATCATGCGTAGCGAAGCGACTAAAAGGGCGAAGAAACAGGGGGCTCCTGATTTTCCGAAAACTTTTTTTCTTCTCGCTCTTGTCGCAGAAATGAAGGCATCTGATAATCATATCAAGCAAAGCGAGATATACGACTTAATTGAGGATTATCTGTACGAAGGATGCGAAAGCATAGCCGTCGACGTGAAGTCAACCTACAATAGATGGAAAAACCGGCCCGAGATAATAGAATATCTGAACTACTTCATCTCATCTGGAAACTTGACGGCTGAAATTATAGCCATCCGGGACCATATTCTCGCACTGTAGGGGATATTTTGAACTGCCCTAAAAAGGATAATATTGGGACAGTGGTATCCTGAGAGCAGGCGCAGCTCTCCAAGCACTCCCCTGACTGCGGGCGAGCGGAAGGATGAGACTTTTGTAGTA
>JBJKOV010000270.1:0-4186 GCA_046707105.1 Thermodesulfovibrionales bacterium
TGCCGACGGCGATGCCGGCGGCTCCGTTGACAATAAGGTTCGGTATCCTGGAAGGAAGGACCAGCGGCTCATCAGTGGTCTCGTCGAAATTGGGGGTAAAATCAACCGTTTCCTTGTCGATATCGGCCAGCAGTTCTTCCGCTATCCTTGCCAGCTTGGCCTCCGTATACCTGTATGCTGCAGCCGGGTCGCCGTCTACCGAGCCGAAATTGCCCTGGCCGTCCACCAGGGGATACCTCATGTTGAAGTCCTGTGCAAGTCTCACAAGGGCGTCATAGACAGCCGAGTCCCCGTGCGGATGATATTTTTTAAGGACCTCGCCGACCACACCGGCGCTCTTCGAATATTTTTTGCCCGGAAGCAGACCCTCCCTGAACATCGCGTACAGGATGCGCCTCTGCACAGGCTTGAGACCGTCCCTGACCTCGGGAAGCGCCCTCCCTATGATCACGCTCATCGCGTAATCAAGGTAGCTCACTTTCATCTCTACTTCTATGTTTATGGGTAGTTTTGACATTGCTTACCTTCCTCTTCGAGATCAGGTATTTTACCACATCGCCCTCTACTCTCGCCTTCCGTTTTCCTCCCCCTCCGCCGAAAAGACAACGGGATCAACAACGGCTCAGGCAGGGATGGATGCAAATCATCTCAATTTGGCTATAATAAGATACCGGCGCAAAATCAGCGGGCGGGCACTGATAAAGAATGAATCTTACACTGCGGCAGAAGATATTCCTGGGATATATGGCGATGGTATTTTTTACCCTGATCGTCGGCGGCTACGCGATCTGGAGCCTCGTGGAGTTGAACAAGATTTCGACCGGGATCATACTTGACGACGCGTCGACACAGGAAAAAATCACCAAGCTGAACGACCTCCTCCTGGCGCAGAATCTTTATGAGAAACGCGCACTCACGTTCAGGGAGTCGGATGCGGAGGACGCGTTCTGGAGCAGGAGCAGGGAATTCAGAGCGCTGGTCTCGGAAATGGTTGACAGCCAGCCCTCGCTGAAAGGCTCCCTCGGGGAGATAAGCGCTTCGCACAAAGAATACGACGACCTTTTTACGAAAGAGCTCTCCCTTGTCAGGGACGGTCGGACGGAAGACGCCGGACTTCTTTCGTCGACCAGTCTCAAGAGCGCCTTCAACAAGATACTGTTCTCGCTAAAGGACATCTCTCTGAAGATCAAGAACAAACAGAACCGTAACATCAACCGCTCTAACTCTTTCGGGGAAAAGGCACTGATGATAACCATCATGCTCAGCATTGGAGCGCTTATTTTTGGGATCTTCCTGGCGTCCTTTATAACAAAGTATGTGACAACGGCAATAGACAAACTGAAGGCGGCGACTGTCTCGATCCAGAGCGGAGATTTCGACAGCCTGCCCGAGATAACCGGCGTCGACGAACTTGCCGACCTGGCGATCTCCTTCAAGGAGATGTCCGCCAGGCTGAAGGAACTGGAGGAGATGAACCTGGACGCCAACCCGCTGACGAAGCTCCCGGGAAACCTCGCCATAGAGAAGGAACTCCTCACGAGGCTGAATGAAACCCGCAGCTTTTCTTTCTGTTTGGCTGACCTCGACAACTTCAAGGCCTTTAACGACAGATACGGCTACGCGCGCGGAAGCGATATCATCAAGTGGATGGGAGAACGATTGGCGGCCATCAAGAAGGAGGTGGGCGCCCCCGGCGATTTCCTGGGGCATATCGGCGGAGACGACTTTGTCATAATCTGCTCTCCCGAAGAGGTGCAGTCCATGTGCAGGAGTATCATCGAAGAGTTCGACAAGGGAATAGGGCAGTTTTACGATCCGGAAGATCTCAAGAAAGGTTATATCGTCTCCGTGGACAGGAACGACAGACCGGTGATAGTTGGCATAATGACACTCTCCATAGCCGTGGTTAATACTGACCGCACGGTGATAAGAGAGCCCAAGGAGGTCGCCCTGAAGGTGGCGGAGATCAAGCAGTACGCCAAGACCTTCGCGAAGAGCATCTACATAATGGACAGGAGAAGGGCGAGAGGGTAGCGTGGGACTATCGGCAAAAGAAACCGCTCGGGACCTCTATCCCGCCCTGTGCCACACAGTTGCGTCTCCAGTTTATGGATAATGTGGTTTAATCCTGAAAACAGCTTCAACTGCCGAATACAGCTTTAATACCTGAGCGACGCCTTCTTCAGGTCGCCGACTACGATACCATACCTGGAAAGTGGCTGTCGTCGCCTTGTGGTCTTCGGCGATCAAGACCTTCAGGCCGTTGTCAAGAATGTATTCCCTTACATTGAGTGAATAGGCGGTCACAGGCGCCAGGACCAGAAGTAATATCAGGATGTTCCGGAAAACCCTCATCGCCTATTTTACTCTATCGCCTGTACGATGCCAACTCCCGCAGGTTGCCCGCCGGTCTCTCTTCACGTAAAATAGCCTTATCATGAAAATAGCGGACTTCAGAGACATAGGCAGACGGCTGATGGAGGAAATCCCTGCCATGAGGCGGTCACAAGACCTGAAAACCTCCCTCGGTACAGGGGCTGGCGGAGACAAGACTTTTCGTATAGACAAGAAGGCCGAGGACATTATTATCTCCGGGTTCCGCTCTCTTGGGGAGCCGCTCACCCTGATATCCGAAGAAGCTGGGTTCGTCGATATGGGCGGTGCTGCAACGGTGGTCATCGCAGATCCCATAGACGGGAGCAGAAACGCCGTTTCAGGCATCCCTTTCTACTGTGCATCGATAGCCGTTGCAGAGGGAAAGACCCTCGGTGATGTAAGGTTTGCATATGTCATCGACCTTGTAAGCGGAGATGAATTCTGGGCCGAAAAAGGGGCGGGCTCTTTCCTTAACGGAGAGCGGATCGAGACCCAGAGGGATGATGAGCTGTACCTGTCGGCTTATGAGGCCCAGTCCCCGGCGCGGGACATTCCTCTCCTCCTGCCCCTTCTTTCCCGTTCCAGAAAGACGAGATGCCTCGGGGCGACCGCCCTCGACCTTTCATATGTTGCGTACGGTGCGGTGAGCGCCTTTGTCTCACCCTCTCCTTCACGTAGTTTCGATTTCGCTGCAGGGTACCTCCTGGTGCGGGAAGCGGGGGGGATTTTTACAGACATGGAGGGGAGGGACATAGAGGATGTGCAGCTGGGTCTTGAGAGAAGTTGTACATTGCTGGCCTCCGGGAACGGGCGGCTCCACAGGAGAGCCGCCGAACTCCTGAAGAAGGACAAGGTTGTATAGAGTTCTGCTGCTGCGGGTGATAGCGGGTGTCATCGGCGGCTATATCGCGCGCGGGAAGGGAAGGAGCATGCTCGTCTGGGGGCTGGCATGCGCGGTCATGCCGCCTGTGGTCATAGCGGTGCTCCTGCTCCCGCCCGTTCTTACGAGGGGACAGACAAAGAGGTGCCCATATTGTTCGAGGATAGTCCCGGCTGGCGACTCCGTCTGCCGGTACTGCAAAAAGGAACTTCCGATAGAGCTCGTACAGTGCAGCGAATGCGGCAGCTTCGTCCCGGAGCGCGATTACTGCCCGAACTGCCACAGGAAACTGAAGGTCTGACCGACTTACAAGACCCGGCTTTGCTGAGTTGAACCATACGGACAGCAACATGTTATTCTTGAAAAATATCGGAGGGCTGATGGACACCATAAGACGAAGAGAGATTCACCGCGATACGGGCACAGGGACCATGCCTGTACTGACGGCATGCCTATTGGCCATCCTCTGCTTCCTTACTCTTCTCGTTGCCGCGGGGTGCGGCAGCGACAGCGGTCCTGCGTCTACTTCTGCTAACGTCCTGCCCGGAATTGACGAGATGCTTTCGGAAAAGGTGCTGGGCGACCCGAATGCGCCGATCACGATCATTGACTATTCCGCTCTCACCTGCCCGCACTGCGCTGACTTCCATTTAAACACCCTGCCCCAGCTAACGGCGAAGTATATTGATACGGGGAAGGCTAAATTGATCTATCGCGATTTCCCCTTCAACCAGGCGGGACTTACCGCTTCGATGCTGGCCCGCTGCTCGGGCAATGCCCACTACTTCGAGGCGCTGGAGCTGATCTATGAGAACCAGGCCTCCTGGGTGAGCGAGACAGATCCGGAAAACGCACTTGCCTCTATCCTCGGCATGCCCCAGGCAAAGGCCGATGCATGCCTTGCAGACAAGACCCTCGCCGACGGCATCC
>JBJKOV010000271.1:0-2237 GCA_046707105.1 Thermodesulfovibrionales bacterium
TAATCAAGAAGGAATATCCGCATTTCACCGAGGACATCAGGGACATAGAAAATCTCAGGATGCAGTACGCAAAGTATAAGATCGATAAGAACTACCTCGATTACGACGACCTGCTCGTCTTCCTGAACATCCTGCTCGAAAATGCGGACATCAGGGAGAGGCTGTCGCGCAGGTACCGATATATCATGGTGGATGAATACCAGGATACGAACAAACTTCAGGCCGATATCGCTTCCCTCCTGGCGGAAGGCCACAGAAATATAATGGCGGTCGGCGACGACGCCCAGAGCATCTACGGGTTCAGGGGGGCCTCTCATGAAAACATAATGCAGTTCCCGAAGAAGTTCCCGGAATGCACAATTATAAAGCTGGAAGAAAACTACCGCAGTTCTCAGGCCGTACTGGATGTGGCAAACGCCGTCCTGGAGAACATGAAGAACAAGTACTCCAAGTGTCTCGCTTCGGCCAAAAAAGAGACGGGGCAGATGCCGCAGCTTCTTTTTTTCAAGGATGCTTACGAGGAGGCCGAATGGGTGGCGGAAACGGTGAAGAGGCAGCTGGACGAAGGCCTTCCTCTCGGTCATCAGTGCATACTCTTCAGGGCGATGTACCTTTCGATCCAGCTGCAGTCAGAACTGAGCAGGAGAAATATTCCCTACGAGACATTCGGCGGAATGAAATTTTACGAGACCGCCCATGTAAAAGACATACTGTCACACCTGAAGGTCGTGGTTAACCCGAAAGACGAGCTGGCCTGGAACAGGGCGTTGATGCTCATCGGCAGGATAGGCCCCAAAACGGCCGCCAGGCTCACCGACGAATTCACCGGTTACAGCTCACTGGAGGAAGTCCTGACCAGGGGGTTCCCTAAATATACCAGGGGCCTTTCCTATTCGGAGGGCCTGGCAGGACTCGAATCCGCCCTCCGCGCGGGGGGTGATGAAAAGATTGCCGTAGGCGAACGCTTCGAGATAATGATGAAACACTATCTGCCGCTGCTGAAAGACAAATACGACGACTGGCATCTCCGGTTGAACGACCTGGAGGCCCTCAGGCAGATTGCGATGAGGTACGCCTCCCTTGAAGAACTTCTTGAGGATTTCGCCATAGAACCCCCGGAAAGAGGGGTCTGGAGGGTGGAGCCGGAGACAAAGGAGGAGGAAAAGCCGCTCGTCTTGTCCACTATACATTCTGCAAAGGGACTGGAGTGGGACTCGGTATTTATTATGGGGCTCATAGACGGCGTATTGCCTGTGACATTCGCACTCGACAGCGAAGATGACATAGAAGAGGAGCAGAGGCTCTTTTATGTCGCCGCCACGAGGGCAAAGAACAGACTCTTTCTGACGCTGCATCATGAAGGAACAAGGGGCGGCATCGCCCAGTTCAACAAGGTATCACGGTTTATCGATATGCCTAATGTGCTGGCGAAACTGGATGTCCGGGGCTCATCCGGACGGCCTCTTGAAAAAGCGCATGGAGGCGGGCCCGGTGAGTCGTCGCGCCTTTACGACAAGGCGGCGCTTCTCAGGAAGATAATCGATTCCTACAAGTAGCCCGACAGTTGCATGAAGGAGAAGGCGAAAGACTTTAAACAAGAGCAGTAGTTACTAATAAGTGCATTAGTAGGGTGTCATTCCCGCTCGTCGGGAATCCTTCCCCAAAAAGACTCCGGACAAGCCGGAGTGACAAATAGCGTTATCATACTTATGTACTTCTTAGTAACCGCAGAGACTCGGAGGACGCGGAGAGTTTAAATTATATATTTCTGCTGAGAGGGCGGAAATATATAAACGGCCATGGGAGAGGAATGTTTGTTTTCCGGCCTCTCACCGGAAAACAAAATTGAGTGAATCTCTGCGTCCTCTGAGTCTCTGCGGTGCGCATCTGCCTTTTCTTATGTCTTCTCCCCGGAAAAAACCACGATATTTTCGTTATAATAAAGCATTCATTTCAAAAGGAGCGCCAATGAAATTTTTTATCGACACTGCAAACGTTGAAGAGATCAGGAAGGCAAACGAACTGGGTGTGTTGGACGGTGTCACAACAAACCCTTCTCTCATCTCCAAAGAAGGGAAGGACCCTGTCTCCCTTCTGAAAACGATCTGCGGAATAGTTGACGGTCCGGTGAGCGCAGAGGTTGTGGGACTGACGGCTGACGAGATGCTGAAAGAGGCCCGCTCCCTCGCTAAGATACATAAGAATATCGTCGTTAAAATCCCGATGATCGAGGAAGG
>JBJKOV010000272.1:0-11690 GCA_046707105.1 Thermodesulfovibrionales bacterium
TCCCGAACAATTCCCTTATACTTCCTGCGAGTCTTTCACCTGTAAGTTCATCGTCCGTGAACATGAAGGCCGCTCCCATCTCTTTCAGCTTTAGCGCATTAAGCTCCTGGTGGCGGCCGGCGGCGAAAGGGTAGGGGACAAGGATCGCCGGTTTCCCAAGTGCCGTGATCTCGGCCAGCGTGGTAGCGCCGGCCCGCGAAACCACCAGATCGGCGGCCGCGTATGCCTCGGCCATCTGGTAGATGAAAGGCGCGACGGTCCCGCGGAAGCCTGCCTTCCTGTATGCTTCGCGCACACTTTCGTAATCCTTTTCTCCCGTCTGATGGAGAAACTGGATCTTCTCCTTCAGGTCGATGAGATGGTTAAGCGCATCGACTACGGCCCTGTTTATAGACCGAGCACCGGCGCTTCCTCCGAATACAAAGACGGTGAAGGTCGACCTGTCCAGCGAGAAAAGCCCGCAGGCTGTTTCCCTCTCCCCCTTGAGTATCCTTGCCCTTATGGGGTTGCCCGTCAGGAATGTTCTGCCCATGGGGAAAAAGGGAAGACTTTCATGATAAGTTACGCACGTCCTCTTGACGATTTTCCCCAGCAGCCTGTTTGTCAGGCCTGGCACGGAATTCTGCTCGTGGATCATTGTTGAGATCGACCTTATCCCGGCCAGGAGTACGATCGCGCCGGAGGCATAGCCTCCGACGCCGATGACGATATCCGGCTGTACGGAACTCAGGATACGTCGTGCGTCCAGAAAAGAAAGGGCGGTTTTGAGGGCGGTCCTTATTTTTTTCGATAAAGAGCGGCCCACGAATCCCTCAGCCCTTAGAAATTTCATCGGATATCCCTCGCGAGGGATTATACGGGCTTCTATCCCGTGCTCCGTTCCCACAAAGGTCACCTCGGTGCCGGCGTCCCTGCGCTTGAATTCCTCTGCCAGAGCCAGCCCCGGGAAGAGGTGCCCGCCGGTTCCGCCGCCTGCGATTATTACCTTCAATTGCCGTATCCCTTCCTGTTGTAAATATTGCGTCTTGCCACTCTTCTGGCCTTTATGTGACTCTCTTCCCCGGGGGTCTGTATGTCATCACCTTTCGATATCCTGAGCAGGATGCCTACGGCCGCCATGTTGACCAGAAGGGCTGAACCTCCGTAGCTCACAAAGGGCAGGGGGAGTCCCTTTGTCGGGACGAGGCCGGTGACAACGGCAAAGTTGACCAGCGCCTGCACGGATATCATCAGTGTCAGCCCGTAGGCGAGGTAGTGTATGAACCTGTCTTTGGACCTGCCGGCAATCGTGATCCCCCTGATGAATATGAATAGGAAAAGGGCGATCAGGATGGAGGCGCCTATAAGTCCGAGTTCCTCTCCTACCAGACAGAAAATAAAATCGGTGTGCGAGGCCGGCAGAAAGGAAAGTTTCTGCCGCGACTCGCCGAGTCCGAGTCCTGTTACACCGCCGCTTCCGAATGCTATGAAAGACTGGACCAGCTGGAACCCGCTACCCAGAGGATCTTTCCATGGGTCCAGAAAAGACGTGATCCTCCTGAGGCGGTACGGCTCCATCGCTAGCTTGTAGATTACGGGAATGGCAAGAACCAGGACCGAGGCTATGTACCTGAGTCTCATGCCGGAAATGAAAAGCATGGCAAACGTGATAAAGGCGAGGCTCATTGTCGAGCCGAAATCCGGCTGTTTGAGAAATACCAGCTGGAACGCAACCATTACCAGAAGCGGCTTGACGAAGGAACTGAACTTCTCCGTATCATAACCTGGAGAAGACATGTACTTGGCCAGAAATGCGACCATAGACAGCTTCACGAGTTCCGACGGCTGGAAAGTCGTCGGCCAGAGCCGTATCCATCTCCGCGCGCCCCCGGCGGATACCCCGATATATGGGAAAAATACGAGGACAAGGAGAAAGAAAGAGAAGACCAGCGCAGGCACAGCCGCTTTCTTGTATAATGTCGGCTTGAGTGAATAGGCCACGAGCATCACAATTCCACCAAGAACCATGGTGAAGAGGTGCCTTTTGAAATAATAGAATTGCGTAATATTTTTCTTTGCGAGAAGGGGTGTAATGATGGACGTTGAACTGTAAATCATCAGTGCACCGAAAGACAGGAGCAGGAGCATGGTGAACAAAAGGAACCTGTCATAGGTTCTGATGAGGGGTGCTTTTATGCCGGCCGGACGGTTATCCACTATTACCCAGTTCCCTCACCAGTTTCTTGAACTGCCGACCCCTGTCTTCGAAGTCCCTGAACATGTCAAAGCTTGCGCAGGCCGGAGATAACAGTACGACGTCGCCCCGGGCGGCCTTTTCACGCGATATCGCTACCGCCTCTGTAAGGTCCTTCGCGTTCACTGTTTCCGTCAGGTCTCCAAGTGCTTCCCTTATTTTTCCCGAGGCCTCGCCGATGAGGACGAGAGTCTTCACTTTTTCCGACACAATCGGACCAAGGGCCGAAAAATCGCCCGCCTTGTCCCTGCCTCCGGCTATCAGTATCAGGGGGGCGCTGAAGCTTTCAACAGACTTGAGGACAGCGCCGACATTGGTCCCCTTGGAATCGTTGATATATCTGACTCCGTCGAGTTCCCGAACAAATTCCAGCCTGTGCTCCAGCCCGGCGAATTCACTCAGGGTCTTACTTACTACAGCGACGGGACAGTCTGCAAGGAGAGCCATGGCCGCAGCGGCCATGGCGTTCTCCAGGTTGTGGACTCCTTTAATCCTTACTTCAGCCGCGTCCATAAGGCGGAGAAGGGAGGTGACATTACCGCGACCGGGCATATTGCAATGAATACCGCCGTCTGCGTAATAAACGCCTTCCACTTTCCTGCGGCGGCTGAACCAGTATACGTGCGGCGAGGCCTTTCCTGCCGAAATGTCATGAAAATTCTTTTTGCAGAGAGCCTGTATCCCGGGGTCATCGGCGTTTAGGACAAGGAAATCATCCTCGTCCTGGTTCATGAATATCCTGGCTTTCGCCTCTGCGTATTCGGAAAGTGAGCGGTACCGGTCCATATGGTCGGGCGTCACATTAAGTATGGCCGCGATGTGCGGTCTGAATGTATCTATGGTCTCGAGCTGGAAGCTCGAAACTTCGGCCACAATGAAATCGAAACGAGGCCCGCCTGAGGCAGGCGATGCCCCGGGTTTGCAGTCATCTGCCATTTTGCAGAACTCCTCGGTCAGGGCGTTGCCGATGTTGCCTCCCATGAGGGTCCTGTATCCGCTTTTCCTGAGGATCAAGTCAAGAAGCGACGTCGTGGTCGACTTGCCGTTGCTGCCTGTGACGGCAATAAATGGTGTCCCGGTGCCGGGAAGCCGTTTACCCCACCCATTCCTCGTGGCCCGATAAGCGAGTTCGAGTTCCCCGATAACCGGGATGCCCCTTTCCCTTGCCCGTTTGACAGGCGCAAGACCCGCCGGGACGCCGGGACTTACAACCAGCATATCCGCCGAGGTGAATACATCTTCCGGGTGACCTCCCAATGCCAGGCGTACCGACGGGGCAAGTCTGCATACTGAACTGCCGAGTTCTTCTGCCGTTTTTACGTCTGTAACGGTGACGGAAGCCCCCAGTGCCGTCAGGAGGTTTGCAGCCCCGAGGCCGCTTCGGGCAAGGCCGACAACCGTTATCCTTTTACCCTCTGTTTCCATCGTCCTCCTGCCTGGCAATTGCACGTATCTTCTCTTCCCTCGCCCTGTTTTTCACAAGGGCGGCCCTGTTTTTCCTGCTTCTCTTTTTCAGCGCGGCTCTTCTGACGTGTCTCTTCCTGGCAGACACGGTCCTTACCGGAGATTCACGCAGTTTCGTAAGATATACGACCGGCTCTGAGGCCTCACTCATTATCTTTTCACCGACGCCCATCAGATATTCGGACTCTTTCCACAACAGACTTCTGTTAGGGGCGCCCAGGAGGGCGACGATTATCGTATCTTTGTCGCGTTCGCCGGCACATACAAAGCAGTGCCTTGCCTGCCGTGTATAGCCGGTCTTACCGCCCAGTACCTCGTCATCCGACCAGAGGAGCCTGTTCGTATTCTTGATGAACATTGTTTTTCCGCTTTTGGTGGAGACCTCTGTTACCCGGGTGCCCATGATCTCTCTGAGGAGAGGGTACTTGATGGCCTCCCTCATTATGATGGCCAGATCGCGGGCGGTTATGTGCTGGCCACTGGCCGGCAGTCCGTTTGCATTGACGAACTTTGTATCATCTGCCCCGATCGCTATCGCCTTGCTGTTCATCAGCCTGACGAAGGCCTCCTCGGAGCCGGCCACGGCCTCCGCAAGGGCAACCGCAGCATCGTTGGCGGATTTCATAAGCGCCGCATAAAGGAGTGCCCTGATGGTTACCCTGTCCCCTTTCTTTAAGCCCGCCTTCGTCGGCGGCTGGCCGGCAGCCCTTGCGCTTACAGTTGTAACATCGTCAAGGTTCGCCCTTTCAAGCACCACCAGGGCGTTCACAAGTTTGGTGGTGCTCGCAGGCAGCAGTCTGGCATCCGGATTCTTGGCATAAAGAATCCTTCCCGTTTGAGCATCGATGACAACTGCGGCCCGTGATTTTATTTCGGTGGCGGAGACGGAAGTCACAAAGGAAAAACAAAGGATTAAAAATAAAGGGAAAAAAACATACGACGCCTGCTTGCCGACATAATCCTGATATGATTTGTACCTCACGGGGAATCTTTCCGGCAAAGAAGGATTCCCCGCGCACTTCACTTTCGGGAATGAAATGTGATTGGGTATGCTGACTTTCGACTGCTGACTGCCTGTTCGGGAATTTTTCATAATCACCTCAATTTCAGCGTTGCCAGACTCAGCAGCGCAAGCATTATGCCGACAATCCAGAATCTCACTATGACCTTTGATTCATGCCACCCCTTAAGCTCGAAGTGGTGATGGATGGGGGCCATTCTGAAGAGCCTCTTCCCGGTCAACTTAAAGGACGCGACCTGGAATACCACGGAAAGGGTCTCTATTACAAAAATGCCGCCCACTAATGCCAGAACTATCTCATGTTTGGTTATGATTGCAAGCGTGCCGAGCGCACCGCCGAGCGCAAGGGACCCCACGTCTCCCATGAAGACGTCAGCCGGGTAGGAATTGAACCAGAGGAACCCCAGGGATGCACCGAGCATGGCCCCGCATATCACCGTCAGCTCACCCGTGCCCGGAAGGTAAAGGACCTGCAGATACTGTGCGAAGCGTGCGTTGCCGGAGATATAAACGAGTATCATATTCGCAAAAAGCGCGATGCCCACCAGCCCTATGGCGAGCCCGTCGGCCCCGTCAGTGAGATTGACTGCATTCGATGCTCCGACTATTACGACAATAGAAAACGGTATGTAGAAAATCCCCAGGTCGAACAACCATTTCTTGAAAAAGGGTATGCTCAAAACGTCGGCAAAGGGGTCTTTCGGGTTGAAATAAAGCAGGAGACCTATTGCCAGCGCAAGGGCTATCTGCGAACCGAATTTGTAACAGGGACGGAGACCTTTGGAATTCTTTCTCACTACCTTGAGATAATCGTCAAGTAGCCCGATTGCGCCATATCCGACAAGGGAAAGGAGCATTATCCATACGTACATATTTTCGAGTTCCCCCCAGAGCAGGACCGTAACCAGGATAGAGGCGATGATGATTATCCCTCCCATGGTCGGCGTACCGGTTTTCTTGAGATGGCTCTGAGGGCCGTCGTTCCTGATCTGTTGTGTAATGCTGATTTTCTTGAGCCAGACTATGAGACGGGGGCCGATGACAAGAGAGAGCAGCATGGCCGTGATCACCGACAGGGCGGTCCTGAACGTTATATACCGGAAGACGTTCAGGGGGGAGAACAGGGTGTGAAGACCATACAGGGCCTTATACAGCATGCGACTCCTCCGTTGTCCGGCGCTCTCCGGACGGGGACAAAACCCTTTCCATCCGCATGCCGCGCGAGCCCTTGATCAGGACCGTATCCCCTGCACTGAGAATCTCCGCAAGTATGGACGCGGCCCGGGCTGAGTCATCAGCCACGTATCGCGTTCCGGCAAATCCCGTCGCCGCCGACACCATCTCCGGTCCAACGGCGATCAGAATGTCGATGCCGGCTTCCGACAGCAAACCGACCAGCTTCCTGTGGGCCTCTCCGGAGTACCGGCCGAGTTCGAGCATGTCCCCCAGTACGGCGATGGTCCTCTTTCTCTTCAGACGGAGAAGCTCTTTAACCGCTTCCTCCATGGAAGCCGGATTTGCGTTGTAGACATCGCTGATAACGGTAGCCCCGGAATGTTCCAGGACTTCCAGCCTCATAGGCACACCATGGAATAAGCCAAGTCCTTCACGGATCTCCGCGGCGTTAGCTCCAAGCAGGAAGGAGGCCGACGCGGCCGCAAGGGCATTATAAACATTGAGCGTCCCCGGGATTCCGAGTCTGACCTCTCCCTCAATCCCTCCGGGTAACCGGAGAGTGAAATGCGAGCCCCTGTCTCCCAATGCAATGTCCCCGGCAGTGATATCGGCATCGCGGCTTATGCCGAATGTTATGATTTTCCCTTTAAATTCCTCTGCTCCTTCCATGAGGAACAGGTCGTCGGCGTTCAAGGCTACGGCCCCGGCGTACTCAAGGATTTCGAGATCGGTTTTTCTAACCATGTCCAGGCTGCCGAAGCCCTCAAGGTGGGCAGGGCCGACATTCGTCACTACGGCAACGTCGGGACGGGCGATCTGGCAGAGCAGCTTTATGTCCCCCTTGACGTTGGACCCCATCTCCAGTACCATGACATCCTCATCACCGGCCCCGTTGGCTATGCTCAGGGGCAGGCCTATGTGGTTGTTCAGATTGCCGGACGTCTTCAGTACCCTGAAGTTCCTGCCCATGATGGATGCAATCAGCTCCTTGGTCGTGGTTTTCCCGTTCGTACCGGTTATACCGACAACCGGCACGCCTGACTTGTTTCGCAGGTACCGGGCAACGCTCTGGAGCGCGGCCAGAGAGCTTTCAGTCTGAATGATCGTTTTGCCCGAAGTTGCTGCGGCAGGAGGTATTTCCACGATGGCCCCGGCGCCTGTCCGCAGGGCGTCACCCAGGAAATTGTGGCCGTCGAAGTGCGGTCCTTTCAAAGCAAGGAAGATCTCCCCGCTTTTGATCGTCCTTGAGTCAATGGACAGCCCGGTAAACTCTTCGCTTTGTCTGCAGAGTACCTTTCCCCCGGTCGCCCTTACTATATCATCGAGTTGTAAATGCCCCATATCTATATTTTTTCGGGTGCCCCCACTGCCAATAACAGCCGATGATTAACTGCTTTTGATCATCTGCCTGATAGCCCTTTCCAGCACCTCCCTGTCATTGAATTTGAGCTTCCTGCCCTTGATTTCCTGATATTCTTCGTGCCCTTTCCCGGCGACCAGGACCACATCGTTCTCCTGGGCGATAAGGACAGCTCTCTTGATTGCGGCCTCTCTGTCTGGTTCGATCAGGTAGTTTTTCCGCGTTGCGCCGCCTTCTATCTCCTCGATTATTCGCTCCGGACTCTCTGATCGGGGGTTGTCAGAAGTTATGATAACAAAATCACTCAGCCTCGTTGCAATCGAGCCCATCGTCGGTCTTTTGCCCCTGTCCCTGTCTCCTCCGCAGCCGAAAACCGTAACGATCTTCCCTCGTGTCAGTCCCCTGGCGGTATAGATGAGCCTCTCCAGTGCGTCCTCTGTGTGGGCATAATCAATAACGGCAAGGAAACTCTGGCCGGCGTCGACCTTTTCGAACCTGCCTCTTACCAGTCCCGCATTCCTGAGCCCCTCGATTATTATCTTCCAGGGTATGCCGAGACAGGCCGAGACCCCTGCTGCCGCCAGAATGTTATATATATTCGGCAACCCCATCAAAGGAGAGACAGCACTATAGGTCCGTCCGCGCATCCTTATTTTGAACCGGAGCCCGCCAAAAGAATTGTCGATGTCCGTAGCCCTCAGATCCGCGCCCTCTTCCAGGCCATATGTCAATGCTTGTCTGCCACGGTCCAAATCCGCCACGAGTCTCCGGCCATAGGGATCGTCGAAGTTTATTACCGCATGGCCGTTTTCAACCAGGAGTTCACTGAACAATCTCTTTTTTGCCAGGAAGTAGTTCTCCATAGTCCCGTGGAAGTCGAGGTGGTCCCTCGTGAGGTTGGTGAATACAGCGGCCTTGAACGCCGTTCCTTCCACTCTCTTCTGCGCCAGCGCATGCGACGACACCTCCGCGACAGCGTGGGTGCACCCCGAGGAACGCATGGTATGGAGCATTTCCTGAAATTCGAGGGCCTCCGGCGTAGTGTGCGCGGCTTTGTAGACCTCATCGCCTGCCATGTACTGTATCGTCCCGATCAGCCCTGCTTTCCTGCCCCAGGACTCGATGATGGATTTAATCAGATACGTCGTGGTCGTTTTCCCGTTCGTGCCGGTGATTCCTATCACCGTCAGAAAATCCGAAGGCCTCATGAAAAAATTGTTCGCAGCACAGGCTACCGCCTCTCTGCTGTCTTCGACTCTTATGATGGAAATTCCCGACGGCCTGTCCGGTGAGCCGGCAGATGGGGCGGCCCCGGACCTTTCATACATCACAGCGGCGGCGCCTCTTGCGATGGCGTCTTCCATGAAATCGTGGCCGTCGACCCTTTCACCCTTTATGGCTACAAATAGATGCCCCTGTGCGACTTTCCGTGAATCATAGGAAATGCCGGTTATATCGGTTTCAGTATCGCCGGACAGGCTTATTGTGCGAACTCCTCTCAATATCTCCGTGAGCTTCATTTTGCCACCAGAAGAAGGTTTCTCTCGGGCGCGTCGTCCCTCGGCACATCAAGGTACGACAGGGCCTGATCGGCAATCCCTTTGAACACCGGTCCCGCCACGACGCCTCCGTAGGTCATCCCTTTCGGCTCGTAGATAACGACTATCACGGCGATCCTGGGATTATCCGCCGGAACGAAGCCGACAAATGAGCTTACATATTTGGTCTTCGAATATCTCTTGGTCTTGGGGTCTATCAACTGGGCAGTGCCTGTTTTCCCTGCCACCTCATTGCCGTCGATCGCAGCGGCAGGCGCCGTACCCCCCTCTTCGACAACGGTCTTCAGTATGTCTTTGAAAAGGAGCGCCGTTTTCTCGGAGATCACCCTTTTTAGCGGCTCCGGTTTGAAAGAATAGACCGTTTCACCGGCATGGGTCTTGATTTCCGCAACTACATGGGGCCGTACAAGATAGCCTCCGTTGGCAACGGCTGAATATGCCCTGAGTACCTGAAGAGGCGTAACGGCGACCTCCTGTCCTATCGAGACCGCTCCGATCGACGTTGCCGACCATCTGTCCGGCTTTCTGATCCAGCCGGAGACCTCGCCCGGAAGATCGATCCCCGTGGTGTCGCCGAAGCCGTAGCGTTTTGCATATTCGTAAATCTTTTCTTTGCCAAGCCTCATTCCGACCATCGTAGTGCCCACGTTGGACGACTTTTGAATCACCTCTCTGAAGGTAAGCACGCCGTGTCTGTGCGCGTCATGCAGGGCGTGTCCTCCCACCACTATATAGCCCTTGCTGCAGTCGAATGTCGAATTCAGGGTGACCGCCTTTTCCTGCAGGGCGGCGGTTCCCACCACAATCTTGAAGGTGGAGCCGGGTTCATAGACGTCGGTGATCGCCCTGTCTCTCATCTCGTTTCTGGTTGTCCCTTCAAGATCGTTTGGGTTGTATGTGGGCCTGTTTGCCAGTGCGAGAATATCGCCGGTATAAGGGTCCATCATGATGATCGATGCCGCCTTTGCTTTCCATTTTGACATCGCCATGTCCAGCTGCCTTTCAACTATATACTGAAGGCCCTCATCGATCGTGAGCCGTATGTCGTCGCCCTTGGTTTCCAGGTTCGCGCCAGAGGAAAGGAGGTTGCCGCTTGCGTCCCGCGAAAAACAGACTTTACCCCCGGCACTTCTGAGATATTTGTTGAATTTGAGTTCGAGCCCCTCCAGCGGCTGGTTGTCAAGACCGACCGCGCCTACGACATGGGCTGCCAGGCTCCCGTTGGGGTACAACCGCTCTGCCTCGGGGATGAAGCCGAATCCCCGGGCGGACGCATCATTGTCATGGGGCTCCATGCCCAGGACCACTTTGACCCTTTTTACGGTGTCGGGACGGAGTTTCCTTTCAAGCCACGTAAAACTCCTGTTTTTCTCGAATTTTTCCTGCACTTCGGCAGGTCCCATCTTCAGCACAGCTGACAGCTTCTTCACCCTTTCCTTATCGATGGCCACTTCCTTGGAATCACAGTAAAGGGATTCGAGCTCCACATTTACGGCCAAAGCCCTGCCCCTTCGGTCATAGATATTCCCCCTCATGGCCTGTATGTCCTCTGTCGTCATCTGCTGCATCTTGGCCTTCTCCGAGAGGATTTTGTGGTTGACGACCATCAGGTCGACAAGGCGGAGAAATATGACGAGGAATCCAAAAGCCAGCGCAGTGTTTAAGATAATGGTCCTTTTTTTGTTCACGTCATTTCACCATTTCACCATTCCACCGCGCGGAGCGGGATGAGAGGCTGGAAACACACGGCTTCCTGCGTCTCATTGCTCGCTTTTAATATCCAGAGATACGTCGTAAGGTGCTACACCTTTGCTCCTTTTTACGTGGACCACTTTGATCCTGTCCGGGAATATGTATCCGTTATCCGCATATCGGTCATTAGCGGCCGTGCTCCGCAGGGATGTGTCGATTTTTGCCAGTGACATAAGCTTCGCCCTGTCTGCAAGGAGGAGTTTCATGTCGGTGAGGGCGCCCATCTTCTTTTCCTCGAGGTTGTGTATTTCGTAGTTCACGGCAACTATGCTGGACCTCAGCCATATGAGCCCGAACAGGCCGAGGAGCAGGCAAGCCACCATCAGGGGTTTATACAGTAATGATAGCATATTGGTGTTTGCTTTAGGGCGGATCATATCCTCTCTGCTCCTCTCATCTTTGCGCTCCTTGAAGACGGGTTTTCGCGGATTTCCAGGATGCCCGGCGTGACAGGCTTCTTTGTAAGCGGGGTCAGCTCGCCGCTCTTCGCATTGTCTCTGATGAAATTCTTTACGGCCCTGTCTTCGAGGGAATGATAAGAGATCACGCAGAGCCTTCCCCCGTTTTTCAATAAGCCAAGAGAGGAGTTCAGTCCTTTCTGCAGCTCGTCCATTTCACGGTTAACCTCTATTCTGAGCGCCTGGAAGGTCTTTGTCGCCGGATGGATTCTGCCCCGTCTTCCTACCGAACCGGAGACAAGCTCCGCGAGCTCGGAGCAGGTAGTGATATTCTTCTTGCTCCTGTAATAAGTGATGGCCCTCGCTATCCTTGGAGCCCGGTACTCTTCACCATAGTCTTTCAGCACTCTTATGAGGTCCTTTTCGGAGTAACTGTTTACTACGTCCCAGGCGGAAAGACTCTGGGACTTATCCATCCGCATATCGAGTCTCTCGGCGGACTGAAAGCTGAAGCCCCTGCCTGATTCCTTGAACTGCATCATCGAGACGCCCAGGTCCAGCAGTATTCCGTCAGCCTTTCCGGCCCCTTCCGATCTAATGATGTCTTCCATTTCCGAAAATCTGCCTTTCTTCAGGAGAACCCTCGGGTCCTTAAGTCTCTCCGCTGCTATGCGCAGAGCTTCATCGTCTCTGTCTATGCCTATCAGTCTGCCGTCCCGGCCGATCA
>JBJKOV010000273.1:0-5741 GCA_046707105.1 Thermodesulfovibrionales bacterium
TAAAACAGGCCAAACTGGTGCTCGCCATGAGAAATATCCCCACGCTCTCCATAAGTTATGACGATACCGTGCAAGAGCCCGCCTCAACAGTCTCGCGGCTTAAGGACGTCTTCGGCGGCTTTCTGGAAGCCGGGAAGATGATAGAAGTGGTAGATCCGGCGCTGAGGCGGCAGAAGAGAGTATGAGCGTTCCGTATTGCCCCTGCAGGACCCACTACCCTGGAGGGATTGACTTGCGGACAATCTGTCTGCTACAGTTTCTCATTAACAGTCTCAATTAATGATATTCACCGATCTCATAGTCTATATCCGTCATGCCTTGAGAATCTTAATCGGGCGTCCATTCCAGGGTCAGATCGGATTGCCGTCTCTGCAGGAATGACGATCAAATCGTACAGACTATAAGGAGGGCTTATGAGGGGAAAGAAAAAGAGCGGCATGGAGAAGCATCTGATGGCCTATGCCGCTGCAGCTGTCGGGGCACTGGCGATGGTCCCTGCGGCAGAAGCGGTTGTCCATTACAGCGGACCGGAGAACCTGACGTTAAACCCGCAAAACTCCCCTGTCACGGTCGACCTGAACAGTGATGGTGCAAACGATTTCCGCTTCAGTGCAGTCTCGCATGCGCAGACGAATCCTGAAGGCTATAGCGCGGTGTTCCTCAGTCTCAGTAAAAACGGGACAGGGGCCATCGGCTCTGTCGGACCTTTCAATTATTTCTATCCCGCAAGATTCGCAACCGGCTATAAGATCCGGAACTCGCTGCAGAACACTCATTTAATCTGGAGCAACCGCTCTTACGGAACCCTGGAATGGGAAGGAAGCAAATACGGCAACTTCAATAACGAAACCGGCTGCGTAGGGGTCCGCTTCAATACGGATAACGGGGTACGTTACGGATGGATCAGGTTCCAGGGGACTTCTCCTTCTTCCGGTGTCATAAAAGACTGGGCTTACGAGGACAACGGAGGTCCGATTGACGCTTGTGTAGTGCCGAAGCAGGCCGTCAAAGTCCCCACGCTAAACCAATGGGGCATTATGGTCCTGATCGCGCTTCTTGCGGGGATGTCCCTGAAGGCCCTCAAGACGGACAAGGGCGAGCAGGACGCCTGAAATATATCCTATGGCGATGCAGGTCAAGACTTTCGCTTGCAGGACTCACCTTTAAGAATTCTTTCTTTTGTGGAAGAGACGGCGGCTTTGATTCTTATCAGTGAAGAGATTACCGAGGCATTCCAAAACTCGCCCAGCATGAAAACGGGATAAATCAAAAGCAAAAACCTTCTCAAGATGGAAACTCTTCCTCTCTCTACCATCGTCACTCTTCCCAGTATTTGATCGAATGCCACGGGCTCATCGAGCCTAAAGTATGCATCCCCTCGGGTCTGGCAATATTTGAAGCCGCCTTTCTCAAAAACTCTTACAAGTCTGTGGCATACCATCTGGTTATCTCTCTTGAATACAATAATATCGCCGATGTTTATTTTTTTTTCAGGCGTTATGGTTATTCTATCCCCTGTTCTTATAAAGGGAAACATAGAAGAGCCTCTCGTTGCAATTCGCACGTCAATGCCGCTGTTTAATAAGTCATCGGATATGCGCGATGCTCTTAACAAGTTGTCTTAATCTCCTTTTAGAATTATAGCACAGCAATTACCCTGTCTCTGTGACTTCTTCGCAGGTTGCTTTGAAAAACAGATGTTCTCTTTGGCAAAATATCATGATGAGAAAATTCTTCGGTGTCGGCGAATTGAGAATATCTCTTGAATTTGACCCCCTGGCTCATGAAATACTGCTGGATAGAGCCCTTGAGGCATTTGCCGCTGAGCCATTTGAAACCCCTGACATCCGGTTTCAGATTGATACAACTTCCCCTTTCCCTTCCCCTGATTCGCTCAGACGGATATTCACATCAGGCCCGGCAGGTCTATGGACAATATTCGAGGATAGGGACAAGACAGGCTACTTGATCGCGTTACAAGATGTTGAAAGAGAATCTCAACCTTATAGAATAATAAGGGCCGACAGGAAATTTGCCGATTTCACAATCTATACGAGACCTTCTTCAAAGAACATGCTCTTCCCTCTTGAATATCCCCTTGCCGACCTCGCTGTCTCCGGCCATATCAACATTAATAGAATAGGCATAATCCTCCATTCTGCCTGTATATCTTTCAAGGGGGTGGGCTATCTCTTTGCGGGCGTTTCCGGCTCGGGCAAATCAACAATATCCGAAATCTGGCAGAAAGACGGCGAAGCAGAGGTTTTAACGGATGAAAGGGTCATCATCAGGGAGCATGAGAATGCTTTATGGGCGTACGGCACTCCGTGGCACGGGACATCGGGGATTCATAAAAACAGGGGTGCCCCCATCGGTAAGATCTTCTTTATTAAACACGGTGAAGCGAACAGGACGATCCGGATTTCAGAAACAGACGCTGCCAACAGGCTCATGGTCAGATGTTTCCCCACCTTCTGGAACAGGGAGGGGATGCAGTTTGCTGTTGACTTCTGTTTAAGGGTCGCACGGGAAAGCGAATGCTGCGAGCTTGAATTTGTCAATGATTCGTCGGTTCTGGACCATCTGAAAAGATCAGGCAGCTGAACCTTGTGAGATGACAGACTTAAAATGTGCCCCCGTTATTCCATGCAGGAAAAGATCAACTCGCTCCGGTTCTGCAATTATCGGCGTTACACGTTATTCCACTGGGGCCGAAAGCATGCCCATGTTTGCACCCGGTTATTACGGATTCCTCAGGCACTAATATTACCTTCTTACATTCAGGCCTTGACCATTTCTTTTTTGACATCTTTTTCCCGTCCTCCTTTCTTATGTATAAACTCGAAATCTCTACATCTCAGTTTAGCAATTCTACACAAATATGTAACATCTTTCTTTACATCCCCGCTTTCAAGGACGGACCATGCAGGGCACTGACCGCAGAGATTCACGAGATGGCAGTCATCACATGGAAGGGAGAAATCCTTTTTCCGGGCGATTACTGAAAGTATGCCCTTGGTCCATATCCATTTCAGATCATGCTCCCTTACTGAAAAACCATCCCTCTTCATCATCATGCAGCCTTTAATCATTCCGTAAGGATCGCTATGAATCATTCGGAGCCCCGCGCCGCATCTGTAAAGCCTGTCGTCTTTAACGGCTTCTCCCATGAATTTATCACAGAAGTGTTCCCATTCTTCCATGCGTTTGGGGAATGCCCTGTCGAGCCGAACAGCGTCTTCAGGGTGAATGCGGTATCTCACAGGGTCTGAAAAATTGTTATCGTCAATTCGTTTATTGAGCGCCGGGTCGAACCTGAACTCGCATCCCAGTTCTCGGGCCATTCCGTCCATTGCCTCGATCTCATGTTGGTTGATGGTGAGTGCCATGGTCTTAAGTTTAAGCTTTATTCCTGCCTCTACGATTTTCCTTATCCCTTCCACGCATCTGTCATAAGAGCCTTGGACGCAGGTCACTTTTTCGTATGTATCCCTGGTAGCGCCATAGAGAGAAATTTCGACCGTAAAGGGCGGATATTTGGATAGGAGCTCAATGGTCTTGTCGTTAATAAGGGTTCCATTGGTAAAGAGTGTTATGAGAAAACCCTTCTTCTTAGCGTAAAGGTATATCTCATCGAAATCTTCCCTGAGGAGCGGTTCCCCACCACTTATGAGGAGCCAGAGGGAGCCCATCGATGCAAGATCATCGAGAAGTTTTCTTGTTTCATCAGTGGTCAATTCTTCCTGCATCGCCTTCTTGTGATAGACAGGCAGGTTGCAGTAACAATGGACGCACTTGTTGTTGCAGCGGTAGGTGAGGTCGATGCCGGCATCGAGGGGGATCCGTTTTTTTGAAGTCCCGGAATGGATGTTACTGCTAAAATCTGCGTATGAAAGGGTGTTCATGAGACCTCCAGCAGTTCAGCCTCAACCATCTCACGAACAAAAGCCACGACGTCATTCTCTATCTGGTTGTCTTCGCTTTCATATTCTGCCTTGATCTCTTCGACAATGTCAGAGATTTTCTTTGTCCCGTCGACTCTCTCCCAGACAGCCGCACCGGTTTCATTGAGATTGAAGATGGATTCAACATCTGCGGCTGAGGCAACCATCGGCACGAGTATATACTCATCCTGTATCTTTCTGAAGACCACATGTTTGCTTTTGTCGACCACAGTCCCCTTATCTATAGTCATTGCTATATATTATCGACAGCCAGATCAAAAATCAATAGGTTAACCTGCATAAGACCATTAATGCTCTCGTTGGTTCACCCCTAAACGAAGTTGCTATTCCCAGTCACTGTCGAGCCACTTAGGTGACCGTCGTTTTAAAGTCACGGGCCCGCCGACCGCAGAAACATACCGATGTCTGCCGCAAGTACCCGGAAGAGGTAATAAAGCGGGATGACGAGAACCGCGAATACAATGAAAGCGGGTCTGAATGAATTTTATTCCATCGGCATAAAAACGGTAAGCAATCTTCAGCGTTCCGAGTACAACAAACGCAGGAGCGTAACACATGACGAGCATCAGTGTTCCATGGCCATTGCGAATCGGTTGACCAATCTGAAGCACCGCCGCTGCCCGCCTGCCACTTACCCGGAGCCGCTCCCCACTTTATAAACGCCTATTTCCGGTGACCTCGATACATTTTCCAGCTGGTGCCGCCATGGCTGGTCGAAGGCCCCGTATTTTCTCTTCTCGTTTTCTCCCCAGTAGATGTAAGTTATCCCGATATCCTGCGCCAGGGAATGCCAGTCGCCTTCGCCCCTGAAAATGCGGTCGAGCTTCTGCTCCCTGTCCGCGTAGTCGATCCCGTGGGACCAAAGGTGTCCGGGATAGCCCATCGCCACCGCGGCCCCCCAGAACATGGCCGGATGATTGGGGTCGGGGACTACCGCCAGGACCGCATCCGGCGGCACGTCCATCAGGGCAGCCTTGGCTTCCCAGGTCTCCGACATCTTGTAGAGCTGGACCCCGTTGCCGTTTCCGGGCCAGGAGGAGACAACGGAGACCGCACCGGGGAAAAACACGATGCATCCGATAATAAGCGCTGTAGCAGGAGAAAGCCTCGATATCACCGTCCTCCACACAAGCCAGGCGATCATAAGATAAAGCCAGAACAGCACCTTTATGTTGTCCCAGTCCCAGGGGACAACCATGACCCACGTAAAGACGAAGAACAAAAGAAAGAAGACGGCCGCCATATACCTGTATCCGGCCAATGCCTTTTTACGCAGTGCAAAGACCGCCCACCCCGCCAGCAGAAGCCAGGGGCCCAGGTTGACAAGCCAGAACCTGAAAAAGTTCTCGCCGTTAGCTACCCAGTCCCATTTCAGATGCAGGGTCCCCGGTCTTGATAACCCGAGGACCGCAAACACCGAGAATGCAAGGCCCACTGCCGCAGCCGGAGCTGCTATGGGGAGCATCGGCCGAAGCTTTCCATACAGCAATATGCAGATGCCGAGTGTAAGAGAAATGATGAAGAAAGCGTGCAGGTTAAACCACGCAAGGGCCGACCAGAGGGAGGCGCAGATGATCTTTTCTTCACTGCTCAGCACCTTTCCATCAAGAAGGACATCCGTTACTGTCTTTATCACATAGACGCCCGCAGGGAGGGCGAAGAGATATCCCCTCTGGGTGATCCAGAGCGAGAGGAAGAAGCTTTTCCATGCCAGCGTATTCTGAAGGTCCATGAGCCGGCCGGAGCCGAGGATCTTCCAGTTTTCAAGCCCGCCGT
>JBJKOV010000274.1:0-7848 GCA_046707105.1 Thermodesulfovibrionales bacterium
ATGCGGATTTAATGCCGAGGAATGGTCGGGGAGGTGCCCCGGCTGCGGCAACTGGAACACGTACCAGTTTAACCTCGACGGTACCTGCTCGACGGCACCCGCCGTCCTGCCCTCATGAAGGAGATCCCCCTCCCGCAACTGGTCTCCCTGCTCGACGCCGCCCTTTGCCTCGACCAGTTCCCGGAAGATGAGAGCAGGAACGGACTTCAGGTGGAGGGTAAAGAAAAGGTAAGGAAAATCGGCCTGGCCGTGGACGCCTGCGGACACGTTTTTGAAAAGGCCTCGGCGGACAAGATTGATTTTCTTGTCGTGCATCACGGGCTGATCTGGGGCGGCATAAGGTCGGTGCGAGGCGTGGTGAAAGAGAGAATCAAGATGCTGCTGGACTCGGGAATCTCCCTTTACGCCTGCCACCTGCCCCTCGACTGGCACCCTGAATACGGGAACAATGCCGAACTGCTCAAGGTGTTATCGATCAAGAGGATGGGTGAATTCGGTGCCTATCACGGGAAGAGGATCGGCTACTGGGGACGGACGACAAAAGAGATGTCTGTCGAGCAGTTCGCCTCGGCTGTCGACGGCAAGCTGAAGACGAGGTCTTCATGGGTTAGTTTCGGCAGGAAGGTGAGAAATGTGGGCGTTGTCTCGGGCGGAGGATGGTCGGCGATCAACGATGCCGAAAAGATAGGCATCGATACGTTCCTGACGGGGGAGCCTTCTCACAGCGGATACAGTCTTGCAGAGGAGATGAAGGTGAACCTCGTATTTTCGGGACATTATGCCACGGAGACTCTTGGTGTGAAGGCGGTAGGGCGCATGCTGACCGGGAAACTCGGCCTTAAGGTCGAGTTCATCGATCATCCCACGGGTCTTTAAGAAGCTCGTCAATATAACTGACTCAGATTATTCACGAAAAAGAGGCGGGACAGAGGCCCCTCCCTCATTCTCGCTTCGCTCCGAGGCTTTTGCCTCCTTCTTTCTCTATGCACTCAAGGACTATCGGCAAAAGAAACCGCTCGGAACCTCCATCCCGTCCTGCGCTACAACCCTCACAGTTTGTCATTGACCAGAAAATGCTTATACGTCGTCATTCCCGAGGTAGTAATCGGGAATCCATTCTTCTTAAGAGAACTTGGATACCCGCCTTCGCGGGTATGACGGATAAGGCCTTTTTCATGCTTCTTCTGGATTCGTGGGAAGATTCCCCGTGAGGGTCGGGACAGGGCGGAATGACAGAATGTCGGCGTTCAGGTCATTTGTCGATTATTCCCCGGAAATTATTGCGTACGATCCTGAGTATCTCGCTCTGGACATATTTGTTTCCGGTGACAATATTTCCTGTTGAAAGATAATCCGTTCCTCCATCAAAGTCAGTGATCATACCTCCTGCCTCGGTGATAAGCAGGCTCCCTGCTGCGATGTCCCAGGGACTTAGTTTCAGTTCGAAGAAACCCTCGAACCTCCCGGCTGCCACGTATGCCAGGTCGATCGCGGCCGATCCCGCCCGCCTGATGTCGCTCACACCTGCGAAGACCTCTTTGAATGTCTTGAGGTAGAGGTCAATCATCTCCTTTGCCCTGAATGGAAACCCGGTGGCTATGAGGCTCCTTTCTAGAAGACTTGTCTCCGATACGCTGATCTGCCGGTTGTTCAGGAAAGCCCCCTTCCCCCTGACGGCGTGAAACAACTCGTCCCTCAAAGGGTCAAAAACAACACCGATGACTATCGCCCTTTCGTATTCGAGGGCTATGGAGACGGAAAACATCGGGTAGCTGTGGATGAAGTTAGTCGTGCCGTCCAGGGGATCTATGATCCACCTGTAATCTCCTGTGTCTTCCTGCTTCAGCGTCTCCTCTGCGAGAAAGGTGTGGGAAGGGAACTTTTCCCGTATAGTCTGTATGATAACCGCTTCGGACCAGCGGTCTACCTTTGTGACGAAATCGAATGCCTGTTTTGTCTGAACGTCCGAGGTTGAGAGCCGGCCGAGGTTTTTGAGAATGATATCGCCTGCAAGCCTTGCCGAGGTAACGGCCGTTTTAAGGAATTCATTAGAAAGATTATCGTTCATGAAGTAAATGATATAACATTTGCGGATTTTTGTCCGGCTGTTGACAGTGGCCCGGTCTTTATCAGAAAATCAGACATGAGGCTTCTTATGTTCTACACAAAGGAATGGTGGTTCAGGACCGCATCCAAGACTCTGGCCGATTTCCCTGACGATGACAGAGAGGAGTCAACGAAAGGCGCTGTCGTGATTTTTTTTCATTGCGAGGCGGAAGATGAAGAGAAGTTCGAGGGCGTTGTGCAGAAGTTCGTGAAGAACTCAAAATGGCTTGCAGGCAAATTTGGCACGAAGAAAGTTGTGCTGCATTCCTTCAATCACCTGTCGGCGAGCAAGTCGACTCCGGAATTTGCGCAGAGGCTGCTCGAAGAGGTGAGGCTGAGGCTCGAAAGAACAGGGTACGAAACAATGACGACGCCCTTCGGATACTTCAACGAGTTCAAAATGCACGTTGCCGGCGACTCCCTCGCCAAGGTGTTCAAGGAGTTCTAGACGGATTATCCCAAACATGAAAAAATAACAGTTCACCGCTGAGACGCAGAGTTCGCAGAGGTCCGGTTAATTTTGTTTTCCGGTGAGAGGCCGGAAAACAAAAAAAGCTCATCACGGCAGTTTATATATTTCTGCCCTCTCAGCAGAAATATATAATTACGTTCTCTGCGCTCTCTGCGTCTCAGCGGTGAAAATATTTTGGTTCCGTCTCTGCCGGTTCAGGAATATTTCATGAATCCGCTATCGCGTAGAGGCCCGTCTTCGCTGTCTTGCCGCCTCATAGAGGCAAATGGCTGCCGCGGAGCCGACGTTGAGACTCTCCGCCTTTCCATATATCGGTATTTTGACGGAGAGATCCGCGGCTTCCCGTAATTCCATGCTCACCCCGTGCGCCTCATTCCCGAAGGCAAAGGCGACGGACTGTGCGAGGTCGGTATCGAACAAGGACTCCGCAGCATCGGGGGAGGTGACCGCGAGTCTGAGTTCCTTGTCCGTCACCCATTTCAAGAGCGGCCCGATTTCTGTCTGTACGACGGGAATGTTGAAGACGCTGCCGGCCGAGGCCCTGAGGGGTTTCGGCATGAAAGGATCGCAGGTGCCCGGCAGAAGGACCACGGCATCGGCGCCGGCCGCATCGGCCGTCCTGATAATTGTTCCGAGGTTCCCCGGGTCCTGAACGCCGTCCACTACTGCAACAAGCGGCCGATTACAAATACTCACCTCCTCCAGCCGGGGTGCGTGATATGAGACGACCGCAACTATCCCCTGGGGGGAATCGGTGTCTGCGAGCCTGTCCATTACCTTTTCAGAGACCTCAAAGAAACAGTCACTTTTATTCAGAATCATCCCGAGCATCTTCTTCCCCTTCTCTCTACCGGAGAGAGACTCGGTGAAAAAGACCTTCTCGATGCCCGCGCCTGAATTCAAGGCCATTTCGATGAGATGCAAGCCTTCTATAAGAATAATCGCAGTGCCCTGTCTGCGGCGTTTTTTCATGAGATTCAGCGCGTCCTTGATATGAGGGTTGGAAGTGCTCGTGATCCGCGGGTATTTCATCTCTAACTTTACCATAAATTCCTGTCATCACAGGGAAAATTGACTAAACCGGCGGTATTATTTTAGAGTAGATAAATATAAGAGGAGGGCGAAAGTTGACCAGTGCAGTCGAAGATATAAGCAGTACCAAAAAACGTCTGAAGATAGAAATACCCGCCGACGTGGTGGAAAAGGAGTACGGGGAATCGGTCGATAAGGTGAGACAAAGGGCCAAGATACCGGGATTCAGGCCGGGCAAGGCGCCTTTGAGCCTCATCGAGAAAAAATTCGGCGAAGACATCAAGGCCGAAATCATTGATAAGCTGGTTCCCAGGTACTATTCCGATGCGTTAAAAGAGGCTGAGTTGGTGCCGGTGACGCTCCCCCAGTTCGAGACGGCGGTCGAGATAAAGAAGAGCGAGCCCCTCTCCTTCGCCCTGACGGTCGAGGTGAGACCCCCGGTGCCGGATTTCAACTATACCGGACTCAAGGTCGAAGAATTCCTGCCGGAGGTGGAGGAAAAAGAGATAGACGAGATGATCACAGGGGTGCGGGAAGACAGGGCAATGTTTGAGGTGGTGGACAGGGAGATCATGGCAGACGACCTCCTGGTAATCGATTATGTCAAACTGGATCCCTCGGGCTCGAAGGAACTCTCCTCTGCGAAGGAGCAGGTGATGAACCTCGGCAACAAGCTGGCACCTCCAGCCATCATGGAAGCCCTGGTCGGCAGGAAGAAAGGCGATGTAGTGGAGATATTACTGCCGTCTTTCGAAAAGGGCGAGGTGAAGGAAGACGATACCGAAAACGGGAGCCTCCTGAAAATAACCGTGAAGGAAGTCAAAGAGAAGAAATTGCCCGAGATCGACGACGAGTTTGCAAAGGATTTCGGCTCCGAAACGATTGCCGCCTTCCGGGAAAAGGTGAAGGACAGTATCCTTAAGGCGAAAAAGGACAAGGCTGCGGGCGAGCAGAAGGAAAAGCTCCTCGACAGACTGGTCGAGACCTATGAATTTGATGTTCCTGAATCGCTTCTTGAGCACGAACTTGAAAAACTGGTGGTGAATGAGAAACATTCCAAAAAGAAGTCGGAGGGGTTGGCTGCCGGCGAGACCGCGGAAAAAGCCCCTGATGAAGAGGACGATACGGCCCTTGCCGAAAGACTGAGGCCCAAGGCCATACACAAAGTGAAGGCGGGCGTCCTGCTCGACATGATCGCCGAAAAGGAGGGCATCACTGCTACCGATGAAGAGGTGAAATCGAGGATCAGCCTCCTTGCCAGACATCTGCAGACTACGCCGGAGGCGGTGATCAACCTCTTCGTCACGAGGGACGGATCACTTGACACCTTTAGCCGTACGATACGGGACGAGAAGGTTATGGACCTCGTGCTCTCGAAGGCCGAAACGATAAAAGGAGCGTAAAGGAATGAGTGTAATACCCATCGTAATAGAGCAGACGGGCAGGTCCGAGAGAGCATATGACATATATTCAAGGCTGCTGAAGGACAGGATAATCTTTCTGGGGACAGCCATAGACGATATCGTGGCCAACACCGTGATAGCCCAGATCCTCTTCCTGCAGACTGAGGACCCGGACAAGGATATCCACGTCTACATAAACTCGCCCGGGGGCGTAGTGTCGTCGGGACTGGCTATATACGACACTATGCAGTATGTAAAGCCCGACATCTCAACCTACTGTATAGGACAGGCGGCGAGCATGGGGGCGCTTCTACTGGCCGCCGGAACGAAGGGCAAGAGGTTTGCACTGCCCCATGCCCGGATTATGATCCACCAGCCGATGGGGGGGTTCCAGGGTCAGGCAACGGACATCGAGATCCATGCGAGGGAAATTCTGAAGATGAAGGATATACTTAACAGTATAATTTCGAGCCATACGGGCCAGCCGCTCGAAAAAATACAGGCCGATACCGACAGGGACTTTTTTATGTCGGGGGAGGAGGCAAAATCCTACGGCCTGGTGGACGAGGTGATTCACACCGTCAAGAAAAAGCAGGTATGACGGGAGGTTCTTTTGAATAAGGTTCAGAAAAAGGCAAACGTTCAGTCGAAGTTTTAATTAGCGGAGGATTAGATGGCAAAAAGAGATGAGGAAGCTCTTAAGTGCTCATTCTGCGGTAAGGGGCAGGAGGAAGTAAAAAAACTCATCGCCGGCCCGACAGTCTACATATGTAATGAGTGTATCGAGCTTTGCAATGAAATAATAGCGGATGAACTCTATGCGGACGCCGGGAAGGAACTGCTGCCGAAGCTCCCCACTCCAAAGGAGATAAATGCCGTTCTCAGTGATTTCGTGATAGGGCAGGAGAAGGCCAAGAAGATACTCTCGGTGGCTGTGCACAACCATTACAAGAGGATCTACAACCCGGCCGAATCGGATGTGGAACTCCAGAAGAGCAATATCCTGCTGATCGGACCTACCGGCACGGGCAAGACCCTTCTGGCCCAGACCCTCGCCAGGATCCTCGATGTACCCTTCACGATCGCTGACGCGACCACACTTACTGAGGCGGGCTACGTCGGTGAGGACGTCGAGAATATCATTCTGAAACTCCTCCAGTCCGCCGATTACGACGTCGAAAAGGCGCAGAGGGGGATAGTGTACATCGACGAGATAGACAAGATCAGCAGGAAGTCAGACAACCCCTCGATCACCAGGGATGTTTCCGGTGAGGGTGTGCAGCAGGCACTCCTCAAGATAATAGAAGGTACGATTGCAAATATCCCGCCTCAAGGGGGCCGCAAACACCCCCAGCAGGACTTCATCCAGGTCGACACGTCGAACATCCTCTTTATTTGCGGAGGCGCCTTCATAGGACTCGACGGCATTGTGGAGCAGAGGACAGGGAAAAAGACAGTGGGTTTCGGATCTAATATCCAGAGCAGGACCGAGAAGAAACTCGGCGACATCCTCAGCACGACCGAGCCGGAGGACCTGATCAAATATGGCATGATACCGGAATTCGTCGGAAGACTCCCGGTGATGACGACCCTGGAGGAACTTGATGAGGCGGCCCTTATCAAGATACTGGTGGAGCCCAAGAACTCCCTCATAAAGCAGTACCAGAAGCTTCTGTCATTCGATAACGTGCGGCTCAAGTTTACCGACAGCGCTCTCTCTGCGATCGCAAAAAAGGCGGTGAAGCGCAAGTCCGGCGCCAGGGGGCTGCGGGCCATCCTCGAGGAGATCATGCTGGAAGTGATGTATGAGATACCTTCCCAGAAGGGGATCAAGGAATGCATGATCACCGAGGAAACTGTGGTCAAGAAGGAAAAGCCCATCCTGATTTACGAGCAACAGGCCGAATCCGCATAGGCATAGCAAGAACAGTAACGGGGAGCAGGTGTATCCGCTCCCCTTCTCCTTTTTAAGAGGAGCCGTTCTCCCTCACAACCCCCGGGTTGCGACGAACCGGCCCGTATAACCTTACAGTTGAATTAATATTGGAAGAAGGGGACAGGTATGTCTTCCCCTGTGACGGGATGAGGAGTCTTGCTTATTCCCGCCGGGCGGATGAACATCTGAGTGACTTTTCAACGGCGCGCCTGATCGCCTGCTGCAGGTTGTGATCGTCTACACCGGAAACCAGGGTATTGACGAAGGCGGCATCCTCGGAGGAAAGCTCCTCAGGCACCCGCGAAGGGCGCCCTGGAGTTTTCATCTGGTGAATACTCCCGATCCTGAAACGTACGTCTTTTACGCCGTAAGGGCTCAGTTTCTCAACGATCTGCCTTTTATGGAATGTGAGCTGCTGCATCCATATAGGCTGATCCACGTTCAGGAGAAGCTCGCCTTCGGCGAGTTTTGAAGGCGACATATGGGCCGAAAGCGTTGGGCCGAAAAGGGCATGCCACTCGCCCCTTATCCGCCCAAGATGGACACCCGCTGACAGGCCCAGCCGCTTGATCATCGGCGCCAGGAGAGACGCCGCCTTTTCCACTAGACGACCTTCTTTACTGCTCCGGAACGAAGGCATCTGGTGCAGACATAGGCGCGCTTCACTCCGCTTGTCGTTGCGACCCTGGTCCTCTGCAGGTTAGGCAGTACACGTCTTTTCGTCCGGTTGTTGGCGTGGCTGACATTGTTGCCGACCGTTTTTTTCTTTCCGCATGCGATACAGCTTGCCAATTGAGGTTCCTCCTTTCAAAATTGCATAATAAGGCCGTCTTATGATAACATTTTAAGATTAACGAAACAAGAATGACGCGCCGCCGATGTTTTGGAGCGTGGCGCGG
>JBJKOV010000275.1:0-7723 GCA_046707105.1 Thermodesulfovibrionales bacterium
AATCCTTCCGAAAAACGCCTTCTGCCAAGTCCCTCATGTGAGGATTGCCCTTACTGACAAGCCCGATCTTATCCTGCAATCTGTCACTCCCGCTTGTCGGGAGTCCTTCCGAAGAAAGATTCCGGACCTGCCTACCGGCAGGCAGGCAAGCCGGAATGACAAAAAAGACAAGAAAATACCCACACTGATCTACGATCAGCCAAAATAATAAATGTCCTTGAAAACTGACACTGACACTGGCACTAATCACTGACACTGGTTCCGCTTCGCTTGACATTAAAACTTGCGGAATGGTAATTTTTACGTTATGGCTAAAGACTATAAAGATACGTTGAACCTGCCCAGGACCGCTTTCCCGATGAAGGCCAACCTCGCACAGAGGGAGCCCGAGATGCTGAAATTCTGGGAGGAAAAGAAGGTATACGGGAGGATGCAGGACCAGAGAAAGGCGGGCGGCGGAGGAAAATATATTCTTCATGACGGGCCCCCTTATGCCAACGGGCATATTCATATGGGGCATGCGCTGAACAAGGTATTGAAGGATATAATCGTCAAGTACAAATCGATGAAGGGATTTTACGCCCCTTATGTTCCCGGATGGGACTGCCACGGACTTCCAATCGAAATCCAGGTGGACAAGAACCTCGGGGACAAGAAGGACACAATAGACATTGTCGAAAAGAGGGCCTTATGCAGGGAATATGCCCTTCAATTCGTCGATATCCAGAGAGAGGAGTTCAGGAGACTCGGCGCTTTCGGAGACTGGGAGATGCCCTATCTTACGTTGTCTCATCAATACGAAGGCTCAATTGTAAGAGAGTTCAACAAGTTTGTACGCGGCGGGTATGTTTATAAAGGGAAGAAACCTGTACACTGGTGCCCTTCATGCGTTACCGCTCTTGCCGAGGCCGAGGTCGAATATGCAGACAAGGAATCCCCGTCGGTATATGTGAAATTCGGAGTCGACGAAGAAAATATAACAAGGTACCTGCCCTCACTTAAAGGAAGAAAGGTGTTCGTGGTCATCTGGACTACGACTCCCTGGACTCTTCCCGCCAATCTGGCGATAGCTTTTCATCCGGATTTCGATTATGCCGCCGTGGAACAGGACGGAGAAGTGTTTATTGTCGCGGAAGGCAGGCTGGAAGCGCTGCGGGAGGCCATCGGTTTCTCGGGAAAAGTCTTATCCACTGTTTCGGGAAAAGAGCTTGAGGGAATGAAGGTCGACCATCCCTTTATTGCCAGGAAGTCGCAGGCCGTGCTGGGAGATTTCGTTTCTCTCGATGACGGTACAGGTGTTGTGCATATCGCGCCCGGCCACGGCGAGGACGATTACGAGACAGGTCTTAAGTACGGACTGGACGTCTATGCTCCCGTGGACGACAAAGGACGGTTTACAAAGGAGGCCGGGGAACTCGAAGGGCAGTTTGTTTTCAAGGCAAACGCCGTGATTGTCGATATCCTGAAGAATAAGAACGCCCTTGTAAAGGAGCAGAAAATAACCCATTCGTATCCCCACTGCTGGAGGTGCAAGAAAGCGGTGATCTTCCGCGCAACCGAGCAGTGGTTTATCTCGGTGGAGCACAACGACCTCCGCAGGAAGTGCCTGGAAGAGATAGACAGGGTGGCGTGGGTACCAAAATGGGGCAGGGACAGAATCCATGGAATGGTCTCCGGCCGTCCCGACTGGTGTGTTTCCAGACAGCGGAGCTGGGGAGTTCCGATCACAATGATAAGGTGTGTGGAGTGCGGGGAGTTTGCCGATGACGAGACTGTACTGAACGCCATCGCCGATATGGTGGCGGCGGAGGGCGCGGACGTATGGTTTAAGAAGCAGGCGGAGGATTTCCTGCCCGCCGGATACAGGTGCAGGAAATGCGGCGGTGCCGGCTTCCGGAAGGAGATGGATATCCTTGATGTATGGTTCGATTCCGGGGTGAGCCACGCCGCGGTCCTGGACAGCGACGAGAGGCTGTCGTGGCCGGCCGATATGTACCTGGAAGGCAGCGACCAGCACAGGGGGTGGTTTCAGAGCTCCCTGCTCGCATCCGTCGGCGCCAGGGGGAAGGCCCCTTACGAAACCGTCCTTACCCATGGGTTCGTTGTGGACGGTTCAGGCAAGAAAATGTCCAAATCCCTCGGGAATGTAATTGCACCGCAGGAGATCATAAAAGGTCACGGCGCCGAAATACTGCGTATATGGGTCTCGGCTGAGGACTATAAGGACGACATAAGGATTTCGAAGGAGATACTGAACAGGCTTACAGAGGCTTACAGGAAGATCAGAAATACCTGCCGGTTTATGCTGGGGAATCTCGATGATTTCGATTACAGGGACTATAGCGGTCAACTTCACGAGATCGACCTCTGGGCGATGAACAGTCTCCAGAACCTCGTAAGAAGGGTCACGCGAGGCTATGAGAATTTTGATTTCCATGAGGTTTTCCATTCCATTCACAATTTCTGCGTTGTGGACATGAGCTCGATATACTTCGACATCCTTAAGGACAAGTTATATACAGCCAGGGCCGACTCCCCTGAGCGGCGCGCCAGTCAATGGGTGCTATCCGAGGTCCTGTCCACGCTGACCAGGGTGATGGCCCCTGTATTGTCCTTCATGGCGGAGGAAGTGTGGGGCCAGATGGCGGACAGGAGCAAGGAAGAGCATGTGCCTTACGGTGACCGGGAATCCGTTTTCTTTTCCTTATTCCCTGCGGTGAAAGAGGAGTATGTGGCGCCTGACCTGGAAGAAAAATGGAAGAAACTCCTGGCAGTGAGAGACGATGTCAACAAGGCACTGGAGTTGAAGAGGGCCGAGAAGTTTATAGGCAATTCACTCGAGGCAAAGGTAAAGATATATCTGCCGGAGAAGGAAAGACGGCTACTGGAGGGATACGCTGACTTCCTGTCTTCATTTTTTCTCGTCTCCGGGGTGGAGATAGAAGCTGAAAACCTGCCCGGCTCTTATCAGGGCGGCCAGACCGAAGGGCTGCAGGTCCTGGTTGAACGGGCGTCGGGGAGCAAGTGCCAGCGGTGCTGGAACTGGAGCGTCAAGGTGGGGACCTTTGAGGACGAACCGGATCTCTGCGACAGGTGTTACCCGGTCGTTAAGTCCTGATATCCCCGCCTCATTCGTTGAGTTTTAAACATGCCTGCCTTTTCCATATAAACCTAAAAACGACAGATGGCCACAGAAGGCACAAAAATCACATAGAAAAAACAAGAGGTTGAAAGGGGAAAAATGCTCACCAAATGGGTGAAGTATTTCACTAACATAAGTTTTTGATTTTTTTGTGTTCTATGTGCTTTTTGTGGCTCAACTGCTTTTTTTAGGATAAAGAGTCAGGGCCAAAAGAAAGAAGCTCGCGGGTAACGGCAACCATTTCCTCATCTGTTTCTGAACGGAGAGCCCTCTGTCTGAGGGGCTTAACTCCCGGAATGCCTCTCGTGTACCAAAGGAAAAACTTGCGGAAGATCATATTGCCGACTCGTTTTCCATAAAAATTGCAGCATAAAACCAGGTGAGAGATCATGGTTTCGACCAGTTCTTCCATCCCGGGTCTCTGAGGAGTGGTATTGTGCTCAAGGAATTCGGATGTCTGCCGGAAGATCCACGGGTTGCCGAGTGAGCCCCGTGCTATGGCCACCCCGTCGCAGCCCGTCTCGTCAAACATCATCTTGATGGCCTGCGGGGAAAGGGCGTCTCCACTTCCGATGACCGGGATCGAGAGTGCCTTCTTCACCTCCCTGATTACAGCGTAATCAACGGTCCCGCGATACCCCTGCATTCGCGTGCGGCCGTGAATGGTCACGGCAGCTACCCCCGCATCCTGGGCATAGAGTGCCGCTTCCCTGGCATTAACAGAGTTTTCATCCCATCCGGCCCTTATCTTCAAGGTAACAGGAACTTTTGACCGGCTGACCATGCCCCTCAGGAGTTCCAGCAGTTTGCGGGGCTCCCGGAGAAGGCCGGCACCTTCTCCCCTGGAAGTAACTTTGTTAACGGGACATGCCGCGTTGAAATCAAGAACATCGAAATGGTATTTTTCGACGGCTTCCATGGCAGCCCTCAGGACGTCGGGATCATTTCCAAGGAGTTGCACCCCGATCGGCTTGTCGCCTTCTTCAGTGGAAATCATCCTCATTGTCTTCTTGCTGTTATGCGCGAGTGACTGCGCACTGATCATTTCGGAGAAGGCAAATTCGCAGCCGAAAGAGCGGTTTATCATGCGGAAAGGCAGATCGCTGATCCCTGCCATGGGAGCGAGGACCAGTCTCGAATTCAGTGATAATGTTCCTATCTTCAGCACTCGAACTATAGGATAACAAAAGAGCGGCCAGCTTATAAAGACTCATCGTAGAGGAGTGTGGGCGCTTTCTTGTCTTTTTCGTCATTTCCCGACCCTCACGGGGAATTCTTTTGAAAACGCCTTCTGACAAGTCCCTCATGTAAGGATTTCCCTTCCTGACAAACTGGATCTTATCCTGCAATCTGTCACTCCCGCTTGTCGGGAGTCCTTCCGAAGAAAGATTCCGGACGAGCCGGAATGACGGCCACCAGACAGCGCATCAAATTAACCTGCGTACCCACACGCTTACACTAAGACCCCTTATAAAGAAGCTCGATAAAGATCGCATGTGGCATGGTGAAAAAAGATGACGGCAACACAGGCTTCAGAAAGTACTCCCGCCCTGCGGAGCTCAATAGTTTCTTCGGCATATGCCCTGTGCGCTACGCTCCATGCCTGATTAAGACGGGTTGAAGTTTCCGGTGCGGCTGATATACTGAAATCATAACGCTTGAGGAGGTTTTTGAAATGATGAGAATAATAACCTATGAATGCGAGGAATGCGGCACAGAGGTTGTGGTGACGGAAAAGGGAGGCACTCTGCTCAGGCCAATTTACTGCTGTGGGCTGGAAATCACCGAGGTGTCTTCGGTTCCGCTGCCAGCGGGGGCGAAGAAGAGGACGGCGGGAAAGACGGTCAAAACGGCCAAAAAAGCGGGGAGGGCCGTGAAGAAGGCTGCTGCGGAGAGGACGACAAAGACAGAGCGGACGGCGAAGAAAAAAACCACTGCGAAGAAGACCACGGCGAGGAAATCGTTGAAGAAATAGGAACCTCATGTGTTCAGGTTACTTCCCCGGGGAGTCGGACCCGGAAGGATCAGGATTGCAGATTGTCAGCCGGGATATCGTTCGCAAGGGGTTCGATGTGAGGATTTTATGAGCGCCGACAGCACCGTTGAAAAATTGCTGTTTCATTATCGCTTCTGGGGAATGGCCGCCGTCTGTTTCTTCATGATTTCCGTATCGCTGCTGCTGGCCCTGGTGCTTGTCCCCGGGGTCCCGGTGGAGATCCTCTATATTGTTCTGCTGTGCGGCTTTTTGTGGATAGGTTCGACATCTTTCAGCAGGCATGCCCTGGTTATCCTGAAACGCCATATCGGACGCCAATTGGGCATGGTGGAGTTTCTCTCAACCCAGTTCGTTGCGGTCCTGTTTCCTCTTGCATATAAAAAAGTGAAAAATGAAGTGAGGGCATTCAAGGAAAAGCAGTCGGGTCAAAAAATGGATGACGCATAAATATATAATTTGGCTCATCGCAGATCAGTGTGGGTACTTTCTTGTCTTTTTCGTCATTTCCCGACCCTCACGGGGAATCCTTCCGAAAACACCTTCTGCCAAGTCCCTCATGTAAGGATTGGCCTTCCTGACAAGTTCGATCTTATCCTGCAATCTGTCACTCCCGCTTGTCGGGAGTCCTTCCGAAGAAAGATTCCGGACCTGCCTACCGGCAGGCAGGCAAGCCGGAATGACAAAATAGGACTTTACTTTTACATCTTTCAAATAGCACCGCAAAAGTATTTTCCCTGACGTAGTCAGTATATCAGAAAGATTCCGGACCTGCTTGCCTCTTACGCGAAGACCTACAATTTAAACTCTCTGGGCCCTCTGTGTCTCTGCGGTGATGAACTGTCGTTTCGAAGTCATTCCTATTTCAGCATTTCTTCCAGTGTGATTCTCACCGACTCCGAAAGCGAAGCAAGATTATATCCGCCTTCAAGACAGAAAACGCACGGTTTGCCGCCGGCGGTGAGCAGGATCGACCTTACGATGCTTCTGATCCCTTCGCTGGAGACCATAATACCGGCCAGTGGATCTCTGGAATGCAGGTCATAACCGGCTGACACGAAAACCATGTCGGGCGAAAAATCTCTTACCAATCCGGGAAGGATTTCGTTGTATGCCGACAGATAGTCCTTGTCACCGGCACCGGCGTGCATCGGAATGTTGTATGTAAATCCCGCCCCTTTGCCGCGTCCCTTTTCGAAACTACTGCCGGTCCCCGGGTAGTGGGGGTACTGATGCGTGCTGAAATAAAAGACGGTGTCGTCTTCTTCGAATATGTCTTGTGTGCCGTTGCCGTGATGTACGTCAAAATCAGCTATAAAGATTTTCTTATAGCCATTCTTCTGAGCGTATCTGGCTCCCGCCGCAACGTTATTAAAAATGCAGAAGCCCATGGCCCTGTTCGGCTCGGCGTGATGCCCCGGCGGCCTTACCGCGCAGAACGCGTCCTGGATACTGCCGTTTCCGCAGCCGTCAACGGCCTCAAGGACCGCGCCGACGGCGAAGAGGGCGGCTTCCAGTGAATGCTCAGAGATATAAGTGTCTGCATCAAAGTACCCCGTGAACCTGCTCAGCTTCTCATAATAAGACGCTGTGTGGACCGCAAGTATATCCGATTTCGCAGCCTTTCGGGGCTTTAGAGGAATGAGCATGTCCCACAAGCCGGTCTTCTTGAGTGATCCGGTTATGGCGATGAGGCGATCTTTTGATTCCGGATGGCCCGGTGGCATTTCGTGCGTGAGAAAGACATCGTCGTAGACGAAACCCACCTTTTTCATGAGTAATTCTATCACGACCGTCAGGAAATAAAAAGGGCAGGGTCGCCCCTGCCCTTCAGGTTAAGCGCACCGTGGTGTCTTAGAATAGACCGCTTACTTTGCCGGTGTTAACATCTACATCAATTCTTCTGAAGGCCGGATTGGAACTCGTTCCCGGCATAAGACTGATTGTTCCTGCGCAGGGGCAAAGGAATTTAGCGCCCGAGTATATCAGAACGTCTCTGATGGGCAGGGTCCATCCCGTCGGCACGCCCTTGAGAACGGGATCATGGGTCAGGCTGAGATGGGTCTTTACCATCATAGTGGCGTAATCGGCATATTTCGGGTCATCTTCAAGCATCTTGGCCTTGGCCTCGGCCTCGGGAAGCCACGAGACGCCGTCGGCCCCGTACACCTCTTTTGCGATGATCGCAACGCGGTCGCGCAGCTTCATCTCGATAGGATACAGAAATTTGAAGTCGTTCTTGTCGTTACAGGCATCTATGACGGCATCGGCCAGCTCGAGGGCGCCGTCGCCTCCTTTAAGCCAGTGCTGGGATTCGGCACAGCGCGCGCCTGCGGCCTCGGCTGCCTTCTTTATTACGGCCACCTCGGCATCTGTGTCGGTATAGAAACGGTTCACGCAGACGACGGGATTGATGCCCGACTTCCGGATGACTTCGATCATGTGGACCATATTGGCGCAGCCTTTTTCGACAAGCGCCAGGTTCTCTTTAGTGTATTCATCCGGCAAGGCCTTGCCGGCAACGACCTTCGGTCCGCCTCCATGCATCTTGAGCGCCCTGACGGTTGTGGTAAGCACTGAGACATGGG
>JBJKOV010000276.1:0-5467 GCA_046707105.1 Thermodesulfovibrionales bacterium
CCCCGAAGAAAAGACCACTCCCGATCTCAGCTGGCCGACTATAAGTGGAGTCCCCCTGCGACTGAGCGGGAGTATTAACATCTTCCGCATACATGGGGCGACCTATCAAAGGCTCGAAAAAAGCCGCCTGGGGGTGGACGACCTGTCTGCCGCGATCGTGTGGCACAGGGGAACTCTTACCATGAAAGATCTGCAGGCGTCCCTGCCTGCCGGCCGTATCCAGGGAACACTCTCGGCGGGGTTTGAGAGACCGGCACTGAAGGCATCTCTCCTTTTTGTCCCGTCTCGCACCGTGTCAAAGGTGGAGCGGATTACGGTCGACGCGCTGATGCAGAGTAAAAAGGGGGCAGCGGTCATGGAAGGGAATCTCCATATCGCGGGAACCGCCGGCAAATCGCAGCGGATGGATGTCAGAACCGGCGTCGAGATGGAACGGCATTCGGTGAAGCTTAGAGGAATCCGCATATCGGGTATAACTCCCCGGGGTGAGATAACGGGCGCAGGAGAAGTGGTATTTCCCGGGGGTGTTCCCCTTGTGCGTGCGAATATGAAGCTGTCGGAACTTGAACTTTCACCTTTTCTCCACATCGGCACCGACGTCTCCGGGGTGGTTACCTTCGAAGGCACTATGGAGAATTACCATGGCAGTTTCGATTTGACAAACAGGGCGAAGGACCTGAAGGTCTTCCATGTTTCCGGCCTCGCCAGAGGCGGCAGCAAAGGACTTGAACTGACATCTCTGGAGGCCTCCTGGCTGGAAGGGACCCTAAAGGGAAGGGCCGAAGTCGGATGGCAGAAGAACGTCGCCGTGAACGCTTCTCTTCATGCCCGGGGCCTTGATCCCTCTATGATTTCGAAAGACTGGAAGGGCACTATCAACGCCGATGTCATGGCGTCGGCGGTCTTTCAGGAAAAAAGTCCTCTCTCCGCAGGATTAAGTGTCCGCCTGCGTGAAAGCCGTCTCCGAGGGCAGGCACTCACGGGCGAAATTACCGCCCGTATTGAGGGGGAGGACCTTCTCATCAAACGACTCTTTCTTCGAGGGAAAGGTTTTGACATCGCCGCCCATGGAGAACTCGCAAAACAACTCTTCTTTAGCGCCGACGTCACGGATCTCTCAGGCCTGGTCCCCGGCGCAGGAGGAGAAGTGCATACAAAAGGGTGGGTAAAGAGACAGGACAGGACCTTCATCGGAGACATAAGCGGCATGGCTGCAAGGCTTTCACTGGAGGGACTGAAGGCGAGGTCTGCCGATTTCAGTGCACACCTTGGGGAAGGGGAAGGACATCCAGTTCATCTGAAGGCCGACTTCAAGGGTCTTGAGACGAAAACCGTTGATCTGAACTCCGCCGATATGGAAATACGGGGCACCCTCGAACACCATGTCATCACGGCGGAAATAAGCTCGGGTAAGGCGCATCTTAATGCCAGGTTGTCGGGGGGATATGCAGACGGTGCATGGGCAGGAAAAATCGACGCCATTTCCGGCAGGGACGCCGTAGGGCCGTGGAGTCTCCAGGGGCCCGCAGATCTGAGTCTTTCCTCCGAAAAGGTTATTCTCTCGTCGCTTCTCCTGGCCGGAGTTCCGCCGGAGCGTCTTGAACTGAGCGCCGGGCTTTCGCTCCATCCTCTTCAGGGGTTCGTCCAGTCTCAATGGCGGAATCTGAACCTGGCCCGGGTCACCCCATGGTTAAAGGGTATGCAGCTTTCGGGGTCCGGCTCGGGCAATATCTCTTTGCGATGGCTGAGGGGCGGCATTCAGAATATGTCGGCAGATGGGGCAGCCTCGGGCACTTTCACTCTGGATGGTCAGACGATCGGGATGAAAACATTCTCTGCCAAGCTTACCCGGGACAGTCAGAGACTTCTCGCCTCTTTCACGGTTAAGCTCGACAAGGGAGGCGGGATGACTGGTCATTTTTCCTCTGCGATTCAGGCCGGCTCGTTTTTTCCTGAAGAGGGAGAGATAGATGCTGAGTTGCACGATCTGGACATCTCTTTCTTTCAGCGCTGGATGCCTCATGAAATGGATATCGGCGGAGCGCTGGCGGGAAGCCTTAAGGGGAGACTTCTGCCCGGCAGACGCCTGGAGGTCTCCGGAGATGCCACCCTCACGAACGGACTCATCAGCAGGCGCGGGAAGAAAGGAGAGGTGAGCGCCTCGATCCAGACCGCGCAGATGAAATTTACCTGGCGGAATACGATACTCGCGGGGACGCTCTCCCTGATGCTCAAGGAGTACGGACATGCGTCGGGAGCTTTCTCGCTTCCCCTTCCGGCGCGGCTGCCGGTCAGGATCGACAGCAGCGGCCAGATGAACATAACCCTTCAGGGAGACTTCCAGGAGAAGGGTCTGCTCACTGCCTTGTTCCCGGGCCTCATTCAGGAAACCCATGGTGAAATCGAATATACTCTCGGGGTCACGGGGACATGGGGGCATCCGGCGCTGCGGGGCAGGATGAAGCTGTCGAAGGCCGGGGCCTATCTGCCCACGGGAGGAGTTCATATAAAGGACATCCTGGTCACTGCACGCTTCGAGAAGGCCAGGATCATTATTGACTCTTTCCAGGCCTCCTCGGGTCCCGGGAAGGTGGAAGGAACAGCGGAGGCCGAACTCAGGGACTGGACCGTGGCGAGTTATAAAGGAACACTCACGGGGAAAGACTTCCAGGTCATCTATCTGCCCGAACTGAGGGTGCAGGCGAGTCCCGATCTTACGTTCGAAGGGACGGGGAAAAAGCTTTCGGTGCGCGGTGAAATCAAGGTTCCCGATATGCTGGCCCGCGAGAGCAATACGAAGGCACCTATCCAGCCGAGCAAGGACGTGATAGTCGTGGACAGACAGGCTCCGGCTGAACGCGAAATCCCGATAGCGTTGGATATCCAGGTGAAGGTTACCCTCGGAGACAATGTTCTTGTCAAGGCCGAGGGTGTGGACGCCCAACTGAAGGGAAGTGTAGAGCTTGATATAAAAGGCATGCACAACGTCACCGGCAAGGGCGAGATCCACGTCGTGAAGGGAAAATACAGTGCATATGGGGTGAGTCTCGACATACAAAGGGGCCGCGTGATTTTTACCGGCCGGCAGGTGAGCCGGCCGAATCTTGATGTCCTGGCCCTTAAAACCGTGGAGAAAGTGGAGGCGGGCGTAGTCGTGAGCGGAACCCTTCAGCGTCCGATAGTAAAATTGTACTCCGATCCCGGCATGTCCGACACTGACATCCTGGCCTACATCGTGCTCGGCCATCCCCTCGGATCGAGTTCAGAGCAGGCAAGCCTCGTGGCCCGGGCCGCCGGCTTTCTTCTGTCGGCAAGCGACTCGGTAGTCTTTCAAAACCAGCTCAAAAGACGTCTCGGTCTCGACACCCTTGACATCGAGACGCAGCCGACTACAACAGGCACAACCAGTCCACTGGGAACAATAGGTCCATCGCCCTCAACGTCGAGCGGTGTCACAAGGTCGCTGGTGACCGTGGGCAAGTACCTGACGCCCGACCTCTATATAAGTTACGGGCGTTCTCTTTTCGGTGACGCTAATCTTTTCAGAATACGCTATGCCTTATCGAGACACTGGGAATTGGAAACACAGAGCGGAACAGAGAGCGGAGCGGACCTTTTTTATAAGATCGAGCTGAAATGATGGCAGCTATTAAACCGGCAATCAAATAGTTTAACTTTGTCATTCCGGCTTGTCCGGAATCTATCCGAAAACAAAGAAAGATCCCTGGCAAGCGAGGATGACGGATTGGGATATTCTGTTACCGGGTTAATAATTTGTGGAAGAACCTTCATTGCTAGTGTAGTGCGTCTTAAATCTCTTTCCTCATGATTGTCATTCCAGCTGATATGCCTGGAATCTTTCAGAAGGATTGCGGACAAGCCGCAATGACGGCCATTTATGCACTTACAGCGGGACTTTGGTTATCCCTGTACTTATGTAAAGAAGCGTTGGCCGCACTACATTAGATATCGTCTTATCCGCCTCAGCGGCGAAGGATTTACAATTTTTTCCGATTTAATAAATAATAAGCAGGTCGAAAAGAGGCTGATATGTCTGAGCTTTATTCTTCTGCCCACCCCGGGCAGCTAGGTCCTTTTGAGGAATACGTTGGTGAAATGGGAAAAGATATCGCAACAAGGTCTCCGGTTTACCCCATAATAATAGTCCTGGTCGCTTCTTTCTCCGTGTACTTCAATGCCCTGTTCAACGGCTTTGTCTACGACGATTTATTCCAGGTTGTGAAGAACCCGTGGATTACCGATGTAAAATACATTCCTGATTTTTTTTTGACGAAGACTTGGGGATATACCGGGATCGGGCCCTCAAACTATTACAGGCCTATGATGCACCTGGTGTACATGTTTGATTATTATGTGTTCGGCCTGGAATCATGGGGTTTCCATCTGGTAAACATATTACTCCACGCGTCTGTTTCGGCCCTCGTCTTTCTGATAGCGGCGAGACTCGTCGACGAAGCAAAAAAGGGCGAGGCCGGTTCCTCAGGTGTCCTGGCAGCTCCGAAGCTGCCATATGATATTCCCCAACAGGTTTTTTCACTCTTCACTTTTCACGATTCACGTTCCTTTGCTTTCATCGCCGCGCTCTTGTTTGCGCTTCATCCGGTCCATGCAGAGGCGGTTGCCTGGGTCGCGGGGCTGCCGGAACTCGCATTCACGCTCTTTTATCTTCTGTCCTTTTATTTCTTCATGCGCGCAGGCCCGGAAATGAAACTATTTTACCCGCTCTCAGCGGCATCCTTTTTTATCTCGACCCTGTTCAAGGAAACGGCACTGACCCTGCCGATTATCTTCCTGGCCTACGATCATGTTTCAGGCCGGACAGCCGGACTATCCGCCTCGGTCAGGAAATACCTCCCCTATTTTGCAGTTGCGGGAATCTATTTTATTATGAGGGTCCACGCGCTTGGCGGGCTTGCGCCGGAAAATGCTCATGCGTCGATGAGCGTTTATCAATATGTGATCAACGTCTTTCCTCTCTTCGGGGAGTATCTGGTGAAACTTTGCTTCCCGATCAACCTCTCAGCTCTCTATGTCTTCCGGCCGATTTCCAGTCTGTTTTCGATGAAGGGAATCGTCTCTCTCATGGTCACAATTGCATTCTGTGTGCTCATGGTTATGGCGAAGAGGAGATACAGGATCGTCTTTCTGTCTCTTCTCTTGATCGTTGTTCCCCTTCTCCCCACCTTTTATATACCTGCCATCGCCCAGCCATTTGCCGAAAGGTATCTCTACCTCCCTTCGTTCGGATTTGCGCTTATTCTGTCGCTGGCTTTCACCAGGCTGAAAGCAGCGTTGAAGAAAAATGCTCTAAGTGTGACAGCAACAGTCCTGGTTTTGGTGCTGATGGGAGGATACGCGGCCGCAACAGTTCAGAGAAATGGCGTGTGGCGCAACAGTTACAGCCTCTGGGCGGATACTGTAAGAAAGTCTCAGGATTCGTTCATAG
>JBJKOV010000277.1:0-3079 GCA_046707105.1 Thermodesulfovibrionales bacterium
GCAAGCGCATCGTTGTCCAGCGGGCTGAAATAGACCGCCGCGTCGCCGGAAACCTCCCTGAGAGTCGGGATATCGGAGAGTATTACCGGAAGGCCGCAGGCCATCGCCTCAAGAGGCGGCATGCCGAACCCCTCATAGAGAGAAGGGTATACGAAAACCGATGCGGACCGATACAGAGAGCGCAAGGTTTCGCTGTCGACATAGTCCGTGAAAATAACGTCTCTCCCGATGCCGAGTTTTTCCGGATATGAAACGATATCGTCGTAGAGCCAGCCGAGTCCGCCGGCAATCACCAGCGCCACGTCGTATTTCGACCTGATATCCTTGTATGCACGAATCAGCGTTTTCAGGTTTTTCCTCGGCTCCACGGTGCCTGTGTACAAGAGATACTCTCTTACGGTAATCCTTTTGACCCGTGCGGGCACAGGCAAAGCCTCTTCCGGGGCTCCGCAGGACCACGCCGCGGCGAGGGGAATGACATCAATTTTGTCCGGCGGAATATTCAGGATATCGACAGCTTCGTCCCCGATAAAACGGGTGTTCACGATTACCCTCTCGGATACGGATGCGGTTTCCCGCAGATTGGTCGTCGCGGTTTTCGCAAAACCCTCGACGAAAAGCTCCGGGAACCGTATGAAAGAAAGGTCGTAGACATTACAAACACTCCTGCTGCTGATTTCAGGCATGGGGTCGAGGCTGGTTTCGTGATAAAGGTCGTACCTGGTGACAGACGCATCTTTCTTGTGGAGATGCCGATAGACGGCATCTCCCGCCTGCCTGATAAACGGAGGATAGAATTTTCCAAAAACAGACCTCATCCTCGATGATAAGTTCCCGATCGATCTTACAAGCGAGATAGAACCGTCCTCCAGCGTGGGGACAACGTCGATCCCCGCTTTCCGCAGTTCTTTGTAGAGGTTGTCAACATAGAAGCCTATTCCCGCCCGGTTGGAGCACATGAGCAATTTTGTATTCAGAAGGACCCGCACTTGCCGGTTACCAGCCGTATCCCTTGCATATCCCTCGCGCCATATAAAATTTTATCACAGCGCCGGCCTTTTATAACAGGTGCATGCATTTGTGGTGCGGACGATCAGGGAGATGGGGTATAATACTTGCCGGAACGGCCTATGGGTGCTTATACAAGCGAGATATTCGAGATCCTGAGATACAAGGAACTCCTGCGGAACCTTGTGACGAGGGACATTAAGGTCCGTTACAAGAGGTCGGTCCTCGGCTTCTTATGGGTCATGCTGAACCCACTGCTCATGATGCTCGTGCTGAATATGGTATTTTCGAGCCTCTTCAAGATGAAGACGCCAAACTATACTTCCTATCTGCTTTCGGGCATCATCCTCTGGAATTTTTTTTCCCAGAGCACAACCACCGCCGTCGTAAGCCTGATATCGAACAGCGGTCTCATCAAGAAGATCCATATTCCGAAAGCGGTTTTTCCCCTTTCGGTCATCCTTTCGGCGGTGGTCAATTTTCTTTTTTCTCTCGTTCCCCTTTTTTTTATCTTTTATCTGACTGACACCCACCTCGGCGGCCGCCTGTATCTTCTGCCCGTTGCCCTCGTCCTGGTGGGACTGTTTTCGTTCGGGGTTGCCCTGCTGCTTTCGACTCTGACCGTCTTTTTTCACGATACTATCTATATATATGATGTACTCCTGATGGTGGGGATGTATATGACCCCGATATTCTATCCTGATTCGATCATACCCACGAAATTTCTTTTCGTTATCCATCTGAATCCCTTGTATTATTATTTGACTATTTTCCGCGGGGCGCTGTACCTTGACGTTCCGTCTATTGCCGTGAACTTGCTGTACGGTTTTCTTTTTTCTCTTGCATCCTTGACGGTGGGTTGGTTCTTTTACAGCATAAATAAGGACAAGATCATATACCACCTTTAGATCATAGATATGAACGAGATTGGCTATGGATAGCGCAGTAATCGAAATAAGCGACGTTTCCGTGCGTTACCGCCTTGTCAAGGAGAGGCCCAAAACCCTTCAGGAATACCTTATCCACAGATTGAAAGGGAAAAGGCACGATTATGAGGACTTCTGGGCGCTGCGGGACCTCGGTATGACGGTGAGGAAGGGTGAAACCTTCGGTATCATAGGCCGTAACGGTGCCGGGAAGAGCACGCTTCTTAAGGTCATTGCCGGGGTCCTGCGCCCTACCGGCGGCAGAGTGCGCGTTCAGGGGGCTATAGCCCCCCTCATCGAACTCGGAGCAGGGTTCGACGAGGAGCTTACGGGATCCGAGAATATTTATCTCAATGCATCGATGCTCGGGCTTTCCCGGGGTGAGATCAGGGGAAAATTTAAGGCCATCGTTGATTTTTCCGAGCTTAGTGAGTTCATTTACAGCCCGTTGAAAAGCTATTCCTCCGGCATGGTGGCGAGGCTGGGATTTTCGATTGCAACTGAGGTGAACCCCGATATTCTTATTGTAGATGAGGTCCTTTCTGTGGGCGACAAGCAGTTCGTGGCAAAGTGCAATGAGCGAATGCGGCTTTTTCGAAAAAGGGGGACGACGATTGTGATCGTGTCGCACAACGTTGCCGAAATTGCGGCGGTCGGCACTACCGCGCTATGGATGGATCATGGGACAGCGAGAATGTGCGGAAAGCCGAAGGATGTCATTGACGAATATCTCAAGTCCCTCTCGTTGCCCCCGGACGGGAATATTGAAAACGGTTAGGATTCGCTGCGCCGCCCTGAGAGCTTTCGGCGCGATGCCCTTATTTCCACGGGAGAACGCCGAAAATGTTTGTGACTTGAGCAAATGGCCGGGGAAATAATTTTTTTATGACAATCATGATAATATAAGACTCGGGGCCATAATAGAAAATGATCTTTTTTGAGGAGGATAAAGTGACTTTGTTCGAATCTCACCAGGTTGCCGGTCCGGCGAACAAGACGATGATAGCGGTGACACGAAAAAACTCTTATTATTTTATCGCTGCGGCATTTTTGCTGACATGTTTCTTATTACTTGTTTCTGCGGCAGCGCCGGCTTATTCGGAGGAAAATGCGACAGACTGGAACAACAAGGCGGTAAGTTTAAG
>JBJKOV010000278.1:0-2047 GCA_046707105.1 Thermodesulfovibrionales bacterium
ATTCAAGGAAGACGAGGTGAACCTCATAGTTCACGGTCATGAGCCGCTCCTTGCGGAGATCATGGTCGATGTGACGCAAGACCCGGAGATGGTGGCATACGCTCAGTCCAAGGGCGCAAAGGGCATCAACCTCGGCGGTATGTGCTGCACGGCAAACGAGGTCCTCATGAGGCACGGCATTCCTACTGCGGGCGGTTTTACGAACCAGGAACTCGGGATAATGACCGGCCTTGTGGACGCGATAACGGTTGATGTCCAGTGCATCATGCCGGCCATTGCGGAGCTTTCGAAAAAATTCCATACGAAGGTCATCACGACGTCTGAAAAGGCGAAGATCCCCGGCGCGATCCATATCGAATTCGACGAACACAGGGCGGTCGAGGTTGCGAAAGAGATCGTGAAGCTGGCGATCGACAATTATGGAAACAGGAAGGCTGAAGGCAGCCACATTACCGACAAATTCCCGGTGATTGCCGGGTTCTCCCAGGAGTACATAGAGTACATGCAGGGCGGTACCTGGAGGGCGTCTTTCAGACCGCTCAACGATGCAATAATGGCCGGAAGGATACGCGGGGTGGTCGGGCTGGCCGGCTGCGACAACCCCAGGGTGCAGTCGACGGGTCTGCATACGTTCCTGGCCAGGGAGTTGATAAAGAACGACGTGCTGATCGTCTCTACGGGATGCGGGTCGGCTGCGTGCGGAACGGCCGGTTACCTCACACCGGAGATGGCGATGGAAAATGCGGGCCCGGGGCTAAGGGAGGTGTGTGAAGCGATAGGCATACCGCCGATACTCCATTTGGGAGCGTGCGTCGACAACTCCAGGATCCTTACCATCGCAAGCGCCATGGCTGCCGAAGGGGGCCTTTCCGACGAGATAGGAGGCATGCCCGCCGTCGGTATCGCTCCGGAGTGGATGAGCGAGAAGGCCATCGCTATCGGATGCTATTTCGCCGCTTCCGGCGTGCCGGTCATATTCGGCGGTGAATCGCCGGTGGAGGCCAGTGAAGAGGTGACAAGGATTATGACAGAGGTCTGGTTCGAGAGGTTTATGGGTGCTCTTCACTTTGAACCTGATCCGGAAAAAATCCTGAGCATGGCCCTCGATTACATCGACCAGGCAAGGGAAAGGCTGAAACTCAGAAAGTACGAGCCCGGCAAGTTCGGCGGCGAGAGGGTGCTCATGGACATGGCGGCGCGCCGCGAGATCGAGAAGGTGGCAAAGCCGCACATCGGAATATATTAAGAAACGTGAATCGTGAAAGGGCGGCTAGTGAGTTTTATAGGATCTGCCTGTAAATTGCTGTCATTCCCGCAAGCGCAGCGAGTCGGGAATCCTTCTGAGAGCCTCGGAAAGATTCCGGACCTGCCTACCGGCAGGCAGGCAAGCCGGAATGACGGACAAAGGAAAGAGGTTTTATGAGGTCACTATTTACTATTTGCGGCTTTTGGAGGTTAGATGAACGTAGCTGAAATAAATGTGGATGAGAAGATAGGAAACGTCGGGGAGGTCCTGACCGGGGAGCAGAAGAAGAGGGGTGTGCTGATCCATGCCCTGCAGAACATCCAGAAGGAACATAATTATCTGCCGGAGGACGTGTTGAAGGACCTCGCCAAGAAGCTCAACCTGCCTCTTTCAGAGGTTTACAGCACGGCGTCCTTCTACAAGCACTTCTACTTTAAACCCAGGGGCAGGAATGTAGTATGCGTATGTCTGGGCACCGCCTGCCACGTCAGGGGAGCAGGCAAGGTCCTCGAAAAGATAGAAGAGAGTTTCGGGATCAAAGAGGGTGAGACGACTGAAGACATGTCTCTGACCCTGGAGACCGTCGGCTGCGTGGGATGCTGCGGCCTGGCGCCTGTCGTCACGGTCAACGATGAGGTTGAAGGCGACCTCAATCCGAAAAAGGTGAACGAATTAATAAAGACGATTAAGGGGAAATAGACGATGGGTAAACTAAATTCGATAGATGACCTGAAGAAACTCAGGACTCTTCTCGAGGAGGAGACCTTCGCCCCTGATGTCCCGAGGATAAGGATGTGCAGC
>JBJKOV010000279.1:0-3490 GCA_046707105.1 Thermodesulfovibrionales bacterium
GTTCTGCTGGTTATGAACGTCGGCATAAAATAAGGGTGGTCCCCTTCGATTGCAGGGTCCGTATGATACACTGTGAATGAGAATGGAATACCTTCAGGAGGATTCAAATGGCTGAACTTTTCGATCGCACCATTATAAACGGCATGGAGACGGCAAACAGGTTCGTGCGGTCGGCAACATGGGAGGGGATGGCGGCAGAGGACGGCTCAGTCACCCGCAGGCTGACGGAGATGATGGCCGAACTGGCCAGGGGAGAGGTAGGGTTGATCATCACAAGCTACGCCTTTGTCAGTCCTGAGGGCCGGTCCAATTTCGGCCAGCTGGGGGCATGCGACGACAGTCTGCTTGCCGGACTCCGGGGGATGGCCGCGGCCGTGCATGCTGAGGGAGGGAGGACAGCCCTTCAGCTTGTCCACGGTGGTTGCGCCGCAAATCCCGGCGCCGGCCTTGAGCCGGTCGGACCGTCGGAGGGGGGCAGTCCCGGGTGCCGGGCCGCAGGGACGGAGGATATAGCAAAGATCATAGCCGACTTCTCCGCGGCCGCAGGGAGGGCGACCGTCGTCCCGCTGAGTGCGGCTCGGACAATGCCTGCTTCGCGCCCGCGTCGGACGGCAGGGGCCTATACTGCGTGACTATGGCGAAGAAGAGGGTCAGGGCTCAAAGAGGGAATCCGGAATCGGCGGATTGATCCTGTATACATTCATCTTTGTCTCCGCTATCCTGTAACCGCCGGCATAATTCGTAATCTTAAACGGGAAGACGGTGCCGTCGACCTTCCTGAAGTCGGAAAACACAGCCGACAGAGCGGTTGACCGGCCCTCTGCTACCGTGAAATAACCGGTGACCTTTACGATGAAAAAGGTATGGGCATCGACATAGACGTCCATCGGGGGGCCCTCTCTGTCTGTCAGATGCAGGACCTCCGCAGGCTTTCCGTCGAGGTCCTCTTTCCCCTTCACACTGACCGAGTAAGCGCCTTTCAGAAGGCCGCAGGGAAGGTCGAAGTGTTTATACTGGTACACCATTGCCAAGAGGCTGTCGCCATCTGCCCGCGAAAGGGGAAGGCCGTCCATCCCCCTGTAACCGGCGTCGCCGTTTAAAATCCTCGTTTCTGAAGACTGCCGGTACTTGGTGTCCACCCGGAGCTTGCGAGGCCTCTTGAAACAGACTTCATACGTGCCGCGGTCCCGGCGCATGAATGCCTCGATGTTTCCGGCGGCGTATACGCTCTTAATCCCCTCGATAACGCTCTTCCCGCCGTAGGCGGCGATAATCTTCGTGACAAGGGATTGGGCATCTTCAGTGGAGGCGGTGGTACCGGCGGCAGAGGAAACCCCGGCTGAACACGATATGACCAGGAGGACGATCAGGATGCGGGAAACGCGCTTCATGCTACAATTATATCCCAATTTCCCCGGCTGTTTCACAACGGCAAACTCGCGGTTTAGGGCCGGCTAACCTTCCTCTTCCTCGATAATGACGAGCATCAGGCCGCAATCCGGGCACTCGCTGTCGCCCGGGGCGACAGGGGATCCGCAGGCCGGGCATTTGCCCGCGCTGACAAGCTCGTTGGAGGCGCGGATCTCCGGATGCATCTCCACGAAGTATTTCTCAATGTGCTCCTGCGCCCGCTCAAAGTCCTCCGGCGCCACGACCAGACGGCATTTGTCGCCGCAGCAGCTCTTCGTGCAGCCTGCATTGGAACGGACGGTGCAGGGTATGCCGGCATCGATGAGGACTGCATACAGTTCATCCATCCAGTCCAGATCACCCTCCCTGACCATGACCTCATCCTCGATCGCCTTCTCCATGAGCCGTTTCTTTTCCTCCTGAGCCTTCTCATACTCTCCGGGCAGGAGGAGGGCCGCACCGCAGTCAGCGCATTTATCGACGTGGGGGAGGTACTCGGCTCCGCAGTCAGGACATATCTTATTGCCGTTCATAGTCAGTCACAGGCAGGTGAATATATTTTCTTGCATGAGTCATCACAAATATTTTAGCAGAACAGAGGTCCTACACGTTAAAAAGAAAATGCATTACATCGCCGTTGGCGACGAGATAGTCCCTGCCTTCCGTGCGAAGTTTGCCTGCATTGCGTGCTCCGGCTTCCCCGTCGTGGGCGACAAAATCGTTATAAGCGATCACCTCGGCCCGTATAAACCCGCGTTCAAAATCATCATGGATCACGGAGGCGGCCTTCGGCGCCTTCCATCCGCGTTCGATTGTCCAGGCCCGGACCTCTTTTACCCCGGCCGTAAAATAACTTATCAGCCCGAGTGCATGATAACCGTGGTTGACTATCTGGTCGAGCCCGCCTTCGGATACGCCGAGCGCCTCGAGAAATTCATCGCGCTCCCCGTCGCTCAGCCCGGCCATCTCCTCCTCGATCTTCGCGCAGATCTTCACCGACTCAGAACCCTGCTCCGCTGCAAACTTACGTACAGCCTTAACATGTTCGTTATCCACGGCAAGGCCGTCTTCGTCAACATTGGCCGCGTAAATCACGGGTTTCAGGGAGATAAGACTTATTTCCCTGGTGAGCTCCAGGAATGTCTCTGATCCCCGTTCCCCGAAACTTGCGGCAGGTCTGCCGGAGTTAAGATGGTCGACCACCTTCCTTGCCATATCGAGCAGGGGCTGAGCTTTTTTGTCCCCTCTGGCCTGCTTATCAAGACGTGTCATCCTGTTTTCGAGTGTCTGGATATCGGCGAGGACCAGCTCCGTGTTGATAACCTCTATATCGCGCAGCGGATCGACAGCTCCGTCGACGTGGATAATCGATTCGCTTTCAAAACATCTCACGACATGCACAATCGCCGCAGTTTCCCTGATATGCGAAAGGAACTGGTTGCCGAGCCCCTCACCTTTTGAAGCTCCCCTGACAAGTCCGGCAATGTCTGTAAACTCCACTACCGCGTTCTGCACTCTTTGAGGTCTTACAATATCCGACAACTGGTCCAGCCGCTTGTCGGCAACCGCAACAATTGCCTTGTTAGGTTCAATGGTACAGAAAGGGTAATTTGCGGCAGCCGCATTCTGGGCCCTTGTGAGCGCATTGAATAGTGTCGATTTTCCCACATTAGGGAGGCCGACGATGCCTATACTTAAACCCATGATCATCTCCTGTCAATAGTCTGTTAATACGGCCGCGATAGGGCCGGTGCTGTCCTGTGAGCCGGGAATATACACGACCCGTCCGGCCGGTCGGCTCGGGCGCAAGGGAAACCCGAAGTTGCCTGCAGCCGCTTGATTTGCTTCGCGTGGCCGGGTAGATTCAAAAACCTTACTGCCGCGTGAACTCCGGAAGGAGGCGGTATTATTCGACCTTAATTCTACTACATCGCCGCTTAATAATTCTAACCCCCGCATTGCCTCATCAAAAATCTATATAAAGTAGAATCGTTGCCTCACGTAAGGAATCTACACGAAATGAACAGTCAAAATACCCTTCTTGAAACAGGTCAAGGAGGCAGGAGAAGTGGGGCTAACG
>JBJKOV010000280.1:0-5384 GCA_046707105.1 Thermodesulfovibrionales bacterium
GAAGGATTATCATCAATCCTATAAGGACCCATATGAAGAGGCTTCTATAGATATTCAAATTTATCCTCCGGAGTTATCATCTATTCTACCACATAAAAAAAGTTATTTTCAGCTTTTGTCGGAGAAGGGGAAGGTATATCAGACGACCACGGGACGGGGAATATCCGGTATCAGGTCTTTCTGCAGGGAGACCAGTTTGTCGATGCCTTCCCTGGAGAGTCCAAGCATTGTGTCCAGCATTTTCGAAGAAAAAGGATTACCTTCGGCAGTGCCCTGGATTTCCACGAGGTCCCCGCTGCCGGTCATCACAATGTTCATGTCGACATCCGCTGAGCTGTCTTCCTTGTAACAGAGGTCGAGGACCGGTTCGCCGTTTACTATCCCGACACTTATGGCAGCAAGGTAGTCCCTCAGGGGATTCTTTATCATCAACCCTCTGCGGACGGCGTAGTCGAAGGCATCGCCCACGCAGATAAAGGCCCCGCTTATGGCCGCAGTCCGGGTGCCGCCGTCGGCCTGTATTACGTCGCAATCTACCCATATCGTCCTTTGTCCCATGATGCCCATGTCTACTACCGACCTGAGTGACCTCCCGATGAGTCTCTGTATCTCGTGGGTCCTTCCGCCGACCCTGCCTGCCGTCGATTCTCTCAGCATCCTGGTCTGAGTGGCCCTGGGAATCATGGAATACTCCGCCGTGACCCACCCCCTGTTCTGGTCCTTCAGAAAGGGCGGGACTCTCTCCTCGATGGAGGCGGTGCAGATGACGCGCGTATTTCCGAGTTCTATGAGCACGGACCCCTCCGCCGTGCCGATGAAGTTTCTGGTGATTGCCACTTTCCTCAATTCGTTGTTCTTCCTGCCGTCTGGGCGCATTTCCTTATACCTCCGGGTTCAGTTCAATTTTTTTAATGTAGTCAATTCGTTTCCCGAGGAAGCGCTCACCCACGGTCACAAACCGCTCCGGGGAATCGGTCACGTAAAACTCGCGCAGCGCACCGTCTTCCCGTTCCCGCAGCAGGGAAAGATCTTCGAGCCTGCTCCTTATATCCCGCGCCGTCTCTATGGCGGAATCTATAAGTACCACACCATTCCCCATTATCTTCGACAAAACATCCTTGAGAAGCGGGTAATGGGTGCAGCCGAGCACAAGCGTATCAATCCCCTTGTCTTTGATATTCCGGAGATACCTCTCCGCAGTCAATTCAACTATGGCGCCGTCCGTCCAGCCTTCTTCAACCAGGGGTACAAAGAGCGGGCAGGGCAGATTGAAGACCTCTATGGAGCTGTTCACGGCCTTTATCGCCCTGGTGTAGGAACCGCTTCGGATGGTCGCATCCGTTCCGATCACGCCGATTTTATTGTTCCTGGTTGCGGCTGCCGCGGCCCTCGCCCCGGGTTCAATAACCCCAACCACCGGGATCCCGACCGATGCACGTATAGCATCGATGCTGATTGCGGAAACGGTATTGCATGCCACGACGAGCAGTTTGATCCCCATGGAAAAGAGGAACCGCGTATTTTCGAATGAGTATGTCGTTACGGTCCCGGCGGAGCGTATACCGTAAGGCACCCTGGCAGTGTCTCCGAGGTAGATGGTGCTTTCGTTCGGAAGAACGGCGAGAAGTTCCTTGAGGACTGTGAGGCCGCCTATGCCGGAATCGAATATGCCGACGGGGAGATCACCCCTATTCAACGGAAATCTCCTCGTCTCCCTTGTACTCGTATGAAACAGCGTTTTTAAGGCTATACTTCAGATAAACGTGTCCGCCGAGCGTTTCAATCTCCCTGCCCTCCACAAGGACTTTAATGTCGCTTATGTCCTGCAGGTTCGAGATGAGGCTTTCGTAGAGTCCCCGCAGGAGCAGATATTCCTGGAGTGCGTCGCCCTGGAAGTTCCGGCGGAGTTCATCGGAAAGGTCAACGTACAGGACCTGGTCTGCACCCTTGTAGAGGCCGAGAAGTTTGACGTTCTGGGGTATGCAGGAGGTCTGGCCCTCTCCCGGTCCCTTGAAATATTCCTCTATCACCGCCTCGGTGATCGCCGACTCCTTTGTCCTCCTCGGAAGTATTTTTTCGACCATCTGCAAATGTTCCCCCACAGGATAGAACATTCTCAGGTTGAAGAGGTCTTCCTCCTGTGCGCTCCCGGCAGGCACGACTCCGACAGAGGAGGGCCTTTTTTCCAGCTGGTAGTAACGATTGAAAAGGAGGTAGCCGGCAACGCCCCCCGCAATGCACAAAACGAGAAGCAGGGAGACCCAGAATCCCGGGCTTCCGAGTTTACCTGTTTTCATACGCCGATATCCCGTCTGCAACCGAGGATGCGAACTTGTTCTGCATTGACTGCGCCCGGCCGAACAGATCCAGGGAAGGATATTCTATAAGCACGGCAGGGGCGTTCATCGAATAGAGAATCGGGAGCGGCAATTCCCTTATAACCACTGTGTTCCCGAATTCATTCTTGAGCGACTCGCCTATGGCATGCGCTATCTTTCTGCTCTCGTCGAAATACTTGTTCTGTGCAGAAAACATGCTGTACTGCTTGGTAACGGGATCCACATTCAGATCATTCACAGTCGATACGTAAACGGCGAATCTGTCGGTGGACGAGGATGCATGGATGCTGATAAACAGATCCGGCTTCTTCCCGTTGGCAAAATTTACCCTTTCGGCTATTGAGGCCGACTGGTCGGATTTTCGGGTGAGGAACGCTGTTTTGCCCTGCTTTAAGAAAGCGGCATTCAGCGCCCTGGCGAGGGTAAGGTCTACGTCTTTTTCCTTGGAATCCTGTGTGACTATTCCGTAATCGTAGCCGCCGTGTCCCGAATCTATGACTATTACCCTGAGCTGCGGCTTTGCAGGCGTCTTCTGCAGCAGGTTCTGGAAGAGATCCTTGATGCTCTTCTGTCCCGGCTGTTTTACAGTGCCCTGCTCTCCGGAAGGAGATACCTGCGGCACACCTGCGCCCATTGGCGGCCGGCCCTGGGCGAGATCGAAGACGAGGCGGGCTGGGGACTTGAGTTTTAACATTTTTACGTCTGTGACGTCTCTCAGGTTTATCGTCATGGAACGGCCTTCTTTTACGATTCCGAAGTTGAAATTATCCGGTTTCCTGATTTCGAATTCCGACGGGAAAGTTACCCGTATCCCGGAGGTGGATGCAGCGGCGGAAGCACCGTTTACAGATTCGTCATCGGACTCCAGGACGATCCTGGTGCGGTCACCCCGGCTGGCGAACCGCAGAGAGACTTGTGACACTTTCTCGGCAAAGAGCGGAAAGGCCGTAAAAAGTACGACGACAAGAATAAGAGCCGTTTTTTTCATAGCACTATACATATTTCCATATATGGCCGACGTTTTGCAATATTAAGATGCCGAAGGCCGCTGTTCCCCGACATGGATAAGGTGGAGGCGCAGACTGCGATAATAAGGGTTGCGGGGCTTATTATTATCCTGGATTCTGCAGGTCCTGTGATATCTCGGGCTCCTCCGAGGTGTCGTGGGCGAGCAGATTTTCTATGTGGTCGTCTAAGGCCTGCTGCTCGGTCCGGGTAAGTCCCTTGAATTCTACGGCCATGCCGGGGGGGAGTTCGAAGGAATGGGTGAAAAGCTCTCTCGTATAAATTACGGAGCCGCATACGTGTATGCCGGCGTCATTCAGCGGCAGAACCATCTCTACCCTGGAGCCGACAGGCAGGGGAACACTCTTCCTCAGGTATATCCCGCCGCCGGAGAGACTTTCCGAGTACAGTTCATAACTTTTTCCGTCATGGGAAAGAGAGATCTTCTTGTTGAACGCAGTCCTCAAATGCCTCCTGTTTGTACCCTTCGCGGAAAAGAAACAGTTCTGAATGGCGTCATACAGTTCACGTACTTTTAAAGGCTTCAGCAGATAGTCCGAACAGCCAAGCTTCGTGCAGGTCCGGATTACTTCCCTGTCGGAAACCGAGGACAGAAAAATCACGGGAATGTGTGAGATATGCTCATCCTCTTTAAGGCGGCTGAGGACCGAGATTCCGTCGGTCGGTTTCATATTGACGTCGAGCATGATGAGATGTGGTTCAGACACTTTCGCTATCTCCAGCGCGGCTTCACCGTTTTTAGCAGGGATGACGCGAAATCCCAACCTCTTCAAAAGCAGTCCCAGAGATATCAGAAAAAACTGGCTGTCATCGGCTATCACTATTTTCTTTCCCAAGGCTTTCCCCTTTCGTTTATAATTTGCATCCCCTTCAGCCTTATGTCAACCCTACGATGGTAGGGCCAGAACGAGCCCGGTCTCGGAGACCAGTGTCCTGAACAGCATCGGCACCCGACGCGGCCGAATCGAATAAGGTTACTGCAGGCCTGTCCCTGTTTGACATACCGGTTTATGAATACGCTGTTGAGATGATCCCTCAACCGTCTGAAATCAAGCCGGCGCGATCAGGGTTTCTTCGGCTTTAATGTCCTTAACCTGGCGATGTCTTCCTGATAGCCATAAATGTGCGCCCCTGCGCTGTAACAGTACATCGGGCCGTCCTTGAGGTCCGTTTCCCCGGCTACATAGTGCTTGAGGAGCTGGATTCCTCCCAGGTTGGTCGGAAAACCGGCCCACAAGTCCCATGACCGGAAATAGCAGGTGACGGTGAGGGCCAGGTCTCCTCCGTCAGGGACGGCCTTGAAATCAAGAAGCCTCAGACACGGCGGGTCGAGCTTGCCGTCGTTGCCGATGCATACGTCGTTGTCCTCGGGAGACCCTATCTCGACTATCGCCTGGTTTGTGAGAGGGGTATCCCTGAGCATATCAATTACGCGACCCAGCTGGGTCCCTCCCTGAGGCATCGGATAGTGGATCCTGCTTGCATATTTGTAAGTCTCGTTCTCGGAAAGCTGAGGGTCCATCAGGTAGTTGGCAAAATAGTCCTCTATATATTCAATTGTCGTGGGGGCCGGGATTGTCGAGCCGGGGGGCATGACGGGCACGATATCCTCCCCGGGGTGTTCGATAAACACCGCGATGCCCGGATACTGGAGCCTGTACTGCTCCTTTTCGAAGGAACCCCTCTGTATCTTCTGCTCATACGAATGGTCGAAGATATTGTAGATAAGCTGAAACCAGGCATCGGATATCGTTTTGGCCTGTAAAAAGAATGGCAGCATAAGATCTCCTTTCCGCGAGTTCATGTATTCTACCACCGCCGGCAGTCTCAGTAAAAGGGGGAAGCGGCCTCATCCATCTTTCTCGGTGACAACTGTGAGGTTAACCCTCAAGCCGCAAAAAAGATATAATAAATACTGACCGGAAAAATAAAGCGAGAGGTGTGACATGGCATATGTAATTGCCTTTGCAGGAAAGGGCGGCACCGGGAAGACGAGCGTTGCCGCGCTTACTATCAAAT
>JBJKOV010000281.1:0-1600 GCA_046707105.1 Thermodesulfovibrionales bacterium
ACGATGGGAGCGGTCAAGAACTCCGGAAGCAGCGTCCTTGTCTGCGGCGAGACAGGAACAGGGAAGGAGCTTGTCGCCAGGTGGCTCCATTACAGGAGCGTGAGAAAAGACAAACCCTTTGTTGCCGTCAACTGCGCCGCAATACCGAAGGAACTTATGGAGTCGGAACTCTGCGGCCACGAAAGGGGCGCCTTCACAGGCGCTCTTTGCAGGAGGATAGGCAGAATTGAAGAGGCCTCCGGCGGAACGCTGTTCCTTGACGAGATCGGCGAACTTGATTTGCCCCTGCAGGCAAAGTTACTAAGGATTCTGCAGGAAAAAGAGATCGTACGGCTTGGGAGCAATAAGACGATCAAGGTGGACTTCAGGCTGGTATGCTCGACCAATCGCGATCTCAGGACCGAGATAGAGGGGAAGAGGTTCAGAGAAGACCTTTTCTACCGCATAAACGTGATTACCATACAGTTGCCTCCGCTGAGGGAAAGGCGGGACGACATTCCCCTGCTGGTGCAGGAATTTATGAAGGAATTCACCGTCAGGGAGAATAAGAGGCTGGGGGCCTCGGATGAGGCCATGAGCGCGTTGTATGAATATCCGTGGCCCGGAAATATAAGACAGTTGAGAAATGTCATTGAACGGGCGGTTGTGCTGACAAGTGGCGAAAATATCACCCCGGCGGAACTTCCCAATGAGTTAAGTCCCAAGGCCGGGCCTGCGCTGAAAGCGAGTCCGAAAACGACGCTGAAGGAGATGGAGCTGCAGGCTATAAAGAATGCTCTCGATCAGTATAACGGGAACAAGTCAAAAGTGGCCAAGGTGCTGGGGATATCAAGAAAGGCATTGTATAAAAGACTGAATTGCGAAAAATACCTTGTGCCTTTGGTTTTGTTCGGCGCAGCGGCAAGTGCTCATGTAATTCTATTTTAGGTTGTCGCTATGGCGCTGAGCATTTTATATTTTGCCCCCGCCGCCGCGGTTGACGGGATGGAGTCATGACCTGGAATGACTGAACTGGATCCCGGGATTCTGTCAACCGGCCTCCCGCCCTGGACGCAGCCAGTGCGCGTTTTCATCCATGCTTCTCTGTGGTCAACCGCCTTTTATAGAGAGTGAATTACCAGAACGGACGCCGGTTTCCGTCAATGAAGATCCGGGCCTGCCTGCCATAAAAGCGATAGACCTGCCCGATACAAGGCAAAAGATGTATCCAATGAAAACATATCCTGGCCCGTCAATGTATCCTTGAGACACAACCGGCGGCTTCAAAACCGTGTCCCAACGGATACAGAACTGTTGGGGTTCCCGGAAATCCCGCCCCGAGCGACGGACCGCCCATTCTTTTTCGAAGTTTCTGCTTATTAAAGCTCAGCTTCGTTCTTTTTAAAGGTTAATTGGGCGCTTTCAATTTTTTTCTGCGTCATACATCCGACTCTGGCAAAGCTCTTGCTTCATTGCCTGATTAGAGCAGGAGGGACGATGAACAACTGGTATGCCGTCTATGTGAAGTCAAGACACGAATTTGTGGCCCGCGGAGAGTTAACGAAAAAAGGCATCGAAACATTTCTGCCTGTAGCGAGAAGGCTGAGTCAGTGGAAGGACA
>JBJKOV010000282.1:0-2481 GCA_046707105.1 Thermodesulfovibrionales bacterium
CTCCGTATTACTTAGTGTCAGTGTCAGTGATTAGTGTCAGTTGAATACCGCTTACGCTCCGCACGTATGCGTTATGGATCACCTCTCCCGGTTTCCGTTACTGACACTGACGACTGACACTGACACTTTTATTCGGTCTCGCTGACCACGCTGGCCATCCTTTTCAGCCTCTTATATCTTTCCTCGATCAGCTTGGCCGGCGTCTTGACTTTAAGTTCCTCCAGTGCCGCCAATATCCTGTCGGATATGCTTCGTGCGGCCTGCTCGGCGCTCCTGTGTGCCCCGCCCACAGGTTCGGGTATTATATCGTCGATGATCTTGAAGCGCAGAAGGTCCTGCGCGGTAATCTTCAGGGCGTCCGCCGCCCTCGAAAAATCCTCGGAGTTGAGGTCGCCGTTCTTCTTCCAGAGAATTGCCGCGCAGCCCTCCGGAGATATCACTGAATATACGGAGTGCTCGAGCATGTAGAGTCTGTCCGCCACACTCAGGGCCAATGCCCCGCCGCTGCCCCCTTCGCCGATCACCACCGATATGATCGGGGTCCTCAGCCGGGACATCTGCATGAGATTCTCGGCTATCGCACCACCCTGCCCCCTCTCCTCCGCGCCGATGCCAGGATATGCCCCCGGGGTATCCACCAGCGTAATCACCGGCTTTTTGCATCTCTCGGCAAGCTCCATCAGCCTCAGTGCCTTTCTGTAACCCTCTGGGTGGGGCTGCCCGAAGTTGCGGCGGATCCTCTCCTTCGTTCCTCGTCCCTTCTGATGGCCGATGATAACTACCGGGGTGTTTTTTATCTTCGCTATGCCTCCCACAATAGACTTGTCGTCTCCGAATCTCCTGTCCCCGTGGAGTTCGACAAAATCCTCCGCAATAAGACCGATGTAGTCAAGGGCATATGGCCTGTCGGGATGTCTGGCCAGCTGAGTTTTCTGCCAGGGGGTAAGCTTCGAAAATATCTCGGTGCTGAGCTCCTTCACCTTCTTTTCGAGTTTCTTCACTTCACCCGAGAGGTTGACGTCCTTGCCGTCGGAGATCCTCTTCATCTCTTCTATCTTCAGTTCAAGGTCTTCGATCGGTTTTTCAAAGTCCAGGTAATTCTTTATCACGAAACAGTCACCGTCCCCTTCCCAACCACATCCTCAAGTGTGCTGACCAGTTCCCGGTCCGGCCGTATGCGGCAGCCGGTAGCGATTATCGTCTGGGTCCCGTTCAGTCGTATCTTCAGATAGAACTGCACCTCTCCGGGAAACCGGTCGACCACTTCTCTTATCTCCGGAAGTTTTCCGCTGCATGCAGCGGTATCTTCGATTGACAGCTCCAGCTTGCGGACCGACTGCCTCCCGGCTTCCTCAAGCCTGGAGACCTCCCTCGCCCTCACCCTGACGCCCTTCTCGTCCTTGTCTATGTTCCCTTTCACCAGTACAATCTCATCCTTCGCAAGGAGACCGTTTGTTTTTTTGTACAATTCGGGGAACACGATCACCTCAACGCTGCCTTCGTCGTCTTCCAGTGTAACGTAGGCCATCATGTCGCCAGTGGACTTTACGTTCTTCTTCTTCAGGGCCCTGATTATGCCTCCCACGACCACCTCTTCCTTGTCTGCGGCATTCTCCAGGCCGGATGTCTTCCCGGCGCCCAGCCTGCCGAGCATCTTTTCATATTTCGTAAGTGGATGACCGGTGATATAGAATCCAAGCGCTTCCTTCTCATTTTTGAGCACGTCGGCCTCTTCCCACTCTTCCACAGCCGCCGCCTGTTCAGGCAACTCGTCCCCGAAGATGCTCGGCTGCCCGGGGTTTTTCATCCTGCCGCCGTTCAGGACATCGGAAACGGTCTTCATTGCAGCGGCCCGAGACACGCCCATGGAATCAAAGGCACCGGCCTTCACGAGGCTCTCCAGCACCTTTTTATTTGCCTTGCGCGTATCGACGCGATCTATGAAATCACTTACGGACAGGAAAGCCCCCCCTTCCTTACGGACGTCTATGATGGATTCTATGGCCGCCGCGCCGACCCCTTTCACCGCTTCGAGCCCGAACCTGATAGAGTTCCCGATGACCGTGAATTCCCTCCCCGAAAGATTTATATCGGGCGGCAGCATCTCCACCTTCATTTTTCGGCACTCGTTTATGGATTTCACGATCTTGTCCGTATCGTTCATGTCCGTACTGAGCGTCGCTGCCATAAACTCTACAGGATAGTGGGCCTTCAGATATGCCGTCTGAAAAGACACATAGGCGTATGCGGCGGAGTGGGACTTGTTGAACCCGTATTCCGCGAACAGCTCCATCAGGTCGAAGATGCGCTCGGCCTTTTTCTCGGATATGCCGTTTGACTTTGCCCCTGCAACGAAATGCTCCTTCTGCTTCGCCATGGCCGCGGCGTTCTTCTTACCCATCGCCTTCCTGAGTATATCCGCCTGGCCGAGCGAGAAGTTCGCCAGCTTGTTGGCTATCCTCATCACCTGCTCCTGGTAGA
>JBJKOV010000283.1:0-2901 GCA_046707105.1 Thermodesulfovibrionales bacterium
TAAGAAAAAGAATGGATTTCGGGAAAGTTCCCCAGTTCCTGGAAGTCCCTAATCTTATTGAGATACAGAAGAGGTCGTATGATAAGTTTCTGCAGCGGGATCTTTCCATGGAGAAGAGGGAAGAATCAGGGCTGCAGGCTGCGTTCCTCAGCGTATTTCCGATCTCTGACTATAACGAGACCGCCGAGATCGAATTCATCGGGTATTCGGTGGGAGAGCCGAAATACTCTGTGAGGGAGTGCCTTCAGAAGGGCACGACGTATGCGGCGCCGATCAAGATAAACGTAAAGCTCAACCAATTCGAAATGGATCCCGGCGGCAAGAAGAAATTGAAAGAATCGAGGGAGCAGGAGGTGTACATCGGAGAAATGCCGCTGATGACCGATACGGGCACGTTCGTCATCAACGGGACCGAACGCGTGGTAGTCAGTCAGTTGCACCGTTCACCCGGCGTCTTTTTCAGCCATGACAAGGGGAAAACACACGCCAGCGGAAGGCTTTTGTATTCGGCGAGGGTCATACCTTCCCGCGGCTCGTGGCTTGACTTTGAATTCGACACCAAGGACATCCTCTATGTGCGTATCGACAGGCGGAAAAAGCTGCCGGCTACCATAGTGCTCAAGGCACTGGGCTATTCAAACGAAGACCTCCTGAAGACTTTTTACCCGGTTGATACGATAATTCTGAAAGGGGCCGGAGATTTTTCCATAACAGTGAGCCAGGTACTGGCCGGCCTCAAATCGGTGACGAATATCATTGACCCTTCCACCAAGGAAGTAATCGTGAAAGAGGGCAGCAAGATCACGAAAGGCGCCCTCAGAAAGATGGAAGCGGCCCAAATCAAGACGATTCCCGTTACAAAAGAGGAAATCGTCGGAAGGATCACATTAAAAGACATCATCGATCCAACTACAGGAGAGGTTATTTTGGAAGGCAATGAGGTGTTGACTGAAGACATCTTCAATAAGGTCCTCTCTTTGAAAATAGATATGCTGAATATGCTTTTTATAGACAACGTCCATTATCTTTCTTCCCTTCGTGACACTCTGCTTTCGGATAAGGTGGGCACGCAGGAGGAGGCTCTGATAGAGATTTACAAGAAACTGAGGCCGGGGGAGCCGCCTACGATAAGGGCTGCGAAGGACCTGTTCAGCGGGTTGTTCTTCGACCCCAAGAGATACGATCTGTCCCCCGTTGGCAGGTTGAAGCTCAACAAGCGGCTCGGACTGGACGTGACGCTCGAAACCAAGGTCCTTACGGATAAGGATATCATCGAAATTGTGAGGTATATCCTGAACCTCAGAACAGGCAAGGGCGAAGTCGATGACATCGACCATCTCGGCAACAGGAGGATCCGGGGGATCGGCGAACTTCTGGAGAACCAGTTCCGCATCGGGCTGGTCAGGATGGAGAGGGCCATCAAAGAGAAGATGACGCTGACGGAACTGGAGACGGCGATGCCGCATGATCTCATCAATTCGAAGCCCGTTATGGCGGCTGTGAAGGAATTTTTCGGTTCCAGTCAGCTGAGCCAGTTTATGGATCAAACCAATCCGCTGTCGGAGATTACCCATAAGAGGAGGCTTTCGGCTTTGGGGCCGGGCGGTCTTACGAGAGAGAGGGCCGGATTCGAGGTGAGGGACGTGCATCCCACCCATTACGGCAGGATATGCCCGATCGAAACACCGGAAGGCCCGAATATCGGGCTTATCACTTCGCTGGCGTCCTATGCGAGGGTGAACGACTACGGCTTTATAGAGGTGCCTTACAGGAAGGTTGTCAACGGAAGGGTGACGGGAGATGTACAGTATTTCTCGGCGATAGAAGGCGAGAGGTTTATCATTGCAGAAGCCACGTCACCCCTGGACAAGAAGGGTAACCTCGTGGGCGAGGCTGTTTCGGCGAGGGAAGGCGGCGACTTCAGGATCGTTACTCCCCAAGAGGTAAACTACATGGACGTTTCCCCTAAACAGGTGGTGGGGATCTCAGCGGCACTGATACCTTTTCTCGAGAATGACGACGCCAACAGGGCTCTCATGGGATCAAATATGCAGCGACAGGCTGTTCCTTTGCTGAAGCCTAATGCCCCTCTGGTGGGAACGGGGATGGAGTTCGTAGCGGCAAGAGATTCGGGAGCCCTCGTGCTTGCCAGGAGAGAAGGGACGGTCGAGAGTGTGGACGCCTCCCGTATCGTCGTGAGGACGACGGGCGACGATGGAGGAGTAGATATTTTCAGCCTGGTAAAATTTCAGAGGTCAAATCAGGCAACTTGCATCAACCAGCGTCCGGTGGTGGATGTGGGCGATGAGGTGAAACAGGGCGATATCCTTGCTGACGGGCAGTCAACTGACTTCGGGGAGCTCGCCCTCGGCCAGAACGTGCTTGTCGCCTTTATGCCGTGGGGCGGTTACAATTTTGAGGACGCCATACTTCTGAGCGAACGGCTGGTCAAGGAGGACGTGTACACCTCGATCCATATAGAGGAGTTTGAGGTGGAAGCGAGGGAGACCAAGCTCGGATCTGAAGAGATAACCGGGGATATCCCAAATGTCGGCGAAGAAGCGCTGAAAGACCTCGATGAGAGCGGCATTATCAGAATCGGGGCTGAAGTCAAACCCGGAGATATATTGGTTGGCAAGGTAACGCCAAAGGGCGAGACCCAGCTGACCCCGGAGGAGAAACTGCTCAGGGCCATCTTTGGAGAAAAGGCTGAAGAGGTCAAGGAAAGCTGTCTCTATGTTCCCCCTGGGATTGAGGGTACTGTCGTCGATGTGAGGATTTTTTCGAGGAAGGGAATCGCGAAGGACGGCAGGGCGAAGGACATAGAGGAAGAGGATATCCAGAGACTGCAGCGGGACCTCGAGGAGGAGATAAAAGTCGTAAAAGAGGAGAAATTCAAGA
>JBJKOV010000284.1:0-2386 GCA_046707105.1 Thermodesulfovibrionales bacterium
AGAGGAATATGGGTCACCGCGGCAGCCAGCAAAATGCCCGGGTAAAGCGGCAGCACGTATTCCCACGGGTGCCTGAACCAGTAGTTGACGAAGGCCTTTTCCTCAGGACTCATCTTCAGCCCCGAAGTGGCCTCCTGCACCATCGGGGCCGAGAAATAGGCCCCCCCAAGTGAAGGCAGCATCCCGATAAGCATTGGCATCGAGACAATGACGGCCCTCCTGCTTCTGAAAAACCCCTTCACCGCAGTCATCATGGTCGAAAGCACGTCCTTTTCCCTGAGTATTATCTCGAACATCCTGATGAGTGACAGGGCAAGAAGCAGTTCTATCGTAACCGGGTTGACAGCGGCATACCTGATTGTCGAGAAAATATCGCCAATCCCCATTCCGAACATCAGGATGAGCGCCGCAGAACCGGCCATCATCACATAGCCTATGCCGACCTTTTTCCTCAGCAGCACCAATATCAGCAGAAACGTGGCGGTAATCTTTATGACAGCGGACATTTTTTTATCTTACTATTAACCCGGCAATCAAATAGTTGAATTTTGTCATTCCGGCTTGTCCGGAATCTTTCTTTGTTCTTACGATATTACGCCGTCCGATCCCCGACAAGCGAGGATGACGGCTTACGGTGTTATGTTGCCGGGTTAATAAGAAGTACATAAGTATGATAACGTTATTTGTCACTCCGGCTTGCCTGCCTGCCGGCAGGCAGGTCCGGAGTCTTTTTGGGGAAGGATTCCCGACGAGCGGGAATGACACCCTACTAATGCACTTATTAGTAATTGCCTCGGCAGGCAAAGCAGCGTCTTCAATGAGGAGCCGAACTTACCGCACCGTTATAGAGCGTTTGTGATATGGATTATCTCTTCGAGTTTCTTTGCCGCCCTGCCGGATTCTATTGCTTCCTTTGCCATATCAAGGGCGGTCGCCATTTCGGGGGCCTTCTCCGAAACCGAAATGGCGGCAGCGGAGTTGATCAACACTATGTCACTTTTCGCGCCCTTTCTGCCTTCAAGGATTTCTCGCGCAATCCTGGCGTTTTCCTCCCTGTCGCCTCCTACCAGATCGTCTATCTTCGCCCGCTTCATACCGAATTCCTCGGGAGAAAAAAACATGTTTTCAACCCCATGCTTCCGGAACCTGGAAGCCCGCGTACCGTCGCAGACGGTGATTTCGTCGAGTCCGTCTTCGCCATGGACGACAATCGCATCCTCGGCTCCGAGGTTTCCCAGGACCCTCGCAAGAGGTTCGGTGAGCCTGTCCGAAAACACGCCGAGGACCTGCCTTTTCGCATTCGCCGGATTGGTGAGAGGTCCGAGGATATTAAAGATGGTGCGTATGCCCAGCTCACGCCTCGGCCCCACCGCGTACTTCATCGCGGGATGGAACAGAGGGGCAAAGAGAAAACCGAATCCGGTCTCGAACAGACATGTTTCAACCTTCTCAGGCGGCAGATCGATCTTCACGCCCAGGGCCTCGAGCACATCGGCGCTGCCGGACTTGCTCGATACGGCCCTGTTGCCGTGCTTTGCCACAGGAACACCGGCCGACGCGACGACGATTGCGCTCACCGTCGAGATATTGAAGGTGTTGCAGAGATCGCCCCCGGTGCCGCAGGTGTCGACCACGCCTTCCGGCGCCTTGATCCGCGCCGCCTTCTCTCTCATGATCCTGGCCGCGCCCGTTATCTCATCGACGGTCTCCCCCTTTATCCTCAGGGCGGTCAGGAATGCTCCAATCTGCGAATCCGCGGCCCTGCCCTCCATGACCTCTTTAATGCACTCGGCCATCTCGGACTCAGACAGGTCAATGTTGTCCACAAGCAGATGAATCGCCTCTTTTATCATGCCGCTCCCCCTTCCCGACTGAAGTCTCTGCGTAAATTGATTATCTCACTGAAAGGGCTGTCATTCCCGCAAGTGAAGCGCGCCTGCCTGCCGGCAGGCAGGTCGGGAATCCTTCTGTGCAAGCATCAAAAAGATTCCGGACAAGCCGGAATGACAAACACGACCTAATGACGACTTTATACACAGGCTCCGACCAATCGAGCGCCATATATTCCATCATGCCGACAATTACCTCTTTGCCTTCGCCTTCAGAGACTCCCTGATAAACTTGTCGATATCGCCGTCCAGCACCGCGTCCACATTTCCGATCTCCAGTCCGGTCCTGTGGTCCTTGACAAGACGGTAGGGCTGGAGAACATAAGACCGAATCTGGCTTCCCCAGGTGATGTCCTTCTTGTCCCCGACGATGTCCTCCATTTTCTTTTCCTTCGCCCTTATTTCGAGATCGTAGAGCTTCGCCTTCAGGACCTTCATCGCTACCGCCTTGTTCTTGTGCTGGGAGCGCTCGTTCTGACAGGTCACGACAATCCCCG
>JBJKOV010000285.1:0-9396 GCA_046707105.1 Thermodesulfovibrionales bacterium
AGATGGATGACTATGAGACTCTCGTGACCGAAAACAGGATCTGGAAGGACCGGACGGTCGGGATTGGGGTAATTTCCGCGGAAGAGGCGATAAACTGGGGCCTCACGGGAGGCACGCTGAGAGGTTCGGGCGTTGATTATGACGTCCGGAAATATGCGCCCTACGATGCCTACGACAAGGTTGAGTTCGATGTGCCTGTCGGCAGGAATGGTGATTGCTACGACCGGTATATCGTGAGAATGGAAGAGATGAGACAGGCCAACAGGATTATCAAACAGTGCATAGAAAAACTGCCGGTGGGGCCGGTAATGGCGGACGCGCCGAAATTTACCCTCCCCTCCAAGGAGATGATCCTGAAGGATATGGAGCACCTCATCCACCAGTTCATATTAATTACCAAGGGGCCCGCAGTGCCCGAGGGCGAGGTCTATATGGGGTCGGAGGTGCCGAAGGGGGAACTGGGGTTCTATTTTGTGAGCGACGGCACCGGCAAGCCCTACAGGATGAGGGTGAGGGCGCCGTCTTTCGTCCATGCCTCGGTGCTTCCAAGGTTGTGCGAAGGGGGACTTGTCGCAGACGTTATTGCAAATATCGGCACTATAGACATCGTGCTCGGAGAGTGCGACCGGTAAGGTTGCTATAATTATGTTCAGCGAAGATGCGATAAGGGAGATTGACGGCATAAAGGCGAAATACCCCACGGCGCGGGCGGCGCTCCTGCCTGCAATATACGTCGCGCAGCGGGAGTTCGGCTGGCTCTCTCTTGATGCGTACGAGGCGGTGGCGGATATACTCGGGGTGCCCAGGGCGATTGCCCGGGGGGTGGGAACTTTCTATGCGATGTACAAGAATGCGCCCGCCGGCAGAAATGTCGTCCAGTTGTGTACAAACGTCTCCTGTATGATACTCGGGGCTGAGAAGCTCGTCGACTTTCTGAAGAGCAGATACGGCCTTGAGCCTGGGGGAACTACGCCGGACAAGAGATTTTCCCTCGTAATTATGGAATGTATAGGCGCTTGCGGGACGGCACCTGCCATGCTTGTGAACGACGACTTTTACGAGAACCTGACCGAAAAATACATAGAAGAGGTTCTGGAAAAATATAAATAGCCATATGGAAAACGTTCTCCTGAAAAACATAGACAATCCTCATTCGGCCGATATCGGCGAGTACATAAAAAGCGGCGGATACCGCAGTCTTCCAAAGGCGCTGGCTATGGAACCGAAAGAAATAGTGGAAGAGGTGAAGAAAGCCGGCCTGCGCGGGAGGGGAGGCGCCGGTTTCCCGGTCGCCATGAAGTGGACGTTCGCGTCCGCCGATCCCAAGTTCCCGAAGTATCTCCTGTGCAACGCCGATGAGGGGGAGCCCGGCACATTCAAAGACAGACCGATCCTCGAAAAAAACCCGCACCTTCTCATTGAAGGCATGACCATATCGGGCCACGCTCTCAAGGCGGAATACGGCTATATATACCTGAGGGGAGAGTACCCGGCCGCAAGACATATACTTGAGGCCGCAATTGCCCAGGCCTATGAAAAAGGCTTCCTCGGCGACGATATCCTCGGTAAGGGCATAAGGTTCCACCTTGCCGTCCATCAGGGTGCCGGCGCTTACATATGCGGGGAGGAAACCGCCCTCATCGAGTCACTCGAAGGAGACAAGGGGCAGCCGAGGATCAAACCTCCCTTCCCGGTAAACGTCGGGGCGTTTTCAAAACCGACGGTGGTTAATAATGTAGAGACTCTTTCGAATCTTCCGTATGTGCTAGAAATAGGCGGGGAAGCCTATTCGAAGATAGGCAGCCCCGACTGTCCGGGCCCGAAGATCTATTGTGTGAGCGGACATGTGGAAAAACCCGGAGTATACGAATTGCCCATGGGGACGAACCTGCGGGACATTATTTATACGCACTGCGGCGGCATAAAGGGCGGCAGGCAGCTCAAGGCTGTGATCCCGGGCGGAATTTCGACCCCCGTTCTTCCCCCTGACAAGATAGACTGCCCCATGGATTTCGTCAACATGCCCAAACACGGCAGCATGCTCGGCTCAGGGGCGGTGATTGTCATGGATGAGAGTGTATGCCTGGTGAAGGTCTGCTACAGGGCACTCAGGTTTTTTGAGCATGAGTCCTGCGGCAAATGCACTCCCTGCCGCGAGGGTACGGGGTGGCTGAGAAAGATCCTGGGCAGGATCGAAAACGGAGAAGGGGCTGAGGGCGATGTAGACCTCCTGCTGTCCGTCTCCGGCAATATGCTCGGCAGGACTTTCTGCCCGCTCGGTGACGGCGCGGCTTCAGTGGTCCAAAACTTCATATAACATTTCAGACCCGAATTCGAGGAGCATATCAGAACCGGGAGCTGCACGGTTAAAGACTGATCATGATTACGGTTAATATAAACGGCAGAGAGATCAAACTGGAAAAACCTGTAACGGTGCTGCAGGCCGCCAAATCAGCTGGCATAAAGATCCCGACCCTCTGCTACCATGAACAACTCGAAAAGTACGGGGGCTGCAGGCTCTGTCTCGTCGAGGTAGAGAAGATGCCGAGGCTCCAGACCGCCTGCACACTTATGGTCACCGACGGGATGGTTGTAAGAACGGAGACGGAGGCCATTGCCGACGTGAGGAGGGGGATACTGGAATTCCTTCTCATCAACCATCCCCTTGACTGCCCTTATTGCGACAAGGCCGGCGAGTGCGAACTCCAGGATCTCGTAGAAAAATACGGCCCCTCGACAAGCAGGTTCAAGGAGATGAAAAGAAAGGTCCCCGAGAGTCTGGAGGACCCTGTAATAGTGCGGAACATGGAGAGGTGCATCGTCTGTACGCGGTGCGTCAGGATGTGCGAAGGGGTACAGGGCGCGTCTGCCATCTCAGTCATCAGCAGGGGCGGACACTCCCATGTAGAACCTTTCTCTGGCGGAAAGTTTGACTGCGAATACTGCGGCAACTGCGTCTCGGTTTGCCCCGTCGGGGCTATCATGTCGAGACTCCACAGGCACAGTTACAGGCCCTGGCAGCTGGTGAGCGAGACGGAGACCATCTGCCCCTATTGCGGGGTGGGTTGTACGCTTGTAGTCCAGGTGAGGGACGACGTTATCAAGAGGGTGGTCCCCAGGATAGGCACTCCCGTGAACAACGGGCTCCTCTGCTCCCGCGGAAGATTCGGGTATGAGTTTGTCGGGAGCGGTGAAAGACTGACCACTCCTCTGGTCAGGAAGAACGGTGTCCTGGAAGAATCCACCTGGGAGGAGGCGATCGGCCTCGCTGCCAGGAAGCTTTCGGAGATAAAGGGTAAATTCGGGGCCGCCGCCGTCGCCGGGATTGCGTCGCCAAGGTGCACCAACGAGGACAACTATTTGTTCCAGAAGTTCATGAGGGTAACGGTCGGAACAAACAATATCGATAGCACGGCCAGATTAGGGTTCGCCGGCGCCCAGAGTTTTATAGAGAATATATTCGGACAGGGGGCTACTGCCAATCTGATTCCGGGTCTTTCTAATTCGGACGCGGTTTTTGTGATCGGCGGCGATCCGACGGCGGTCAATCCCATACTGGGTCTTCAGGTGAGGTCTTGTGCTCGCAAGGGCGGCAAAGTCCTCACAATTGGACATGTGAAGGGGCTCAGACATTACAGCCCTGTGGAACTTGCACCCAACCTGAACACCGATGAAGCCCTCCTTGAAGGAATCGTGTCGGCCCTGAAGAATAAGAAGGGACTGCCGGGTTCACACGCGGCCCTGGAAGAAGAGATAAAGGGCATCGGTACCTCGCCGGAGGAGGTAACAAAGGCCTGCGGTGTTTCAGAAAAGGATTTGCTGGGGTTTGTGGAAGTCCTTGCGTCTTCCGAGACGCCTTCCGTGTTGATCGGAAAGGAGCTCCTGCAGAGTACCGGCGCAAGTTACAAACTGCTCCTCGTATGCGCCCTGAACTATCTCGTTAACGGCAGGATTTACCTTCTCTCCGAGCGTGCCAATGAACAGGGCCTTCTCGACGTCGGCTGCGTCCCCGACCTACTGCCGGGAAGCCGGCCGGTGGCCTATGAAGAGTTCAGGAAGAGATATGAATCGCTCTGGAAGACAGCTTTGCCGGATAAGCCGGGTCTTTCGCTCTTCGATATGATCGATGCCGCGAAGAAAGGCGACCTGAAGGCCGCCTACATTATGGGAGAGAACCTCGTATATAATGTGCCCGATTCCTCAGGGGTTGAAACCGCGCTTAAAAACCTGGATTTTCTGGTGGTCCAGGACATCTTTCTCACCGAGACGGCAAAAATGGCAGATGTTGTACTTCCCGCTTTGAGCTGGGCGGAGAAAGAGGGCACTTTCACCAATATGGAGAGAAGGATACAGCGCCTCAGGAAGGCCGTGCACAGGCAGGGGATGGAGGACTGGAGGATCATCTCCGAGATCTCGCAGAACATGGCGGTGAAGATGAACTATGCGGGCGCGGAAGAAATATTTGCCGAAATATGCAAGGTTTCACCCCTCCACCGGGACCTCACTTACGAGGACCTCGAAAAAGGGAAGGGGATTTACCCTTACAAAGGCGAGCCCCTGCGCGGGGTGACAGGAGAGATCAGGGGCGAACGCGGTACCGGTGCAAGTCCCGGAGGGAAATTATTCCTACGGATCGAGAGGCCGCTTTTCCATTCGGGGACCCTCAGCCGGAAGGCCAAGGCCCTGATGAATATATATCCCGATGCTGTTGCGAGGATCAGTCCCGTCACGGCGGCTTCTGTCTCGGTGAAGGACGGTGACTTTGTCCGGATATCCACGGACGCCGGATCGCTCGAACTTCCCGTTTCCATCGACAGCTTCGTTGCCGACCAGTGTATAATGCTTACGAACAATTTTGAGGGAAAGGGTGCCTTCAGGCTGATAAGGTACGCGGTCGATCCTGTCATAAAAGCTCCGGCCATTGACGGCATCGAAGTCCGGCTTGAAAAAGGCGGGAAACAATAACATGAATATGATGAGCATTTTTGAGACAATAGTGACTCCGGGCTCCATAGATGTACTGGTGCGGCTGGTGATCATACTGCTCAAGATTGCCGTTGTGGTGGGAATAGCGCTTCTCCATGTGGCCTATGCCACTTACTGGGAGCGCAAGGTCATCGGCCATATGCAGGTGAGGCTCGGCCCCATAGAGGTCGGCTGGCACGGCATGCTGCAGCCCTTCGCCGACGGCGTCAAACTGTTCTTCAAGGAAGATATTATCCCCGCAAATGCGGACAAACCGTTGTTTTACCTCTCACCCGTAATATTTTTTGTCTCGGCACTGTCATCTCTTGCCGTGATCCCGTTCTTTAGCGATTTTGTTATCGCGAACATCAATATAGGACTCCTCTTCCTTTTCGCCATGTCTTCCCTCGGGGCATACGGTATTGTACTGTCCGGCTGGTCGTCCAATTCAAAATACGCCTTTCTCGGAGGTCTTCGCTCCGCTTCCCAGGTTATCAGCTACGAAATTGCGATGGGGCTGAGTCTCGTCGGCGTGATGATGATGGCAGGATCTCTCAACCTCACCGAGATCGTAAACGCCCAGCATAATTATCCGACTGGCATGTACGCAATCCCCCAGTTTCTTGGTTTCTTTGTATTCATAGCCGCTGCCTTCGCAGAGACGAACCGGTTGCCCTTCGACCTCCCTGAGGCGGAAAGCGAACTGGTTGCCGGGTACTTTACCGAATACAGCGGGTTCAGGTTCGCGCTTTTCTTCCTCGGCGAATATACCGGGATGATCATTATGTCGTCCATGGCTGCCATCTGTTTTCTCGGAGGATGGACTATCCCGCGTTTTGTCACCGATATACTCCCCTTCCTGTCGGTGGTGCCGGGGATTGTATGGTTCCTGCTGAAGGTTTACGCCTTCATGTTCCTATATTACTGGGTCAGGGCCACCCTGCCGAGGTACCGTTATGACCAGCTCATGGCGATCGGCTGGAAGATACTTATACCTCTTGCCCTGGTGAACATAGCGATTACGGGCTTTATAAAAGTCATGGTGGAAGGGTTGCTATGAGCGCGGAAAAACTGATACGGAAGATATTCTTCGTCGAGATACTCAAGGGAATGGCGCTGACTTTAAGGACTTTGTTTACTCATCCGGTCACGAGGCGTTATCCAAAGGTCAGGAGGCCGGTCAAGCCCGGTTTCAGGGGTCTTCACGCTCTGGCCAAGAACGAAGAAGGCAAGATGAAGTGCGTGGGCTGCGGACTCTGCGGGGCGTACTGCCCCTCGAAATGCATCTATATTTATACGTCCGAAGGGGAGGACCACACCAAGGTGGTCGACAGGTACGAGATAGAGGTGCTGAGGTGCGTATATTGCGGGTTCTGCGTCGAGGCCTGTCCTTTCGGCGCCATCTCCCTGAGCGAACATTACGAGTATTCGGATTATTCGAGGGAGCCCTTTTATATGACGAAGGAAAAGCTCCTTTCCAACTGGGACCAATATTTTGCGGGCGAGAAGGGCAGAAGATATTTCAGGGACTTCTGGCGGCCCAAGACGGTGGACTTTGCCGGGACAGAGGACCAGGCGACCTTTGCCAAGGTGAGAAGGAAAAATGAAAAAAGGGACGCATGACATGATAAGCACTGCGAATGACGGGAGGCAACATGCTGCCTAGATTGTTCTTCGGATATTTTGCCGCCGCGATAACTCTCATTTCCATCCTCGTCGTAACGAGAAGGAACCCGGTCCACAGCGTCATCTGGATGCTGCTCCTCTTCTTCCATATCGCCGGCATGTACCTCTTCCTGAACGCTGAGTTTATCGCGGCGATTCAGGTGATTGTCTATGCGGGAGCGGTCCTGGTCCTCTTCCTTTTTGTCGTCCTGCTCCTGAACCTCAGGGCGGAGATGCGGACTGAAAGGTTCATAGGGTCATGGCCGGCCGGGCTGCTCATCGCGGCTGCATTATTCGTGGGTATTGCGGCGGCGTTGAGGTCCTTTGTGCCGGGACCGGCCGGGACGTACACAATTGATTTTATACAGAAGGCGACGGACACAAAGGCGCTCGGCCAGGCGCTCTTCACAGAGTTTCTTCTGCCATTTGAAATCGTATCGCTGATTCTTCTTATAGCCGTCGTAGGTGCGATCGTGCTGGCGAAGAAAGGGCAGAGGGGTTAGACGATGATGGTACCCTTGAACTGGTATTTGATACTCAGCGCGGTCGTCTTCAGTATCGGAATCTTCGGCTTCCTGACAAGGAGAAACATTATCATAATGTTTCTGTCCATAGAGCTGATGCTGAACGGGGTCAATATAAGCCTGATCTCTTTCAGCCATTACCTCCAGGACCTGAGAGGCCAGGTATTCGTCTTCTTTATTATCGCGGTTGCGGCCGCCGAGGCCGCCATAGGGCTGGCTATCATTATGGCCCTTTTCAGAAATAAATCGACAGCCCATGTCGACGAGATGAACGAGATGAAAGGATAGACCGTGAGTTATGCGTGAAGGGATAAAAATATGAATAATTACCTCTTGATACCTTTTTTGCCCCTTGCAGCTTTTGTGATCAATATTCTGCTGGGTAGAAAATTCATCAGGGGGAAGGCGCACTGGATCGCGATCGCCGCGGTTGCTGCGGCGTGGGTTGTTTCGGTCGCAACACTTGTTGATGTCATGTCCGGCAAGACCCTGAACGAAAACCTTTACACCTGGGTGCTCTCGGGCGGCTTCAAGGTGTCGGTGGGGTTTCTCGTGGACCAGCTGACGGCGGTGATGCTGATCGTGGTAACGACCTGCAGCACACTGATACATATTTATTCCGTCGGGTACATGCACGGCGACGACGGATATTACCGGTTCTTTTCATACCTGAGCCTTTTCACTTTCTGCATGCTCATGCTCGTCATGTCTAACAACTTCCTTCAGCTCTATTTCGGGTGGGAGGGTGTAGGCCTCTGCTCTTATTTCCTGATAGGGTATTATTTCAGAAAGAAGTCGGCATCGGATGCGGGGAAGAAGGCCTTCATCGTCAACAGGTTCGGCGACTTCGGTTTCGGCCTGGGGATCATACTGATATTCCTCACCTTCGGCACCGTTTTCTATGCCCCGGTTTTCAGCCACGCCGGAGAAATCGCGGGCAGGACAATAAATTTTCTTGGCTATAACGTCAGTCTGCCAACCCTGATCGCCCTCCTTTTGTTCTGCGGTTCCGTCGGCAAATCCGCCCAGCTTCCGCTTCATGTCTGGCTTCCCGACGCGATGGAGGGCCCGACGCCGGTCAGCGCGCTGATCCATGCGGCCACGATGGTGACCGCCGGGGTATTTCTGGTGGCCAGGTGCCACGCCATCTTCGATCTCTCGGAGACGGCGCTCTCGGTCGTCGCTATCATCGGCGCAATAACGTGCCTGTTCGCCGCCACTATCGCGGTTGTGCAGAACGACATAAAAAGGATAATCGCTTATTCGACGATAAGTCAGCTGGGCTACATGTTTATCGCCTGCGGGGTAGGGGCGTACGGCGCCGGCATATTCCATCTCTATACGCACGCTTTTTTTAAGGCCCTGCTCTTCCTCTGCGCGGGCAGCGTGATGCACGCCATGAGCGGGGAACTGGACATGCAGAAGATGGGGGGTCTCAAAAAGTATATGCCCGTTACCTACATGACCATGCTACTGGCGTCGCTGAGCATTTCCGGAGTACCTGGCTTCGCCGGTTTTTTCAGCAAGGACGAGATCCTGTGGCTTGCCTATTCCGGGTCGAGCCCGGTCGGTAAATTCGTCTGGCTTATCGGCACAATCGTTGTCTTCCTGACGGCCTTCTATTCATTCCGGCTCATCTTCGTGACCTTTCACGGAGAGTTCAGGGGCACCCACGAGCAGGAGCACCACCTCCATGAATCGCCGAAGGTGATGACAATACCTCTTATGCTCCTCTGCGTCGGCGCTGTTGCGGCCGGGTGGGTAGGCATACCCCACCTGCTCGGAGGAGGAGCCCATTTTACGGAGTTCCTTAAACCCGTACTCGGTAATCCCGAGGGACACGGAACAGAGTCGCAGGAATGGCTGCTGATGGCGATTTCTGTAATCACCGGGTTGGCGGGCATAGGCTTTGCCTACTTCATGTATGTGGTGAGGACCGACATTCCGGCGAAGATCGTCGTGCAGTTCAGACTGATCTACAGGCTCCTCTACAATAAATACTATATAGATGAGATATACAGTTTTCTCATCGTGAGGCCGACGATATGGGCGGCCGGTAACATACTTATCGGAGTAGGTGACAAGAGGATTATAGAGGCGATTGTCAACGGTGTGCCGGCGGCGATCGGCGGAGTCAGCCGGAAGCTGAGAAGGGTGCAGACCGGCCTCCTGCAAAATTATGCGGCCATAATGGCGACGGGCGCACTGATAATTGTGGCCCTGATGCTCCTGAGGTGAATGT
>JBJKOV010000286.1:0-1966 GCA_046707105.1 Thermodesulfovibrionales bacterium
GTCTGGGCGGCTTTCACCTTCGTATATGTTTTTCTGCCCAATACCAGCGTCAGGATAAAATCGGCATTCACGGGCGGACTGGTCGCGGCGCTCATGTGGGAAACGGCCGGATGGATATTCGCCTCATTCATTTCATCATCTACCAAGTATTCCTTCATATATTCCGGTTTTGCCATAGTGATCCTTTTCATGATCTGGTTGTATTTGAACTGGCTAATACTCCTGATCGGCACCAGGATGTCCTTCTACTATCAATATCCGCAGTTCCTGGCGGCCAGCGGAAAGACGTGTCAAATGGGTGAGAGACAAAGCGAGAGGCTTGCTGTATACATCATGTTTCTTGTCGGGTACAATTTTCACCGCGACCTCGGACACTGGCAGTTCGACAGCCTCGTGAACCGGCTAGGCTATCCGGTGAGTGCCGTGAGGGAGACTATAAGTGCACTTGAACGAAAGGGACTACTGGTGCGGGCCGCAGAAGAATCTGCCTATCTTCCCGGGAGGGCCATGGATACTATTTTGATGAGGGACGTGCTGGATGTGGTGAGGGCGCCCGGAGAAAAAGTCCCGGTTTGCACCGAAGCCGGATTTTTCTCCGTTCCCGAAGTAGACAGGATTATGGCCAGAATCGACGATGCCATCGGGGATACGCTCAAGAAGGAGACGCTGAAGACGCTTGTTGTTTCAGTCAAGGCGGGGATCGACGTTTAGAGAAGCGGACCTTGACGGCCTGCCGCGACCACATAGCAGGCAGCCTCTGCCCTTCAGGTTTTCAATGCAGAATGGTGAGTCTGATCCGTCTCCAGTTAACCGAGGTGGTAACCTCGCATTATGACCGAGCTGTCACATTTCAAGGACTGTCCCCTAATTCTTCAGGATGCGATTATATCATGTCCAGAAAGCGAGTCTCTTAGGAAGATATCCTCACATACCCTGCTTTCTTCTGTTGGTAACGGTCTCCCCACCGATTCCCCAATTGTCCGTTTCCACCTCCTCGATAATCACAAATGTGGTCTGAGGATTCTTTCCCAGAATGTCTCTCAACAGATTTGTTACCCCTTTGATAAGATCAGCCTTCTTATCCGGAGTTACCCCTTCCTTAGTGATCTTGATGTTTACATATGGCATTTCTTAATGTCTCCTTCTCGTGTAAATATGAAAGGCTCACATTGAGCAATTCTGTTTGCATCATGCAGGAAGTTTAGCAGGCAGAAGACCCTGGAGTACAGTAAGCATTGGAAAAGATGGGCTGCCTTTTGTCAGATGCCCTCTGCCAGCATGATACGAAACGTATGAACCGTTCTGTTGCTCTCGTCGAAGGCCCCACCGGGCGAGACCCTCGCTCACCCTTTATACACACCGTTACAGTCTGCGTTGGTGGGGGAAGCAGCGTCTGTTGAATAAAGGGCGCTTTCCGTTTCTTAAGTCTTTCTGCACACAAGCCGGGCTATGGCTTTCGGCGGAACGCCGGTGATCCCTTCAAAGGTGTATATTACCTCCCAGTCCTGAAACCATGAAAGAAGCTCGCCGGCTGTAAGAAGGTGGTCGGGGTTTTTCGGCTTCCCGAACCGGACCTGGTCCGTTGTGAATGTCTCATACATGAGAATTCCGCCTTTTGTGAGAGACTTCCTGATTGAGGGGATGAGGGGGCGGTGGAGATAGCGGAAGACGAGGATTGCGGTGAAAGTAAGACCCTCCAGAGGATCTACACTTTTCTGTTCGAGGTCCACCTGCCAGAACTGCGCAGTTACCCCGGCTGCCTGCGCGTTCAGTCTGGCCTGACCGAGTGCCTCTTCCGATCTGTCTGCCAGAACGACTGAAAAACCCTTTGACGCAAGGAATATCCCGTTATGTCCGTCTCCGCAGGCAAGATCAAGGACCGGATAATTTTTTAGATCGTCGGAGAAGAGATATAAATATTGAGTAAGAAGTTCATCAGGGCCGGACTCCGTTCTGAAGTCAGACA
>JBJKOV010000287.1:0-1806 GCA_046707105.1 Thermodesulfovibrionales bacterium
AGGTTCTAACATGCCTCTCCCTTCGTCATTTTTTTTGTGCCTTATGTGGCCATCTGCGACTCTGCGGTGAATATTTGTCTTCTTTTCCTTCTCAGAATAATTGCCTCTTTATTGAGAGATAATAATATTGATCGGTCCGCCTGTTCTTTCCGCCGGCGAACTCGCTGTTAGAGAGGCTCCCGGTCGCACCGGCGGTCACATATATCTTGCACACGATCCTCACTTATTTGGAAGTGAGGGAATAGGAGTTGGCCGAGGTCAGCGACATTTCGCGGCTATAAGAGCCTACGACGGAGATATACATGTTGTGTTTCGGGAATTTCCGCTGGACCGCTGCGCTGGCACCAAAAAGCCTGTCTGTATAACTCACGCCGCCCGCGCCGGTGCCCTGGGGATAAAGGACGCTTGAATAATCCGCCGACCCCTGCAGATGCGTGGTCAGCGTCAGGTCCTTCGAATAAGTCAGCTCGGTCTTCCACCCCTTGGAGGGATTGATGTTCGAACTGACCTTAATATATGACGCGGATACTGTAAACGGCAGTTTCACAAACATGAACCCAACGGCGTCGGAAGTAAGATTCCAGGGTACCTCATCCGCGAGGCCCGACACCACCTTCTGTCTGCTTGTACTGTGATTGTAGTAAGGATAGAACATATCCTTGAACAGCTCGAAGTTTAAAGAGTAATTCAGATCCGTTGTCAGGAGCTTCGATACCGCATTATTCAGGGTATAGGACACGACAAAATCATAAGTTCCCGGAATAACGAAATCAGAGGGCAGGTTCAGAATGGTTATCTGGTAGGTGTTTCCAAAGGGTGCGACAACGTAATCGGTGTTCTGGGTGAGAGGGACCAGTTCACCGGGAACGTCCACAGACCTGACTAAAACAAGTATTGTCGCAGCGTCTACATCCTGATTGTTCAGCGTAAATGAACCGGGCACCCGGACCCCTGAGTGGGGCTCGTTAGGCACCGACAGGATCCCTTTCCGGTCCGTGGTAGTCCTCCCTACGGAAACCGCGGACCTCAGCCTGCCCCAGGGGATATTTTTTGAGTATGCAAAACCGAAGTTGTTAGACAGCGTCGTCGTCCTGCCGGTGACAGAGTTCAGAGCCCCGTAACCAAGACTGTAATTCGAAAAAAGACTGTTGTAGAGTTTGTGAGTGATCGTGAAGGAGGCGTTTCGAGTCGTGGCGGAAAGGTCCTGCTCGGCAACGGTCCCGCCTGAGGTCTTCAAGGTGTTTTTGTTCCAGCCGAACGCCAGGGCCGAACTGAAGTTCCACGGCAGTCTGAAATAGGCCCGCTCCCCCCAGTTCATCGTCTTGCTCGAAAGAGACAATGAGTACGGGCCCTGTCCCTGACTGGACTGCTCATAAGCCACGTCCGACGAAATGCTCACCGTTTTCAAAAAATAATTATTGGCCAGAGCGGCCTCGTCTGTCGATCCTCCGGCGGTAAAGGAAGACGCAGTATGGTCATACGAAGCCGAATAAGAATAGAATTTTTCCTGGCCTAATTCCTTGTAGTATGTGCCCAGAAACCCATATTTTTTAGTACTATAGCTGGCCGCCGGGGAGTCAGTAGTATTGTCGACATAATGGGCGTTAAAGAAATAGGGCTTCTTCTTGTACCTGAATATGACTCCCTTGCTGTAAGCAACCGACTGAGACTGCAAAAAGGCCCTCCTGGTCAGCGGCTCCACCCTGAGCGCGAAAAGCTCGAGGTTATATGGATGCTCCGGCAGGACGATCATCCTGAATGTGTATTCACGGGCGAACATGGTCTTGAAAGGCTCTGACGTGGAGT
>JBJKOV010000288.1:0-8030 GCA_046707105.1 Thermodesulfovibrionales bacterium
CTGAACAGGATATTCTCCGATTTTTGTATAGGAAAGTAGGACAGTGACAGTCGTCAGTGACAGTTTTCAAAAGGTGCTTATCTGCTGACACTAACCACTGACACTGTATGTTTAAAGACAGGAGGAAAACATGGAATGCATTTCGGAAAGAAACAAGTCAATGTGCACCTGTACGTACGCCGGCTGTCCGCGGAAATACAAGTGCTGCGAATGCCTGCATTACCACAGGAAGAGCGGAGAACTCCCGGCTTGTTTCTTTAGCAGTGAATATGAACGCACCTATGACCGTTCCATAGGCAATTTCATCCGGATGCACACCCGGTAAGGAGCGCCGATGAACCCAAATCCTGCGAAGATAGTCTATGTCGTCGGGCACAAAAACCCGGACACGGATTCCGTCTGCTCCGCGATCGGGTACGCCCATTTCAAGAACCTGACGGACAAGCGGTTCCTCTTTTTCCCGGCCCGGGCCGGAAAGATCAACGAGGAAACAATGTTCGTGCTCGAACGGTTCGGGGTCCCGGTCCCGAACGAGATAGAAAGCCTTGCGGCAACAGTAAGCGATCTTGAGTTGAAGAGGCCCATCTCCATCCGGACCAATGACTCGGTCAAGGCTCTCGTGCGCCTTATGCGCGAAACAGGGGTCAGGACCGTCCCGGTAGTCGACGATAAAGAACGGCTGGCGGGAATCGCGGGGCTCAAGGACGTTGCCAGCCACTATATGGAGAGCGTCGGCTTTTCCGACCTTGAACGGGCCCCCATTGACCTGAATATCCTCGTACGTACGCTCGAAGGACAGGTCGTCAGCAATTCAAAAAAAGTTGAGTTTCTGACGGGCAGGGTCTACATAGCCTCTATGCAGAAGGGGACGATCCTGAATAAAGTTGGTCCCGGAGATCTCGTGGTCATCGGGGACCAGCACGATATCCAGATGGAACTTATTCAGAACGGCTGCGGCGCCCTGATCGTTGTTGACGGAATGCCCGTCGGCAGCGACGTAGTCCGTGCCGCCGAGGCCCATGGCACCCTGCTTCTGTCTTCACCCCATCCGGCCTTTGCCACCGTCCAGCTGATGACCATGTCCGAGCCGGTGGAGGCGATTATGGATGCAGAAAGTCCTACAGTAAGCCTCTACACCCCCATATCGGACCTCAGAAAGAAGATCGTCGAGTCGGAATACCGTTCGGCTGTTGTAACCGACAGCGAAAACAGGGTGATCGGCTTTGTCACCAGAACGGACCTCCTCAGCCCGGTGAGAAAACGGGCCATACTGGTAGACCACAATGAGGTCTCCCAGGCGGTGGACAACATCGAGGATGCGGAAATCATCGAGATCATCGACCACCACCGCGTGGGAGATATCTCTACGGTTGCTCCCATCTACGTGTACAATGACCCGGTCGGCAGCACATGCACTGTGGTAGCCGGTATGATGTTCCTTCACCAGGTGAACATCCCGTCCGAAATAGCGGGGTTGCTCCTTTCGGGCATCCTCTCGGACACTCTGATACTCACGCTCTCCACAACTACCCAGCGCGACCGTGAAGCGGCCGAACGCCTCGCGGCACTTGCAGGAACGGAACTGCACGAGTACGGGAAGGAACTGCTGCAGGCCAGCATAAACATCCAGGGCAAGGCCGCCTCCGAACTCATCGGCGCGGACTTCAAGGAATTTCTCATTGGGGGCAAGAAGCTGGGGGTGAGCCAGATGATGGTCCTAAACTGCGAAGACATAGACCTGAGGGAGGGAGAACTTCTTGAAGAGCTTGAACGCATAAGGAAAGCGGGCGGCTACGACCTTGTAGCACTGCTTGTCACAAACCCTCTCACATCGAGAGAGGAAAGGGTCCTCCTCAAAGGCGAAACATGGATCGTCGAAAAGGCCTTCAACGTGAAGGTGGAAAAAGATACATGTATTCTTCCGGACGTCCTTTCCCGCAAGAAAGACTTCATCCCGGCCATCGGGAGGGCACTCAGCATGGGCAGGTAACCCGGCGTCCCGGCGCAAAAGCTGCTATCCTTTTTGCAGCACCGAAAACGCGATTTTTTGTATACTATAGGGCATCTGCTCAACAATGTGCCGGTGTGGTGGAACTGGCAGACGCGCCGGACTCAAAATCCGGTGGGGGCAACCCCGTGGGAGTTCGATTCTCCCCACCGGCACCATATCTTTCAATGGCTTACGATCTGTCCGGCTCATGTATCAATCCCTCCAAGAACGTTGCAGTGACTCCTTTGTGCCCCCAGACATGCATTGCGAGGTCGATGTAAGGGCAGATACCTGGTTTCTCTCTGTATGCCGAAATCATGATAAAATGGGGTATGAAGACCAGATCGACATCATCCAGGGCCCTTCAGATAAATCTGGCTGATTACCGTGTCGATGTCACGATCGATCCCAAATATCATGTCATTCAGGAAGTAATGTCCAGGTTTTTCGGCCTGCAAAAGGCGCTGGATACTTTTTTGAAGGAGCTTTGCCACCCTTACAGGAACTGGCGATTCATAGTGAATGAGGCAAGGACTTTTTCCCTCGGCTATTTTTATGATTTGAGGGCAGACCCGAAGGGACCTGAGGCGGTCAAACTCTATATTGAAATAGCGCTTGAGGCGATCGAAAAGGCCAAGGAAGCGGAGGTGAAAACTGACGCCTTTCATAACCTCTATCTCCTCCTTCAGAAATGTATTAAGGATTCAGGTGAAAAACTGAACAGTTTCATGCCAGTAATAGTGTATGGTTTTGACCGGCTGAACAAAATCCCGTCCGACAACTTTTCTCTTATCGCCGTGAGTTATTACCAATTGAACCGGCTTGCGGAGAGTTTTCTCCAGACCGCGCCGGAAGGTGCTGACTACAGGTCTGTTAATTCCCTCCTGATCAGGTATTTTGAATATACTTTTGACTACTGGCTCTCTGAAAATGATCCCGGGGAATGGTATGCAAGCGAAATCCCCGGCGCTGTTCCGCAGGAAATAGCAGACCTCTTCAAGCCCATATCCCACGCCGAGATCAGGTCATGCCAGGCACGCCTCCGGAGCATAGTCAGCGGGAATGACGTCGGTTCACCCGCTGCTCTCAGGGAACTGCTTGAGCTGCCCGGATACAGGAATTTCGTAGATGTCTATCAAAGCCTGCCCGAGAAGATATTCAACGCGATCACTGATGAAAAGCTGAAGCGCCATTGCAAGATGATCTTTCTTTTTCATACGATGAACATCGCCGGATTGTCAGGCATCCACGAGGAAGCACTGAGGGAGATCAACCGTACCATAGACTGGGTCATCAACCACGAGGACATTCAGTATGTGCAGCAGTTGATTCAAAACACCTTCGGCATTCTGAAGGAGAGCGTGAAAAAATACCCTGATACGGTGCTCAAGTCTGTCTTGAACATGGGACGGGGGGTCTATAATACCGATGAAAGCGACCTGGTTTATTTCTTCAACGAACAGGTTGTCCGGTTGGGTTTTCAGACTCCCGACTTTGTTGGGATAAGCAACGACTGGCAGATCCAGAGCAATTTTGCCCATATACAGAACATCCGGACCTGGATGGAATTGATCAGACTCAATCCAAAGTGGTCGAAGAAACTTCTCTCCTCCCTTATCATCCATCTTTCTCTGAGCGGCGTCCTCATCAAGGACACCGACCTTTTCCCCAGGGACATCACCGCCTTTCTCAATAGCGACATCCGGCCTGTCTATAATCTTTCAAAACAGCTCATGCGGCTGTTCCCGGCGTATTTCAATGAAATCGGTGCGGAGGGGCAGCTCAGGGATATCTCTACCGAGCTTGATGAAATATGCATGCGCAGGGATATCCTGGTCCATTTCCTGAGAAAACAGAGCCATGTGGAGAGTTCAAACAGGATTGTATCCCTTATCGAGGCGATCCTCTTTTTCTGGCAGACGAAATCAAAAGACGGACTGCGGCTCTATCTGCCGCAGAATATCTATGATCAGATCGAACCCGAGGGCCCTTTCATCGACGGAGTCAACAAGGTAATAAGCCGGATTTTTGAGGCCAGGGGGCTTGTCAGGATCAGTGATCTGCTTTCGCTTGAAGATGATTTCATGGCAGAATTGGCCGCCGGGTTATCCGAAGAGCACAAAACGGATGTCGAAAGGGTAAAATTGGCTGTGCGGTTTTATAATCTGCTGAACCAGAAATACTCCACCGCTCACTGCGAGGTCAACGAATATATAAGACAGGTGCAATCGGATATGCCGCTGAAACTGGACGGCCTGAGGGCTGTTCTTTCCGGGGAAGACACCTTCATGAAAATCTCCGGGCTGCTGGATTACCTCGAACAGCTGAAGGATATCATCCTGTCGCCCGAGGCGTTCGACATCCATGAGGATATTTACCGGAAGCGTCATATCGCGGCAGACATACCTTCCATGTACGGCACTTACCATGAGGCAAAATTCGACGCTCTCGGACTCACCTTCCGGCTGGAGTTTCTGGTCAATACGCTTTTTGAGGAGTTGATAGAGGACTTTAATCTCGGTTTCATTACGCATGAAACTTTTGAGCGGATATATGAATACCTTATGCTTTTCAGCAGGGCGCTGAATGTAGACGGTATTCCCGCCATGGAGTTCGAACATCAGCTTGAACTGCTCAATAAGGCGCTGAAGATAAGGATGGTCACATTCACCCAGTATATCGATATCTTTCGCGGTTTTACACAGGTCGTCCGCAACCTGGTCAGCGACTATTTTAACAATATCCACAAAGAAAACCTGCTGGAGATACCGGATGGGCTGCCGGAGGAAAAACTGCTCCAGAAATATCTCCGCGAGTCGGACAGCCGTGAAGAGCTGTTTCAAAAAGTTGCCGAGATATTTTTGAGAGACGCCATAGCGTCCTCGCTGGGGATACAGAAGCTGGACCTGTTTCTGACCCGTATCGCCAACACGCTTCACGAGCAGGCTGAAAGGCTCCTGCTTGACAGACACCATCTGCTGCTTACCTATAATCCCAGAAATATCGTGACCTCAATAACGGAGCCGGACGAAAGTCTTCTCGATCTGATCCAGTTGGGCAACAAAGGCCTCAATATCGTTAAAATGAAAAGTCTGGGGCTCCCGGTCCCTCCGGGCTTCATCATAACCACCGAGGTTTTCAGATGCAGGGAGCTTATAGACAGTTATATGCCGGCCAACAGGAATTTCAGAGAGCAGACAGGCAGGGCAATAGCGGAGCTTGAAAAGATCACCGGAAAGACATTCGGCGACCCCGAGAACGCGTTGACAGTTTCCGTAAGGAGCGGCGCCACGGTATCTCAGCCGGGGATGATGGACTCATATCTGAATGTGGGCATGAACGAGGCCATCGTCGACGGCATCATCAGGCAAACCGGTGAGGAATGGTTTGCCTGGGATTGCTACCGCAGGTTTTTGCAGTCCTACGGCATGTCCTTCGGTCTCATTCGCAATACCTTCGACGTCATAATTGATGAGTTCAAGAAAAACTGCGGCGTCCCCTACAAAAAGGATTTAACACCACTCCAGATGAAAGAAGTGGCAATGGCATACAAGGAACTAATCCGCGGAAACGGGATCGAGGTTGAGGAATCTCCGGCGGAGCAATTATATGTGGCCATACAGCGCGTCCTGCATTCCTGGGACTCCTCCAAGGCCCAGACCTACAGGAAAATAATGGGAATCTCCGATGACTGGGGTACAGCGGTAACTGTACAGTCCATGGTATTCGGCAATCTCTCCCAGCAGTCGGGGGCGGGCGTGCTGTTTACCCACAGCCACAAATTTTCTCCGGAGCTGTTGAGGCCATGGGGCGATTATACCATCGGCAATCAGGGGGAGGATGTTGTTTCCGGGCTGGTTACAACGTATCCTGTTTCAATCTATCAGGCTAAGATGGAAAACAGACCGGAGGAACTGGCGCTCGAAAACAAGTTTCCTGACATCTATCAGGCGCTCAGGGAAATTGCGAAGATGCTGATTTATGAAGAACACTGGGGGCCTCAGGATATTGAATTCACTTTTGAGGGGCCGCGGAAAGAAGATCTTTATCTCCTGCAGACAAGAAACATGGAGATGAGGGAAGGAAAAACGTTCCCGTCGTTTGAAAGCACGTCCGAGATGTCGCAGAGATTTCTCGGCCACGGCATCGGCGTGAGCGGAGGGGCATTGTCAGGCAGGGTGGTCTTCACTCTTGAAGACATAACCCGCTGGAAGGAAACAGAGCCCGGTTCTTCATTAATCCTGGTGCGCGGAGATACTGTTCCGGATGACATAAGAGAAATCTCGGCAGCCGACGGGCTTCTTACCGCGCGCGGAGGAGCCACTTCTCATGCTGCCATTGTTGCAACCCGGCTTGACAAGACCTGTGTGGTGGGATGCAGGGACCTTGTCTGCGTTGAGAGGGAAGGGAAATGTATCCTGCACCATCACGTCGTCAACGCGGGTGAGTTTATCAGTATAGACGGCGCGGAAGGTTCCATATATCTCGGGAAAATGAAATTAAGCGAGAGGGGGAATAAATAAATGGGAAAAAGCGCTGACAGAAAACTCGGCATAAATGGCCTGGGACGCATAGGAAAGCTGACCTTATGGAACCACGTGGCAAAAAAATATTTCGGGGAAATAGTCGTCAACATCGGACGCGGGGTCGGAACGTCTCTCAGTGACGTCGCTCATTATATCGTCAGGGACTCAACGTACGGTTCTCTTCCCATGTACCTTTACGGGTGCAGGACGTGCGGCGATTCCGGGGAAGTCATCCGGAATGTGGATGAAACCGCCGGCACAATGACCATAGACGGAGTAAAGATAACCGTTCTCAGGAGCGCCCGCGACCCGGGGGAAATCGGCTGGAAAGACCACGGTGTCGGGCTGGTGGTTGACACAACCGGCCAGTTCCTTGATCCCGCGCTTTCAGCGGACGCGCCGAAAGGTTCGCTCAGGGGACATATTGAGGCAGGCGCAGAGAGGGTAATCGCATCTGCGCCGTTCAAGATAAAAGACAAGACAAAGGCGATGCCCGATGACGCCGTCACCTGTGTCAAGGGCATAAATGAACATGATTTTGATCCCGCGCGTCACAGGATAATTTCCGCTGCCTCCTGCACCACGACCTGCCTTGCCCATATGATGAAGCCGATTCTGGACGTCATAGGAGCTAAGAGGATTCTTACCGCGTCAATGGCGACCGTGCATGCCGCCACAGGTTCGCAGCAGGTACTGGACAGGATGGCAAAACCCGGGGCAACCGACCTCAGGAAAGACAGGAGCATACTCAATAACATAATACTTACATCAACAGGCGCCGCCAATACCCTTGCGCTCGTCCTCCCGCAGATGAGGCAGATCGGCTTCATGGCAGAATCAGTCCGCGTCCCGCTCACGACCGGATCCCTGATTATTCTCGTAGTGAATATTCAGGAGGACGCGTCGGGGGAGATAATCAACCGGCAGGCGATCAATGACATATACCGACGGGCTGCAGCGGCGCCGCACGGGTATCTTGTTTATACCGATGAACAGAACGTCTCAGGAGATATAATCGCCATGCCGAAGGCCGCAGCCGTGATCGAGGGGCACGAGACACATACCCGTACCGCTGAAGTGACCGTGGATATCGAGAAACTTACCGGCATAAAGAAGGAATTGCTGGAGGAGTTAAAAAAGACGGAGATCAGAATTCCCCTGACCCAGGCGGTTATTTACGGATGGTACGACAATGAAATGGGTAACTACGTCCATATGCTCGGAGAGCTCACCGGACACATAGCTGAATCATAGGATGGTTATCGTCGGCTGCCGGAAGGCGGCCATTACCCTCCTGGAGGGCGCATTCGAGCAACCAGGAATCGATTGAAGAGAAGTGGGGGGGGGGGGGGGGGGGGGGGGGGGGCGCCCCCCCACAACAACAAAACAAAAAAAAAAAAAAAAAAAAAAAAAATATAAAAAAAAAAAAAAAAACAAAACAAACAAAAAAAAAAAAAAAAAAAAAAAAAAAAAAAAAAAAAAATAAAAAAAAAAAAAAAAAAAAAAAAAAAAAA
>JBJKOV010000289.1:0-5459 GCA_046707105.1 Thermodesulfovibrionales bacterium
CCCAGGGGCGATGACCAGCTTATTCTCGGTCCCCAGAGGATGGCACAGGGGCGGGACTTCTTTTGAAACAATCGCTGAGGTCAGCGCCCTCCCCCCGAATCCGGCGTATTCACCCATTGGCAGCGAATCGGCCTTTGGACCGCCTTCGGCCCCCATGTCAATTCTCAAGATCGTGTCCATCGATTCCTCCTGTTTTGCCGTGTTCCAGCTCTCGGCTGCGAACACCGATTCTCAGTAACTCATCGCGTGCCGTATGACCCCCTTCATGCTTCCTCCGGGGTTGCCGGCCGCTCCCTTTATTCTCGGAATTAGATGTATATGCACATGAAAAATTCTCTGTCCGGCCGCCTCTCCTATATTCATACCGACATTGTATCCGTCGGGACTGAGTTCAGAGTCCAGTTTCCCCTTCACTCGCTCGAGCAGGGCGATGGTTTCGTCTTTTTCCTCTTTCGACAGATCGAAATAGTCGGCCACATGACGCCTGGTTACAATGAGGGTATGTCCTCCAGCCACCGGATACCTGTCCCGCACAGCAACCGCGTACTCGTTTTCGTCAAGAATATCTTCTGCCGGGATACAGCAAAACGGACACTCACCCATATGACACTCCATCGATCAATTTATCCAAGTATATCATCTTTCGGGAGCGCTGAGAAGCGGGAAATGTATGAACTCTTGCGGAAGACTGACAATTAAATATTATGTCGATTCATCTGAAGCAATATAGAGTTACATCTGACGTCCCTTCAAAAAAAACTTGACAAATAATTCTTATTTGATAATAATTATTCTAAAGACTATTTTCTATTAAGGAGGTTCAGGGAAATGTGCATAGAACACACCATGCTTTGCAAATGCGGAGCCAGAAAAGCAAGCTTTCACTTCCGCGACGACATCATGACATCCAAAGTTATCGATGGGCTGTATTGTCCCGAATGTTCAGGGCGGATCAGCCTCGATCAGGATAATATGATCCATGACAACGGTTGGGTGATCTCTTACGATATGGACATAGCAAGGTTTCTGGCTGCCGGACTGCCGGTGACAGAAATAACGCCCGGTTTTCTCTTCGATGAAGGGTACTGCACCTGGGCGGGTGTTTACCCTACCGACCATGCCGACTCCGCAATGGAGCGCCGGGAACTTCTGCCCCTGGCGAAAAGCGACAAAAGAAGATATTTCGAAGAGTTCAGAAGATGGTCCCTGGAAAGAACCGAACGTCTTGACAGGGCAGGATGGAGGAAGGCCGCTCTTGGGGAAAAAGTGATGCTCTAACCAGCCTGACTGTTTGGGGTAGGAGACATCAATCTATGATATCATAGGTAGATAATTGCATAGTAAGACGAAAAAGATACGGAGGACTTATGAAGGCAGTCGAAATCAGGAACGGTATTTTTTGGGTAGGCGCCATAGATTGGGCGGTCAGAGATTTTCATGGATACGTTACACCGAACGGTACAACATACAATAATTACCTACTTATGGATGACGAAATCACACTGATCGATACGGTCAAGTTCGACTTTGCGGAAATCAGCATAAAGAATATCAGGAGCGTCGTCGATCCCTCAAAGATAAAGAACATCGTAATAAATCACATCGAAAACGATCATGCCACGAGTATCGACAAGATCATGGAACTCGCCCCCAACGCCAAGATATACATCACGGAGAAAGGCAGAAAGGGGCTCTCCAGATTTTTTGACATGTCGGGATGGAACGTAACGACCGTGAAAACGGGAGAGACCCTGAACATAGGGAAGAGGACCCTCCTCTTTCTCGAAACCCCGATGCTCCATTGGCCCGATTCCATGATGACCTATGTACAGGAAGAGAAGCTTCTTTTCAGCCAGGACGGCTTCGGCCAGCACATCGCTTCGGCCGTCCGGTTCGACGACGAGTTTGTCACCTGCGAATCCATGTCCATCCTCGAAGACTCTGTCATGGACTATTATGCAAATATACTCATGCCCTTTGGCCAGCTTATAAAGCGGAAGATTGACGAGATCGGGAAACTTGGCCTGGAGATAGAGATAATCGCTCCGGACCATGGCGTAATCTGGCGAACAAATCCCGGCAAGGTGCTGCAGATGTATCACGATATGGCTGACGGGAGGTCGAATCTCAGTGTATCGATCATTTATGACACAATGTGGCACAGCACCGAACATATGTCACTGCCGATCATGCAGGGTATCAAAGATGAGGGAGTGGAATGCAAGGTCATCAAACTCAGGGCCACGCCGATGAGCGTCGCCATTAAGGAGTTCTGGAAGTCGAGAGGATGCCTGATAGGCACACCTACCCTGAACAATATCATGTATCCCACTGTCGCCGAATTCCTGACTCATCTCAGAGGACTGAGACCGAAAAACCGGATGGTCGGGGCCTTCGGAAGTTATGGATGGGGCGGCGGCGCCGTGAAGGAGGCATACGAAGAATTCAAGAGGATGGGACTTGAGATTGTCGAACCGGGGCTCCAGGTACTTTACAGGCCGTCTTTGGAAGACGAGCAGAAGTGTTACGACTTTGGCAGGGAGTTTGCAAAAAAGGTCAAGGACTACCATTCAAAATTTGAGTAATTGCCGGAACAGGATCGATGAAAGACCTGATCTTTCTTCATGGGTTTGCGTCCTCGGCGAATTCGACCAAGGCCCGCTACCTGGCTGAACGTTTGGCCGGGCTGCCGGATGTGCGGTTCCATGTTCCCGATTTCAATCCGACGCCGAAAGATTTCGAATTTCTGACAATCACCGGCATGGTCAACCGCCTGCGGCAATACCTGATAGACCACGATGTAGAAGCCGGAGATCTTATCGCAAGTTCACTGGGCGGCCTTGTCGCCCTCCACTACTCACACAGGTTCGGCGGCGTCGGACGCCTTCTACTTCTTGCCCCCGTGCTCTCTTACGGTTCACTTCTTTTTCCCGGGGATATGTTCAGGCAGTGGCAGACAGAAGGAGTCACCGAGTTTTCTCATTATGGATTCCCGGGTAAAGTCCCCCTGAGGTATGATTTTCATCTTGATGGGCTGCGCTACTCCGGACAAATCCCACCCCCTGCGCCAATACTGATACTGCACGGCAAAGCCGATGAGATTGTGCCTGTCCAAAACAGCAGGGATTACGCCTTGCAATATCCTGAGATGGTGAAGTTGGTGGAGCTGGACTCCGACCACGGACTCCTGGACCAGATGCAGGCGATATGGGGACATGTCTCTTCCCTCGGCGCGCGTTTACGCCTTTAGCATGTCAACGATCCGTTCTACAAAATGATCCCGGCCTGGAGAGTCTGTGCGTCAATTGCCAGGAAAAGCCGCATTCTGAACGTCGGGGCACAAAACGCCCGTCTCTTCACAGAGACGGGCGTCGGAATAATACTAATCGTAACCGCTCTCGTGTTGCCTTCTCATTCAGTTGGAGCCGGTCAGATACGCACCGGCCCAGTCGCCATGGTCATAATTGATATTGTCTCCTCCATCGGTCACTACCAGCTGCAGCTGGTTTACGCCGGTGACATCCACATTCACCGTCTTTGTGGCCGAGGACCCGGTCATGAGCCCGCTGTCGTATATCTTGACACCGTCTGCCCATACCTGAAAGACGACTGATCCGCGTCTTCCCACTTCGTCATCTACTCCCACATCGGAGATAAAACTCGAATAATTGCCTCCCAGATTATAAGTGACCTGCGAATTTGCATTCACTCCGAGCCCTTTGGCATAGGTCACACCATTCAGTGTAATAGTCTGGCCGTCACCTGCCCTCTTTCCTCCATTGCTCATGTCCTTTTCGACCGGACCCCATCCGTTTGTCGGTGTACCGACCCACGACAAGTCGCTTACATAGGTAGTGACAGGGGCTGGAGCAGGGGAGGTAGCACCTGCAAGCAGATGCGCGCCGGCCCAGTCGGCATGATCATAATCAATGTTGTCTCCGCCATCGGTCACGACCAGCTGCAGCTGGTTTACGCCGGTGACATCCACACTCACCGTCTTTGTGGCCGAGGACCCGGTCATGAGCCCGCTGTCGTATATCTTGACACCGTCTGCCCATACCTGAAAGACGACCGATCCCGCGCTACCCACTTCGTCGTCCACCCCGATATCGGAGATAAAACTCGAATAATTACCTCCAAGATTATAAGTGACCTGCGAATTGGCATGCACTCCGAGCCCTTTGGCATAGGTCACACCATTCAGTGTAATAGTCTGGCCGTCACCTGCCCCACTTTCACCGTTGCTCATATCCTTTTCGACCGGACCCCATCCGTTTGTCGGTGTACCGACCCACGACAAGTCGCTTATATAGGTAGTGACAGTGGCCGGAGCAGGGGATACTGAAGGGGTCGCCAGCGATACAGCAGACGAGATATTCGAAATGTTTCCGGCCGCGTCATATGCAGCGACACCATAGGTGTAACTTGTTGAGGGAAGGAGTCCAGTATCCGTATAAGTGGTAGTTGCAGAAGTAGCTATCTGAGTTCCATTTCTATACACTTTATAACCGGCGACCCCGACATTGTCGGTGGACGAAGTCCAGGAAAGGTTGATCTGGGATGAAGATACAGCGGTCGCCGTCAAGCCTGCAGGTGTTGACGGGGGCAAGGTATCTGCAGGAGAAGGAGTCGGCGTGGGAGCTGGCGCGGGAGAGGTGCTCGCACCTGTTGCTCCATACTCAAATGCCCCGATATCGGGTTTGGCACCTGCATAAGGATAACTCACCCCGTCGCCGCTGTTCCATGCTATACTCCTGTCCACAGTAATTGTATTTGCGGTGTAATCGACAGCTGTCACCGTTACCGTGTTGCTCCCCACCGTTATTGAATCGCCTGGTACCCCGCTGATTCCATATCCATCCCGGAAATATCTTGCATCGCCCACTTGTATGACAGTCCCCGAACCCGAAGAAGCAGTCCGCGTGAGAAAATCACCTGCATCAATGGCAGGACTGCTGGACGAAAGCGTGAAATTATCGGTTTGGATGTCCATAAATGCGGGGTTCTGACCTATGCTGTGAGCATCCTGACCGGTACCGGATTGATATGCGGAGAGACTCGAATAAAATCCGCTGCTATTCGTTCCGTACCAATAATACATATTGGATTGACTTGTCGGGTAATAAAGATTATGGTCCAATATCTGTGTGTCCGTCCCCGAAACAATATTCAGGGTTTCGATCGGGGAGAAAGTTCCCGTCGACCCAAAATAAGCGATATTATTCTTGCCGACAATGTCGGTCCCTTTTCCCATCGCAAAACAGCTCTGTTTGCCCGCTGTTGTCACCGCTACGGTATTTTGAGCAATTCTTACGCCCTGGTCGGTACCTGACCAGCTTGCTCCGAAGTCAATGCCCCGACCATTGTTCCACAGGACGTTATTGCGGATAATGATGTTTTGCGTCGTAAAACCGCTCTGCTCGGTGCTGGGATCAATGCCTATGTCACTGTTATCATGA
>JBJKOV010000290.1:0-1955 GCA_046707105.1 Thermodesulfovibrionales bacterium
TTAGTGCAAGGCGGAGCCGCGTCAGGTTTCCCTGATTTTCTATTATAGAACATGACAGTGGAGTATTGCAGGCCCTGAAAACTTATCCAGGGGCTAAAGACAGGAACTGCATCACCAAGCACTTTTCATGCATGCCGGACCTTTTCTCCTTTCAAGATCCATGTTGAAAGTGGGCAGGGTCACATTATCTGGCGAAACCGGGAATTTTCGTTTCACATGCAGAGGTATTTAATGTTAGAATATGCGAAAACCAGACGAAACTGAGTCGCCGAAAGCCTCGCGAGGGTTGACTCTCAAGGAGATGTGACCATGAAAATATCCGGTGCTGAAATATTCCTGGAATGCCTGAAAAAGGAAGGCGTAAAACACATTTTCGGTTATCCCGGCGGCGTTATACTCAATATATTCGACCTGCTTCACGACGAAAAGGACTTGCAGCTCATTCTCACAAGGCATGAGCAGGGGGCCGTTCATGCGGCGGACGGTTATGCCAGGGCCAGCGGGAAGCCGGGGGTTGCACTTGTCACCTCGGGACCGGGAGCTACCAATACCGTTACCGGGATAGCGACGGCTTCAATGGATTCAATTCCCCTCGTGGTGTTTTCCGGTCAGGTCCCGACGCTCCTCATAGGGAACGATGCATTCCAGGAAGCTGACATAGTGGGTATTACGAGACCCTGCACAAAATACAATTACCTCGTAAAGGACGTAAAGGACCTGGCTGAAACCATCAAGGAGGCCTTTTACATAGCAACGACCGGCCGTCCGGGTCCGGTGCTCATAGACCTGCCGAAAGACGTTACTTCTTCCAAGACCGAATTTGTCTGGCCTGAAAGCATCAACATAAGGAGCTACAGACCGACGTATGAGGGCAACAAATTCATGATAAACCAGGCCGCCCACATGATCGCCAAGGCCAAGCAGCCTGTATTAGTGGCCGGTGGCGGGGTGATCCTGTCAGGGGCTTCGAAGGAACTAAAAGAACTCGCCGAATATACCGATGTGCCGGTGACGATGACGCTGATGGGGCTGGGCGCGTTTCCGGGGAGCCACAAACTTTCGCTCGGCATGCCGGGCATGCACGGGACGTTTTTTGCGAACAAGGCGATACAGGAAGCGGACCTTCTGGTCGCCGTCGGCATGAGGTTCGACGACAGGGTGACCGGAAAAATTGCGGCCTTTGCCCCGAACGCCAAGATCGTGCATATCGACATCGACCCGACCTCTATCAGAAAGAACGTCCGCGTGGACGTACCGATTGTGGGTGATGTCTCGAAGGTCCTCACCGTCCTGAACAAAGTCATGAAAGAAGAGGTCAAAGAGCAGTGGCGGGAGGTAAGAAAGGCGTGGCTTAAACAGATAGACGCCTGGAAGGCTGAAAGGCCGATGTCTTACGACAGGGAGGCGGATGTCATCAAGCCGCAGTATGTCGTCGAGAAGATTTACGAACTTGCGAAGGGTGATGCGATCATCGCTACGGAGGTGGGACAGAACCAGATGTGGACCGCTCAGTTCTATAAGTTCGACAAGCCCCGCACGCTCCTTTCCTCGGGCGGACTGGGAACGATGGGATACGGGTTCCCGGCCGCGATAGGCGCCCAGTTCGCATTTCCCAACAAGCTGGTCATAGATATCGCGGGGGATGGAAGCATACAGATGAATATACAGGAACTTGCCACGGCAGTTATCAACAAGCTGCCGGTCAAGGTCGCCATATTGAACAACCGCTATCTGGGCATGGTGAGGCAGTGGCAGGAACTCTTCTTCCAGGAGCGTTATGCCCACACGAAGCTCGACGACACGGTGCCGGACTTTGTGAAGATAGCAGAGGCCTACAACGCGGTCGGCCTGAGGGCCACGAAGCGCTCCGAAGTGGAGCCGGTCCTGAAGGAGGCGTTCAGCATCAAGAGGCCTGTCATGATGGATTTTGTCGTCGACTGGAAGGAGAAAGTTTA
>JBJKOV010000291.1:0-1727 GCA_046707105.1 Thermodesulfovibrionales bacterium
ACGACTGCATCATCATAGGGGCCGGGCCGGGTGGTCTTCAGGCGGGCATATATCTTGGAAGGTATAACCGCAGGGTCCTACTCATCGACCGGAGCGGAGGCAGGACGTGGCACGCCAGGAAGATCGAAAATTTTCTTACCCAGAAGGCGATTTCGGGTAGGGACATCATAAAAACCGGCATGGAACAGGCAAAAAATTTCAATGTGGAAATCCAAAAAGGGCTTGTGGTAAGGGTGGTCAAGCGTGACAACTTCGAAATATCCACCGAAACCGGGAGGTATTTCTCGAAGTTTGTGATCGTCTCCTCCGGTGCCTATGACAATCTGCCTCCGATAGAAAATATCCATAAGTTCCTGGGAGAAGGGTTTTATACCTGCATCGACTGTGACGGCTACCACACTACAAACAAGAAGCTCATCATTCTCGGGAACTCCCTGCACACAGTTCACCTGGCCTTCGGCATGCGGGAGATGTTCACGAAAGATATTACACTGATCCTCTATTATTACCAGGTCCCTGAAACATACAAGGAAGAACTGGATGAGGAAGGCATCACCCTCATTAATGATCGCCCAAAGAGAATAGTCGGCGACAAACAGGTTGAGGGGCTGGAACTGGAGGACGGCCGGGTAATTCCATGCGAGGCGATCATGTCCAATTTCGGATATAAGCTCAACGACGCATTTCTCTCTGACCTCAATCTCAAAAGAGACGGCGAGGGGTTCAAATATATTACGAACAGCACCTACGAATCCTCCCTTAGCGGACTATATATAGTCGGTCCCCTCACCCGCAACGACCAGGCAATTATCGCAGCAGGCGAAGGCGCCATGGCAGCGATAGATTTGAATAAAAGGCTGCTCCAGTTATGACCCCGGCAACAGAATACCTCAATCCGTCATCCTCGCTTGCCGGGGATCTTTCTTTGTTTTCGGATAGATTCCGGACCTGCCTACCGGCAGGCAGGCAAGCCGGAATGACAAAGTTAAACGATTTGATCGCCGGTTTAATAAAGGATGGCGGCAGAGTTTTACGCAACTGTAATTTCAAGATCGTATAAGGAGGAAAAATGGACGGCAAGGCAAGAATCAGGGAGATTTTGAAGAGGCTGAAAAAGGAATATCCCGAACCCAGGACGGCCCTTAACTTCGCCTCTCCCTTCGAGATGCTTGTCGCAACTATCCTATCCGCCCAGACGACGGACGCGCATGTTAACAAGGTCACGGAGATCCTCTTTAAGAAATATCGCTCAGTCGAGGATTATGCGCACGTCCCGCTTGATGCCTTCAAGAAAGATATAAGCTCAGTAAATTTTTATAACAACAAGGCGAAAAACATAAACGCCTCGGCAAAGATTATAGTTGAAAAGTTCGGTTCTAAAGTACCGCAAACCATGGAAGAACTGACGAGTCTCCCCGGGGTCGCCAGGAAGACAGCCAATATCGTGCTTTCGAACGTTTACGGGATCAACGAAGGTATTGCCGTGGATACGCATGTCAAGAGACTGTCTCAGCGCCTCGGACTGACGAAAAATGATGACCCGGTCAAGATAGAAAAAGAACTAATGGAAAATACCTCGCGGACGGAGTGGAGCAACATCTCCCATCTTCTCATCTTTCACGGCCGCAGGGTATGCCAGGCAAAAAAGCCGAAACACGGCGATTGCGTCCTCTATGATATCTGTCCGTCAAGAGACATCTGACTTTGTGCCACAGGAATGAGCGATT
>JBJKOV010000292.1:0-6474 GCA_046707105.1 Thermodesulfovibrionales bacterium
CGGATATTACATCAAATAAATCCGTGCAACATGGTCAGGGCCGGAGTCGCGGAAAGACGGAACCTGCGGAGATATTCATCCTCCAGGAATCGGACCAGGGCCCCGGCTTCCGGCAAGGTTGAAAAAATGTTGGTTTATGAGAAAATAGTATTATGATGAATCGGGCATTACCCGGATACGCAGGCGGGCAGTCGATGAAACAGCCTCTTCCACACTGCAAGAATCGGCGCAATAGAGAAGATCGAGGAGATGCTTATGAAAAAACTTGTTATAACCGGACTGATTATAACGCTTGCCGGGTTTGCTACAATCGTGGCTGCAGCAGGTCTTGAAAAGGCGACCTTCGCTGGCGGCTGCTTCTGGTGTATGGAGCACCCCTTCGACCAGCTCCCCGGGGTTGTCTCGGTAACGGCCGGGTACACCGGGGGACATACGAAGAACCCCACCTATGAAGAGGTCTCGGCCGGAGGCACCGGCCACGCCGAGTCCGTCGAGATCGTCTATGACCCGACGCGGATCACTTACGAGAAGCTTCTTGAAGTCTTCTGGCATAATATAGACCCGACCGCGAAGGACCGCCAGTTCTGCGATTCGGGGCATCAGTACCGCAGCGCCATCTTTTATCATAACGAGGAGCAGCACCGTCTGGCTCTCCAGTCAAAGGCTGCACTGGAGAAGAACAAGCCGTTTAAGGGACCTATAGTAACGGAGATTGTGAAGGCCGCCGAGTTCTATCCCGCCGAGGAGTACCACCAGCACTATTACAGGAAGAACCCGATCCGATATAAATTCTACCGTTACAGCTGTGGACGCGACCAGCGCCTCAAAGAGCTGTGGGGGAGCGCCGCAGGTCATTAAGAGAGATCGAGCCGGCCATGTTACAATAGTGACAGATACCTGGAAGGAGCGAGGCGGACCATGAAAAGATGTCCCAGCTGCGGCAAGGAATTCAACCTGTGGCAGCGTGCGATCGGCGAGGCGAAAGAGCATATGAGCCTCTGCGTGAGGACGGAAAAGAAGAAGGACCTTGCGTACATTGCCGCCATGTGCCGGGGCTGTCCTGCCGGCTGTCATGAAAAAGTCGACTACTCCGGCAAAGAATAACCCTCTCCTTTATGCAACATCAGAGTAAGTCTGCCTGCCGTTGCCTCTTCTATCTTTCATATAACTCAGGGTCTATCTGCCCCCGAGTGTGATAAACTCTTTCTATGGAAGACGGTAGTTCTACAGTCTCCGGCGGCATTCTGATATACAGGCTCTATGACGTTGCCTGGGACATAGACCTTGTCAGGGTCGAGGAAAGGGTAAGGGAGTTCAAACGACAGAGTATAGACAGAAAACGTTTCAGCAAGGCATTTGAATTTGCGAACCCTCCTCTTTCACTGAAACTGAAGTCCTTCGAAAAAGATCTCGGCGGACGGCGGTACAGCGTCAACATCTTCGCGAAGGTCTATGATTACGGGGTCCTGAGCATCATATTCGAGGTGCCTTTCAAGGAACTCGCGATCGCCGGCTTCGAGTCTCTCGCCAGGAGCATCGACGGGCCTTTTGAAGAGGATTTCCCGAGGGAGGTGGATGGTCTCGTCAGGGATCTCGGGCAGGCCCTCCATCAGGTCTACAGGAGCAGGTGCGAGGAGGACTATATAATTTATTACCTCAGGGAGGTAAGTCCCCTGAAGTCCGCCGGGGACCTGGTCCGGGTTTGCGATGTCAGAGGGCTGCTGCTTTACGAGGAGGGTGAAAGTCCCCCGAGCGAGGCGTCCAAGGAAGAACTGCGTTCGTACAGCTTCTCTTATTCCGATCGCGACCTCGTCGTCTTGAGCTGGGACAAGGCACTTGTCCTTGAACCGAGCGGGAGCATGGACATTCCGGACCTTCTTGAGTTTGCCAATGCACAGCTTCTTGAACTCAGGGTCTACGACGACATGCTCGACAAGGAGCTTGACAATATCAACGACCGTATTATCTCACAGGTCTCTCCCTCGATATGGAAGATCAAACGCTATGAGGCATTGGCGGCAAGGGTCATGCGCACGGTCATGGACCTTACGAGAATTACCGAGAAGATCGACAACTCGCTCAAGGTGACGGAGGACGTTTACTACGCGAGAGTCTATTCGTCGGCGCTCTCCCTCTTCAAGGTGCAGCAGTGGGAGCGCAGCCTGGAGAGGAAAATAAGCATAGCCACGAGGTTCTATGACATGCTCTATCGCGAAATATCCAACAAGAGGACAGAGATTCTCGAACTCATAATAGTTATCCTGATCGTCATAGAGATAGTGTTGTTCATCGTGAGCAAATATTGACCCTTAAAAGGCGGTCGACCACAGATTAACTTTAAGGAGGAGGCGGGCATCCATAAAAAGCCCATATATGGCGGCAGGATTCGTCCTGATCACGGAAACCGCAGACACAACGTTCGCTGTTTTTGTGTATGACGTATTCGGCAACCTTTGTGTAAATTGCGGAGCCGCGCAAAATATGGATCTTTTTCTGCACACCCACCTTCTCTTTTTTAAGATTTATGCAATGTTCTTAAGAATCCGTGTCTATCCGTGTTGATCCGTGGCTGGAATGTTTTTTAAAAGATGATACGGCTCCGGAAAAGGCCCTTGTGGCATTCCAGCGATGTTGAGCGGGGTCCCGGGGTCTTCAGACCTTCAATGCGATTTTAGTCAGGCGGAGAAGTTTTTCCTGGGTAACGGGCTTGGAAATGTGACCGAAGGCGCCCAGGGCGAAGGCTTCAGTGGCAGTCTGGGCGCTGGGGTCGCCGGTAATGACAATTACGGGGCAATTGATCTCCCGCCTTCTTATCTCGCGCAGGAGATCGATGCCGGACCGGCGTCTGAGGATAATGTCCAGGAATATGAGGTCGAAGTCGCTTCCCTTCATAACGTCGAGGGCCTCTTCGTAATTCGAAGCGGTTTTCACCTCATAGCTTTCCTCTGCCAGAAAAACTTCAAAGGTGAACCTTATGCTCTCCTCGTCGTCAACGACAAGTATTCTGGGTTTTCCTTCCATCGATGGAGATGTTCCGGTCACAATTCCTCAAAACTTTTGTATTAATATATCTTATTGAACATGAAGGCGGCAACCCCCTTGTATGCCCGGCAGGCGGAGGACGGCCCTTCAGGAACCTTTGTTGACAAAGCTTGTCGACAAGAGGTAATAGGTGTCCAGTCTGTCCGGGGGTGTGACGATCAGGTAGATATAATAAGTTGACGCTGGAAGCTGCGAGTCTGGAATCTCCCCTGACAGGCTCTCGTCTATCGGCCCCGTCACCTCGTGTTTCCAGGGCACCAGACTGTTAGCAGCGGTCGGTGCCGCTTCTACTGGTAACGGCTTCAGCTGGCCATCGGGAGTGAACACCAGGTAATTGTCCGGGTCGACAGCGGGCGCGTACAGGGCGACGTAAATGTCCACGGGTCCGGCGAAAGAGGAAAGGCCGACCCTTAAATTGATGAGGTCGCCGGTTCCTGCGATCGGTCCGACGCCTATCGGGTAAGGAAGGTATTGCACATTCAAAACGGGCGAGTCTGTGGCCGTATAATCAAAACTCATCTGGCCCGAAGGAACGGGAATAGAGAAGGGCGACAGCGCGGCGCCCACATTTATCCGGGGTTTGTAGTCGTTGATGCCAGAGCAGAGGCTGTGAACGGGTACTCCTGTACCCTCAAGGCTGTATAGAATGTCGGAAACAGAGGCCGACGGGTTTTTCTGTTTCAAAATGGCCCATGCACCGGTAACCTGGGGGGCGGCCATGGATGTGCCGTTGAGGTATTCACAGCTCGTGGGTGAGTCGGGTACTGCCGAAACTATACAGACCCCCGGAGCCAGAAGGTCCAGCATGCTGTATTGCCAGTTATTGAAAAAGGCCTCCTGATCGCTGTTGTCTACGGCCCCGACCGCGATTGCCGACGATATGCAGCCGGGCGCCTCGATGCTGTTGCAGGAACTGTCATTCCCCGAAACCGACACTGTTGCGATGCCTGCGTTCCGGAGCTGATCGATAGCGTATTTCATAAAGGCATTTGAAGGATCTGAGTCGCACGATGCCTGGTCGGAATACGGAGCTCCTCCGATGCTCATATTGACTGCAGCAATGGGATAAGTGTTCTTCACCTGCAAGATGTAATTTAACGCCGCGAGCTGGTCCGAATCCCATGTCATAACGCAGGGTCCCGGGGAGTTGCACGCCGAGGCCGAAAAAGGGGAGAAAATCTGGACCGCTATAATATTTGCGTCCTTGGCTACGCCAAAGATCGGGCCGCTGTTTCCGGCCGCTATGCCGGCTACATGCGTTCCATGGTCATAACCTTCGTATGTATTGCCGAAAGGTGCGGCGGCTCCGGTACCGTACATTGTTTTCTGGTGGTTGGGACAATTACCGGCACTACTCGTAGTATTGAGTGTCCCGGAGAAGCAGGCTTCCACTATATTCTTCCCGGCAAAAAGCTCATGGTTTGTCAGGACGCCCCTGTCGAGAATGGCGACATACCATCCCGCGCCGGTATACCCCTCTGACCACGCGCTTCTGGCCCCTACCACGTCTACATCGCTCGAAGTTTCCGACGAACAGGGAAATATTTTGGTTGTGCAGGCTGTGCTTTTTGTTCGTTCAGTATCTACAGGCAGGGGGACCGGTTTGTCCTCGACTATTTTTGACACCTGAGGTGAAGATTCAAGTGCATCAAGGGCCTCCCCTGAGACGTCCATTGCGATTACGGGGAAATAATCATAGGTCCTGTTCACCTTGTAAGAGGCGGAGTGCAGCGAGGAAACGACCTGCTGCGTCATCGAATGAATATAATCGGTCAGCGTCTTATCGGCGGTGACCGCATCCCGTGAAAACTTATGGCCCGGGGTAACTGTTTTATGCGCGAATGCGGCATCGGAGAGTTGCCTTACTTCCGGCGCGTTCAGGCCGACAAGGACCCTCGCAAAGCCTTCCGCCTGGATTGATGCCCTGATAGCCTCTTCGCCGAAGACCTTCGCACCCGCGGCGTCGGACCGGGACCCGGTTCCCAGGACCACGGCGAGGGCCAGGAAAATACCCGTGAAAAAGCCGAGGCGGTGCAGAAGGGTGCGGGGCGGCGTTGATGGGCAGGGAAGCGTATGCATAGCCGTTTTGCAGTCAGGCAGGGGCGATCTCATCGAAATTCTTGAACGGCAAGCCTGTCGACTCCGCCAGTGTCCTGTGTACTACTGCGCCTCTGTAAGTGTTGAGGGCGCTTCTTAAAGAACCGTCTTCCCTGATGGCCTTTTCAACCCCCAGCGCTGCGATGGTTTTGACATACGGCAGAGTCGAATTAGTCAGCGCATAGGTAGATGTTCTCGGGTATGCACCGGGCATATTGGCAACGGCGTAGTGAAGGATGCCTTCAACCGCATAGACAGGATTGTTATGTGTCGTGGGATGAGAGGTTTCGGTGCATCCGCCCTGGTCTATGGCCACGTCGACTATGACCGCTCCGGTTTTCATCGCCTTGAGCATTTCTCTCGTGATCAGCATTGGGGTCCGTCCTCCAGGCACCAGGACCGCTCCGATTATGATATCACAATCCACGATTTCATGTTCGACGCTGTGCATAGTGACGGGGAGGGTCTTCACCTTCCCCATGAACAATTCGTCGATCCGCTGCAGCCTGTCGGCGCCCTTGCTTATCACCACCGTGTCCATGCCGAGGCCGGCGCAGACACGCGCAGCGTTTGTGCCGACAACTCCCGCCCCGAGTATCAAGGCCTTCCCAGGTTTCACACCCGCTGTTCCGGTGGGGAGGACGCCTGTGCCACCGTGTTCGGCCTGCAGGTAATATGATGCCACAATAGGCGCCATTCTCCCGGCAATCTCGCTCATCGGCGAAAGGAGAGGAAGCCCCCCGTCCTTCTGAAGGGTCTCATAACCCAGGCCGGTAATCCTGCCCGCCAGAAGAAAGTCGAGAAGTTTTCTGTTGGGGGCCAGGTGAAGGTAAGTAAATACAGTCTGGCCCTCTCTGAACAGGGGGAACTCGGAGGGGAGCGGTTCTTTCACTTTGACTATAAGGTCAGCTTTTCTGAACAGCGTCCCGCGGTCTACGATATCTGCATCCGCGTCAAGATACTCCTTGTCGCCGAAGCCGCTGCCTGTTCCGGCGCCCTCCTCCAGGAGGACGGTATGCCCGTCCTTCCTGAGTTCCCTCGCACCGGCGGGTATGACGCCCACCCGGTATTCCTCTTCTTTTATTTCACGCGGAACCCCGATGATCATGCTATTGGAAATGAGACAGAAGTTCCGACTTCTTTGTCTTGGTCAGATCTGCTGAAATGTTCTTGCCGATTCTGGAAGTGAGCTCCGGGACGAGGTTATGGATGATCCGTCCGTTTATTTCACCCGGGGCGGCAAGATGCCATTCTCCGTATTGTTCGCGCCCGAGCACGTCCGAGATGTCGTCGGCGATAAGCTTCAGAAGTCTTTTCTCCTCTTCCAGTTCTATG
>JBJKOV010000293.1:0-3513 GCA_046707105.1 Thermodesulfovibrionales bacterium
GTGCCGTCGAGAACAGGGGTCTCCCCGGGATAGTTCTGAAAGGTGATGTATCCTGCCGATGAGCCAGACCTCGTCAGACTCACCCTTTGATAGTATGTCCCCCCCCTCACATACACCGTATCGCCGGCAGTAACTGTGTTAGCCGCCTTCTGGATGGTTCTAAAGGGAGCGCTCATCGAGCCGCTGCTGCCGTCACTTCCAGATGGGGATACATAGTAGACGGCCGCACTAGCATTTCCGATTCCGGCCGCCACCAACAGCACAAGAATAAATATTGCCGTCGTGACACACCTTACGTTACCCTTTTTCTTCACATTAGCCTCCGTTCAGTCCTGGCCGGTCTTGTTCTGTGCCCGGCTATTAAGTTAATACTTTCCTCCAAAGGAGTCGCAGCCTTTATTCGCTGCCACCTTCGGCTATCTCTCTTAAAACCTGTTAGCCCATCCGTGAAAAGTCAGACGGCGTACTATACGAAACGTTCATGAAGTTAAGATTAACAACCAATTAAGAATTTTTAATCTTGCCCAAAAAAAAAGCCTGTCTCCCAAAAGGAAACAGGCTTATCCGAAAAAGATAACAGGACTCAGCGCTGCTTCTTCGGCGGCCCGGCTGTCCATAATCAGCTGTCTTAACAATCAGCTTCGGCTATCAGCATGAAGAACTCAGCAACCTCACGCTGACGGCTATATCCTGACTCACAGCTGAAAGGACCCGAGGCTTTGTGCCCCCCGGTTACCCGGGGTTTACCTTTTCGGAAACATCAACTTCTTGATCTGTCAAAGAACGTATCAGCCTCTACGCTTTCTACTATAGATGACCTCTTGGCAAAGAATCTGTGACGATTGTCACAATAGTCTGGTCGCGCCCCAAAAAAAGAGCCCGTCCCCAACACAGAGACGGGCTTTTCCCGAACAAAATCATACTACCGGCCGCGACTGTCAGTTTTACACCGGGGATTCCCTTTCCAGTAAATCGTGCTCCAGAAGAGTGATTTTGCCCCTGGCAACCTTGATCACTCCGTCTCGATTCAGTTTGTCGATGATCCTGGTAGCGGTTTCTCGTGCCACCCCTGTCATGTCAGCTATGTCCTGATGAGTGAGCCTGGTGTTCAAAAGTGTCCCCTCAGCAGTTCTCCTGCCGTACTCATTGGCCATCTGAACAAGCAGTATTCTGATCCTTTGAGATGCATTGTTGAAACTCAGGAGTTGTATCCTGCCCCACGAATCCCGCAGTCGGGAACACAGAATCTGAAGCAGCGAATCGAGAACTTTTCCGTGGGCACTGAGCAGGGAATAGAAATCTTTCCTGGCGATTATGGCGACAGTGGAAAGTTCTGCGGCTAACACCACAGCAGGAACCGTCTTGGTATCTATCAGGGAAAGCTCCCCGAAAGATTCTCCCGATCGGTGCATGGCGAGGATTATCTCTTTTCCCTCTCCTGTCATCCGGACGACCTTCACCTTCCCGGTCAAAATGACATACATGTACTCGTTAGTGTCTTCTTCGTTTAGAACCACCTCTCCCTTTCTGAGACTCTTTATCTTGATTTTTCTGACAATCTGATGCAACTCGATGCTTGACAGGGAAGAAAAAAGCTTTATATTGCCGAGTAATTCGACGGTATGATTCATATGGTCTTCTCTTGTGTGAAGCACTGTCAGACCTCCACAGGCCGTACCCGCAAGCTATCTCCCGGGGGAATGTGAAACGTCACCTGGCCTCGCCTTCCAGGCACCCTTTCCCTGCAGAAGTCCTTCTAAACAAACCTTTTACGTATGCAGGTATTCCACAAACCTGAAGCGATAAAATGTTGACTGATGCGTCATCCGTTATGCCCATCGCCCTCAGCCTGTAAGGATCAGTATCGGCATCATTCCAGCCCGGCTCGGTCGTCCTGCCTGATAAATAGCCCGCCTCTTTGACAATGCTGGATTCCCTTTCACTATAATCGCCGTTTGGAAATGAAAAATGGTCGCATCCCAGACCTAATAACATCTCCAGTTCTTGCTTTGACTGACTGATTTCCATCTCACTTTCCTTATCATCACATCTGGTCAATATCGGATGAAACCGACTATGTGACTGGAAATCGACATGGCATTTCATTTCGTTCATTTCCTGAAGGTTTAGAGCCTGTCTTTCTTCATATGAATATTCTTTCACTGGTGTATATTGGTATTCCTCACTCAGATATCTAAGCCTTTCATCATTCCCAAGTTTTTTTAACGGCGCAGGATCAAGTCCCCCATGTTGCCACCAATAGTGCCGGCCTGTATTTATTACCTGGGAACAAACGTATATGGTCGGTCTTATATTGTACTTTTTGAAAACTCTCAAAAGATCGTAATTCCCCCTATGTCCGTCATCTATTGTCACGACTATGGACTTAGGCGGAATAGAGCTCCAATCCCTTGTGCGAATGGCGTTGACAAGAACGTCTAAAGAAATAAAATGATACCGCTTCGAAAGATATTTAAAGTGAGAATCCAAAACGTTGACTGCAGGATCGTGATAGAGAATAACGGTAGCTTTTTTTCTCGCATATGTATTTCGAATCAGTAAAGCAAGCCCGGTGGCACGAACAGAAATGGCAAGCATTTTCTTAAACAATGCGGAAAATCTCATTTGAGCCTCTCATAAACAAAGATGATCATCGACAGGGCCTCAGGAAACATACACAACGCGTACAAGGGCTGCTTATCATGGAACCCTCATTCCTGGTTGCGACCCCAATATTCATGAGCTCCCATATCCGGTCTTGAGCCGAAATACGGATAAGTCACTCCCTCACCCTTATTCCAGGAGATGGTCCTATCCACGGCAATCGTGTTTGTGCTGTAATTGACATCTCTCACTCTTACTGTATTACTCCCTACCATTATGGTATCGCCCGATACTCCGCTTATTCCGTATCCGTCATTGAAATATTTTGCATCGGCAACGGGAATCGTATTTCCCGACCCTGCTGATGTGGTAATCGTAAGAAAACCGCCGGCATCAATACACGGACTGTTTCTTTGAAGTGTAAAGTCGTGATTGTCCGGGGCGGTGAATAGGGGGTTTTGTGCTATACTGTTCGCGTCTTGTCCGGTTCCCGCCTGATATGCAGAAAGACTCTTATAAAACCCTGAACTTTTCATCCCATACCAATAAAGCAGACCTGCTTGGCTTGCCGGATAATAATCATTATAATCAAGCGCTTGTGTGTTAGTGCCTGCAACGGCTCCGTGCATTAAAATGTAAAATGTGCCGGTTGACCTGAAATAGGCGATATTATTCTTGCCGACAATGTCGGTCCCTTTTCCCATCGCAAAACAGCTCTGTTTGCCCGTTGTGGTAACAACTACTGTGTTGTGGGCCACTCTTATTCCAGCCGTTGTTCCTTTCCAGCTTGCTCCGAAGTCAATGCCCCGACCATTGTTCCACAGGACGTTATTGCGGATAATGATGTTTTGCGTCGTAAAACCGCTCTGCTCGGTGCTGGGATCAATGCCTATGTCACTGTTATCATGA
>JBJKOV010000294.1:0-24864 GCA_046707105.1 Thermodesulfovibrionales bacterium
CTAAAATCATATTTATAAGCGGGCTTCATTTTATCGGGCACGGAAATTGTATCTGGAAAATGGAGATTATAAGACATGAATATACTCATCATTAATTCCTCAAGGACGCCGGGAGGCATAGAATCACTCAGCGTAACCCTTGCCTCCGCCCTCCTGAAGAAAAAACAGACGGTGTATCTTGCATGCCCGGCCGGCAGCCCCGTGGAGAAGAATGCAATGGCACATTCAGTTCCGGTAATCGACTTCAGCTTAACAAATTCGGCAGATATCAGGGCTATCTTCAGATTAAGGAGCATATTACGCGCAACATCCGCAGACGTGCTTATAGTGAACCTGGGAAAGGATTGCTGGCCCGCAACGATCACCGCAAAGCTCGCCGGAAAACGTATCGTCCTTATAGGACATCGGGCGGACCGACTGAAAAGGGTCACCAGATGGCTTCTCATCGACCATGTAAACAGGATTGTTGCAGTAAGCCGCTTTATCAGAGACTGGATGGTGGGTTACGGAATTCCATTCGAAAAGATACAGGTCATACATAATGCCGTGGACTTTCGTGAATTCACGTCCCTGTATAGCGAGAGAGACCAGGCGAGGAAGGAATTCAGGATTCAAGCTGACGATGTTGTAATCGGATTTGTTGGGGCAATGACGGAGGGGAAAGGGATTTTCGAGCTTCTCAAAGCATTTAATGTTCTCGCCTTCGGACACCCCCGGCTAAAGCTCCTTTACGTTGGCTACGGGCCCGACATGGAAGAGATCAAGAAAGAGGCTCAAGTGCTTCGGGGCCGGGTGATATTTGCAGGACACAGAAAAGACGTCGCCAGAATGTACTCGTCCATGGACATATTCGTTCTCCCTTCTACCTCCAGAGAGGCATTCGGCATGGTGCTTATAGAAGCCATGTCCATGGGCAAGCCGGTTATAGCGACACGTATAGCCGGCATCCCCGAGATAATCGAGCACCGCACAAATGGACTTATAGTGCCGCCTGGCGATTACTCTGCCATGGCGCGGGCAATATTGGAATTGGCAGAGGCCCCCTCTCTCCGGGAGAAACTCGCGTTGAATGCAATCGAAAGCGTGGCCCTCAAATTTTCCGACGACGTCTTCGGTGATTCATTTACACGCTTGCTGAAAGAGGTCTGCGATCTTAATTAGAGCGTTCTCACAATATGGAAAGCCATAGCGCATAAGACTTCGTTTTGCTGCTAATATAAGGTCCAGTCGATTACTTTTTGCGGAAACCGGACCACAGATGACATAATGTTTGCAGCATATAGTGTGAGGTATATTTTGAGTGTGCAATCTTTCGTAAGACATATCGCCCTCTTGTCCAGCGCTCTGGTTCTGTCAGGCCTTGTGGCTTGCGCGACTTATCACCCCAAACCACTTGATGAGCATGCGGTCTCGCAGGCTCTTTCGTCTCCTGATACGGGGCATATCAGCATAAAGGCAAAAGAGATAAAACATCCCATCCTGAAACCACGCGATATCGATTTCAGGAAAGGTATATCCGCCCAGGATGCAGCAATCATAGCCGTAATAACAAACCCTGCCCTGCGCGCGGAGCGGGACCGCCAGGGGGTGGCCGGCGCCCAGCTATTGCAGGCGGGCATCCTGCCTAATCCGACGTTCAGTTACAGCCTGGACGTTCCGACCGGGGGCAACACCGAAGGTACAGTCAACGCTTACGGACTGGGGCTGGACTGGGACCTCAAATCCCTGCTGACGCGCGCAAGCAGGATAGATGCGGCGCGCGCGGGGAAGTCGGCAGTCGACCTGGACATAGCCTGGAAGGAATGGCAGGTGGCGGAGTCCGCCAAGCTGCGCGTTTACAGGATTGTCTTGCTGGAAAGCCAGCTGGGGGTTGCTCGACAGGAGGAAAGAGACCTGCGAAAGAACCTTGAAGCAATAAAGAAGGCCGTTGACGAGGGCAATATGACGATCATCGACCTGGATGCAGTTGATGCAACTCTTAGAAAGACCCACGCCACGGTCCTTGATATCGAACAGAAACTCCAGCAGGAAATGCTCGGCCTAAACCGCATTCTCGGCTTTCCCCCGTCGAGCAGGCTTCCCCTAAAAAGGGGAATAACCCTCCCGCAGTTCAAGAGCCTCCCGTCCGTCGAACGCATCGTCGGGGGGCTTGAAAAAAGGAGGCTTGACCTCCTTGCCCTGAGACAGGGTTATCAAAGCCAGGAGGCCAGCTTAAGGGCCGCCGTCCAGGCGCAATTCCCGGACGTAAGCGTAGGGCTGTCTCACGCAGGAGACACAACACATGTAATAACTACCGGATTTTCGATATCGATAGGCCTCCCCTTTTTCGACCGCAATCAGGGCCATATAGCCCTGGAGGAGGCAAGCAGAAAACAGCTTTACGATGAATATATGAACAGGATCTTTCAGGCGAGAGCCGATGTGGTCGGCATATTGGCGGACGTCAAAGCAACTGAAAAGCAGATAGATGCCGCAGACAAGGCGGTAAAGACCCTTGCGCAGCTTGTAGAAATCTCTTACGACGGTTTTCTTGAAGGCAATATCGATGCCCTGACGTACTACAACGAAGTGGACAGGCTGACGTCGAGGAGGCTTGATGCCCTTAAACTGAGGCAGAACCTGGCCGACCTTTACGTTGCCCTTGAAATCACTGCCGGAGAATACATCGAAGCCGGCGGTCAATGAGGAGGTACTTGTAAAATGAGGTTTCCCCTGCGGGGTGTCTTACTTACAGTTGCAATCGTTTGCCTGGCTGCCGGCGGCTATCTGGCTTACAGTGCTAAAACGCCGGGGGCAAAGTCGCCCGGTCCTGTCTCCGGGGCGGCAGGCCCGGTGGCGAGCGTTAAAGTCGCCCCTATAAAAAGAGAGACTATTTCATCTGTTACCACGGCGTACGGAGACGTTGTCCCGGCGCCGGGAGCGGTACAGGTTGTTTCAATGCCATACGAGACAAGGGTGAGTCGCATAATGGTAAGCGCCGGACAGAAAATTTCGCAGGACGATGCGCTCCTCGAATTGCAACCCAGTCCGGATACCCTCCTTAAGCTCGATCAGGCAGGAAACGCCTATGAGATATCCAGGCAGAAACTTGATCATATGAAGCAGCTTTTCGCCCTGAAGCTTGCCACAAACGCCCAGATCCTGGGGGCGCGGGAGGCGTTCAGACAGGCTTCACTGCAGCTGGACAGTCTGAAAAAGAGGGGAGTGGACGGCAAAAAGGTAATCCGCGCGCGCGTCAGCGGATTGATCAGCCGCATCCAGGTCAAGGAGGGCGCCATAGTTCCTGCCGGCAATCCGCTGATGGAAATCGTTGCTCAAAACCGCCTTGAAGTACGTCTGGGTGTTGAGCCGCGTGACGCAGGCCGCCTCTCTTCCGGCCGACAGGTTTCTCTCTTCTCTGTAAATGAGCCTGCTCAAAAAGGGTTTACAGGCAGGATAAGGAAGATTTCGCGCGCGGTCAATCGGACGACACGACTGGTGGACGTTTTTGTGGCCCTGCCCAGGCCCGCCGGGTTCCTGCTTGGAGAATACGTCACGGGCAGGATAGAAACGGCTTCCTCTTACGGCATGGTCGTACAGCGCAGCGCCGTACTGCCAGGGAGCGGTGGCAATGTCCTTTTTACGGTCCGCAACGGGCATGCGGTCAGGCACATTGTGATGATCCTTCGTGAAAGCGACAGGAAGGTGCAGGTCTCAGGGGCCGGTCTGAAGCCGGGCGACATGGCCGTGGTCGAGGGCAATTACGAGCTGGAAGAGGGAATGGCGGTCCGGATAAGGGAGTCGCAATGACCTTTACCAGATGGATACAGTATCACCGACGCTCGATCCTTTTTCTTCTGGCGACACTCATGCTTGGGGGGATCGCAAGCAGCGTCAAACTTCCGGTCGCCCTGCTCCCCACAGTTGACTTTCCCAGGGTCGCTGCCGAACTGGATGCTGGAGACCGTCCCGCCAGCAGGATGGCTGTGGAGGTAACGTGGCCCGTGGAGCAGGCCGTGAGGGCCGTCCCAGGAGTAGTAAGCGTCCGCTCGACCACGAGCAGGGGAAGCGCCGAAATAATCATTGACTTCGGCTGGGGCAGAGACATGGTTGCGGCGATGCTTCAGGTCGAATCGGCAATAAACCAGGTGATGCCGTCGCTGCCCGGCGGCACAACCTTCTCCGTAAAACGAATGGATCCGACTATCGACCCGGTGCTGGCTTACAGCCTCACCTCAGATACCCGTTCGCTTACTGAGCTGCACGATTTTGCTTTCTATCAACTCCGTCCGCTCCTCTCCACAGTAGACGGCGTGGCAAAGGTACAGGTACAGGGAGGCAACCTGGAGGAATATCGTGTTACGGTCGATCCCGCCAAGCTTGCCTCCTACGGACTTTCTCTCGCCGACGTGGCCAAAAGCCTGTCGGCGGCGAACGTCATAACCGCTGTCGGCCGTCTTGAGGATCATTACAAACTCTATCTCGTAATGTCCGACACGAGGTTTACCGGACTTGAGCAGATCCGTAATACCGTTCTCCGTTCGGGTGCAAACGGGCCGGTGCTGTTGGAAGACATCGCGGCTGTAAGCCGGGGCACTGTGCCTCAATGGACCCGCGTGACGGCCGACGGCCATGATGCCGTGCTTCTTAATGTATATCAGCAGCGGGGGGGAAATACCGTCCGCATAGCCGCCGACCTGAAGGCCAAGCTGGCGGCGTTTAACAGCCAGATACCGCCGGGGATCAAGATCGCCAACTGGTATGACCAAAGCCGGCTCATAGTCGCATCCGCCGGCAGCGTCAGAGACGCGATATTGATAGGGGTGGCCCTGGCGGCCGTCATACTTTTCATCTTCCTGCGGAACTTGAAGATAACTCTCATAGCCATTATCACGGTGCCGGGCGTGCTTGCGGCCACCGTTCTTTTGCTCTATGTGTTGCACCAGAGCTTCAATATCATGACGCTGGGAGGCATGGCGGCAGCCGTAGCGCTTATTATCGACGACACCATCGTCATACTGGAACACATTGTCAGACGGCTGCGCGACCGTCACGGCGACCACCATGAGAGGGTCCTGCGGGCAGCCAGAGAATTTACCCGGCCGCTTATGGGATCATCGGCCTCTACAATAATCATTTTCGCGCCGCTGGCCTTCCTCTCCGGGGTGACAGGGGCGTTCTTCAAGGCACTGTCACTGACCATGGCGTCCAGTCTTCTTATCTCCTATTTCGTTGCGTGGCTCGCGGTCCCCCTGCTTGCAGATCACCTGCTGGGACAAAAGGACGCCGACCAGAAGGAAGGCGGTTTCGCCACGGAGAAGGTCCATAAAGGTTATGAAAAAATAATGGGCCGCCTGCTGGGCCGTCCTGTGCTGCTGTTGCTGCCGGTCGTGCCGCTTGTTTTTGCAGGATGGCTGAGTTACAAACATCTGGGCTCCGGGTTCATGCCGAAAATGGACGAAGGGGGGTTCATTCTGGACTACCGGGCAGAGCCGGGGACATCACTGACCGAGACAGACCGTCTGCTGAGACAGGTAGGCGGCATCTTGCGCAAGACGCCCCAGGTGGATACGTATTCAAGACGCACCGGGCTTCAGCTCGGGGGCGGAGTAACCGAGGCCTATCAGGGAGATTTTTTCGTGAGGCTTAAGCCCTTTCCCCGCAAGCCGATGGCTGATGTAATGGACAATGTGCGGCAGCGGGTGGAGAGTTCCGTACCGGGACTGCATATCGAAATGGCCCAGCTCATAGAAGACATGATCGGGGACTTTACCGGCGTCCCTCAACCGATCGATATAAAGATATATTCGGACAACGGCAAGGTTCTCGGGAAACTCGGCCCGAAGGTCGCGACACTGATAAGTAAAATCCCTGGTGTGGTGGACGTGGACAACGGGATAGTCCTAGCCGGTGACGCCCTGGATATCAGGGTCGACCGGGTGAAGGCCGCCCTGGAAGGAGTTGACCCGGAATCTGTCACAAGGAACATTGATGATTTTTTGAGCGGCCTGGTCACAACCCGGATACAAAACGGGCCTAAGATGATAGGGGTCAGGGTATGGGTGCAAAAAGACTTCAGGTCAACTGAAGGGGACCTGGCACTTCTTCAGCTCCGCGCCCCTGACGGTCATCTTTTTCCCCTCGGCAGGATAGCCACCGTCAGCCCCATAACCGGACAGCCTCAGGTAATGCGCGACAACTTAAAAAGGATGGTCGCCGTTACCGGACGCATAAGCGGCCGGGACATGGGTTCGGTAATCCGCGACGTAAAGAGTGCCCTCGCGCGGCCGGGCCTTTTCCCTGAGGGGGTCTATTACAGCCTCGGGGGGCTTTACAAACAGCAGCAGATCGCCTTCGCGGGCCTTGTAGCCGTATTCGTTGCCGCAGTTGCTCTTGTCTTCCTTTTACTGCTTTACCTTTATGAAAGTTTTCGTGTGGCCCTGGCAATCCTGGCGGCTACCCTCCTTGCCGTTATGGGAGTATTCATCGGCCTTTTCATCACCGGGACGGAGTTGAACGTTTCCGCCATGATGGGCATGACTATGATCATCGGCATAGCAACGGAGGTCGCCATCTTTTATGTATCGGAATACTATGACCTGTCCGGAGCTCTGGACAGAAAAGAAGTGCTCGTCCTGGCGGGGAAGAACCGGATGCGACCCATCGCAATGACAACCTTTGCCGCCATTCTTGCCCTGATGCCCCTGGCACTTGGCATTGGCCAGGGCGCCGCAATGCTTAAACCGCTCGCAATAGCGATAATCTCCGGGCTCGTAATTCAGTTCCCGCTGGTTCTGATATTCCTGCCGGTCCTGTTTTATATCCTGCGCGTAAGACACAAGTGAATAAGGGTTTAAGACTTCCTTATCTCCCTTAACAGTGAGATATATTCTCGCCGCTCCGCCGGGCTGATTGACCGCGCACCGAACCTGTGCCTCTCGTAAATAGTGAGAAACCTTTCGACTTCCGCATGGGCATTCAGTCGTCCCGCCTCTCTCCTTATCTCACCTGCAGTGGTAGCGGGCGTTATCGCAATCCCTTTCTTCCTCAGTATCCGCCTGAGTGCCACGAATTTTGCAGAAATAAAATCGTGCCTTCCCTGCCTTGCGCGGCCGGCCGCGAAATAGACCAGTAACGCCACCGCGACAAGGAGGGGAATGAAATAAAAACCCGATCCGGGCTTTGCCGGCCTCGCGGACCTTGCGGCCCCGGGCATAAAAGGCAGAGTGAAGGCACGTATAATCTGCCGCTGGTCCACGGAACTGAAGCCGATTACATAACGTGCCCAGGTCATCCTCAGGGAATCGAGCATCAGTGAGAGCATCGGGGGCTGCGTCGACGGCACGGAAGGCGTCGGGTCAAACCGCGTCCACATGCCGTTGATCAGCGCCTCAACCCAGGAATGCGCATCGCTCTGACGTACTATGATGTATCCGCCGTATTCGTTTCTTTCGCCGCCGTGGAAGCCGTCCACAATACGGGCCGGAATTCCGAGGCTCCGCAGCATCACCACCATCGAGGTGGCATAATGTTCGCAATAGCCTTCCTTTGATCTGAAGAGAAAGTTCTCGATGGGGCTCATCCCCCGGGGGGGCTTCGGCGCCGACAGCGAATATTTATAATTCCGCTTCAGGTAGTCCTCAATTGTCCCGGCTTTTTCCAGGTCGGTCCTCGTTCCGTACGAGATCCGCCTTGCCAGAGCCGCGACCCTTTCCATGCCCGGCGGAAGCTGGAGATATATCGGGCTGAACCTCCCTGGATACCTCCGCGTCACGGCGCTGGAGACCGTGTATTCCGCTCCCCGCGATGATTTTCTCCAGAAAAAAATGTCACCGGAATCATCCGAACGGACGCGGAAAGAGTCCCCCTTGACGCTCAGGACCTTTGACAGGCCGAAAATTACATGGGAATCTATGGGTTCGAGAAATATCTTCTGGGCGACTTCCGGACCTCCCATGTACTCCGAAACTACATATTCGTTCTCCCCAGGGACACTCCTCATGGCAGTCATCGACTTCCTCCATGTCCTCCCGTCAAAATAGTCGAGAGTCAGCCCCCGCCAGTAATAGGCCGCCCCCAAATTACCCGCCATCTGCACTCTCATGACGACTGTGGGGTCCAGCTTCACGGGTCCGAAGGACCCGAAATCGACCGTGTCGGAAAAACCCGTAGTTCTTATTTCCCCCCTTTCATGCCCTCTTCCCACGAACCTGTGGGCGGTCCGCGGCACGGCCACAAAGAAAATGAGCGTGGAAATGAGGGTCAGAAGTGAGATCACGAAGACAGGCTTCTTCACGTCCGGCCTGGCGCTGTAATCCTCCTTCAGAAAGTGCGACAACACCATTGCGGTCACAAAAAGGACCATAAAAATCATAAAAACCACTCCGAACAACAGGGAATACGTCAATTCGGAAGCTATAATCAATTGAAGGAGGGCCATAAAGTATACCTGCAGATGGTCCCACGGTTCCTTGAGATCATAACTCTTGATCGCCTGAAAGGCTATCGTGAGATGTGCAACCGCAAGAAAGACGTCGCCGGTCGCGGCAGACTCAAAAATAAACACCGCCAGTGTAAGCACCGAGAGCATGCCGATGGCCCATCGGGGGGCCGGCGGACTGTTCTTCAGAAGCCGGTAGTAACCGGGAATGAGTGCAATACCGCTCACAGACATAAGCACACCGACTTCCCCCGTCATGACCAGGCTTAAGCATCCGGTCACTGCAAGGATTGCTGTAACAAGGTTATAAAGAATCGGCATACACTACCGTTCCGGCGGAGGCAACGGGCAGATTCGACAAAGTCCCGCGAGATTTCAGAACGCAGACGAATAAATCTTCACCGACGGCCGGCGGACTGTCCCAGGAAGGTTCCTCCCCCATCACCGCGAGAATATCGAGTATCCTGTAAAGGTGGTCCCTCCCGGTTCCGAAGGGGACCACCTTCCGGCATGACGTCACCCTCACCAGATATCCCCTCTCGATCAGGTCTTGCGCCAAAGAGGCGGCTACGGACACTACTTTTTCGAATTTTCCCGACGAAGGGATCTCTCCGCCTCCCCGCAGGCCGCCGGGTCTTTGCCTGACGGGCACACTGAGATTATCGATTACTATAGTGGCCCTTCTGTATTGACCCTCCGCATATTCTTTGACCATTAGCCCCGACGTCTTTGCCGTCGCCTTCCAGTGGATCCTCCTATGGTCGTCTCCGTACCGATACTCGCGTATGGAGTATATCTCATCCCCCGAAGAGCTCCTCACAGGTGCCTCGGCTCCCGAAGCCCCGGAGGAACCTGCGATCAGCGCCCTCGTCTCGATAAGCCCGGGGTAAACAAGTATCTCACCCAATACCCCTATGGCCCTCCCGCTGCTCAACAGGATGAAAGGAAAACCGCTCTCAGCAAAAAAATCCTTATGTCCGTAAAGCCCTCTCGTCCTGAACCGCAGGCTTACCACCTTTTCAAGCATGCCCCCCGGCGGTACCACCCCGCAGTAGACGCTAGAGACAACCCCTTCAGCGGCAACGCGCAGGGAATAAGAAGGGATAAAACGCTTGTTGTTTCTTATCACGACGGTGGCGTATGCCTGTTCACCGGCAAAAACAGGCCCGTCAAAAAAGACTTCCATGGTCAGACCGGAAAGATTCAGTTTCAGCAGGACGACGGCCAGCACAGAGACGGACAACATAAGGGCAAGGACCAGATAGATGAGGTTATTTCCGGTATTGACTGCGGCTATGGCAATGAGAAAGGCCGCGAGGACAAACCTCCTGCCTTCTCTCGTGGTCTTCATGCCGCTCACACCGGAACTGGAGTACTTTCGACTATTTCGCCGATGATCTGCTCGGCATCCGAGATAAAGTTCTTCGTCTTCAGTATCAGCCTGTGTCCCAGGACGAGGGGGGCAAGCTCCTTTATGTCGTCGGGGAGCACGTAATCCCTGCCCTCATAGAAGGCATGGGCCCTTATTGCCTGGAGGAAGAACTGAGCGCCCCTCGTGCTCACGCCGAGTCGTATCTTTTCATGCCTACGCGTGCCGGCGATAATATTCATCAGATAGTCGACGAGGCTCTCCTCGACCGCTACAAGTCCGGCCTCTTCCTGCATGGCGAGGATCTCATGCCTTGAAATTACGGGCTCCATTCTTTCGAGGAGCTGAAAACTGGGCCGGTCGAGGAGCGCTTTCTTTTCAAACTCCGGGGCAGGATATCCCAGTTTGATATGCATCATGAAGCGGTCCAGCTGACTCTCCGGGAGAGGAAACGTGCCGTGGTATTCCGCGGGATTCTGGGTGGCAACCACCATAAAGGGGTCCGGCAGCCTGAAGGTCTTACGCTCCACGGTCACCTTTTTCTCGTTCATCGCCTCAAGCAGCGCCGACTGGGTCTTCGGGTTCGTACGGTTTATCTCGTCGGCAAGCACTATGTTGGAAAAAACGGGACCGGGCTTGAATTCAAATTCCCGCTTCTCCTGGTTGAAGATACTGATTCCCAGGATATCGGTGGGAAGCAGGTCGCTAGTGAATTGTATCCTCTGGAAAGAGCAGTCTGTGGCCCGAGCCAGGGCGAAAGCAAGGGTGGTCTTCCCCACCCCCGGCACGTCTTCTATAAGAAGGTTCCCCCTGCCGATAAGCGTCACGATCGCCATCTTGACGGCAGCGCTCTTCCCCTTGATAATGGAGTCCATCCTGGACTGAAGCTGCTTCAACGACTCAATCACTTATCGGTCCCCGTCGTTCAGGCTGCAATCGCATCAAATCATTCCGGAAAGGATGTTGCACGTTGCAATCTCATCGGTTCCTGCCGCCTCCATGATTTCACTCTTCCTTATTATGCAACAAATAAGGTTAGTTCTATATAATAAAAACAAATTCCTTGACAGGCAACATTTAAACTTTTATGTTAGTTCACAGACAATTTAAACTTGTAATATCGGATATCTTCAATGGAACTCAGTTTGTTACAAGCCAACATACCGGAGGCGTAGCGGGATGAAGAAACCCTGGGCAGGCAGGTTTAAACAGAAAACATCAGGGACGGTAGAACGTTTTACGGAATCCGTTTCCTTTGATAAGAGGCTCTGGAGGCATGATATCCGGGGCAGCATAGCCCATGCAAAAATGCTCGGGAAACAGGGAATTATTCCTGCCGCCGACGCCGATGCCATTGTGCTGGGACTCAAGGAAATCGCTTCCGAGATAGAGTCCGGAAAATTCAGGTTCAGCGGCGCCCTGGAAGACGTCCACATGAACATAGAAGCCGCCCTGGCAAAAAAGATCGGCCCCGCGGGGAAGAGGCTTCATACCGCCCGTTCGAGGAACGACCAGGTGTCTCTTGACCTGAGGCTGTACCTGAAGGAAGAGACAACCGAGATCCTTCGCCTGATCAAAGAACTCCAGAAAACCCTTCTGGTCCTGGCCGAATCTCACATCGATACCATCATGCCCGGGTATACGCACCTGCAGAGGGCGCAACCGGTGCTCCTTTCTCATCACCTCCTGGCATACGTGGAGATGTTCCAGAGAGACAGGGAGCGCTTTGATGACGCACTGTCCCGCATCGACGTCCTGCCTCTGGGCTCCTGTGCGCTCTCGGGGACCACCCTTCCGACGGACAGGTTCTTTGTGGCAAAAGAACTCGGATTCAAAAAGACGTCCGGTAACAGTATAGATGCGGTATCCGACAGGGATTTCGCCATCGAGTTCACTTCGTGCTCATCGATAACCGTTATGCACCTGTCGCGGATGGCCGAAGAACTTGTTCTCTGGTCGACCGGGGAATTCGGGATGATCGACATCTCGGACAGTTTTACTACCGGATCGAGCATAATGCCCCAGAAGAAAAACCCCGATGTCGCAGAGTTGGTCAGGGGGAAAACCGGCAGGATTTATGGCAACCTGATCGCCCTTCTCACACTGATGAAAGGACTTCCGCTCTCCTACAACCGAGATATGCAGGAAGATAAACTCCCGGTCTTCGACACTGTGGACACGCTGAAGGGCTGTCTCACGGTGATGAAGGGAATGCTTCCCGAGATAAGGTTCAACACGGGAAGAATGGCCTCGACAGCCGGAGAGGGATATTCCACTGCAACGGATATCGCCGAATATCTTGTACAAAAGGGCGTTCCCTTCAGGGAGGCACATGAGATCACCGGCAATATCGTCCGCTTCTGCATCGACGCAAAGAAGGACCTCCTGTCCCTGAAACTTGCGGAACTGCAGTCTTTTTCAGTTCTTATCGAAAAGGACATCTTCAGGGTGCTCGACCCCCGCGAATCGGTTAAGGGGCATTCCTCTTACGGCGGCACATCGCCCTCCGAAGTAAAGAAACAGATCAAGCTTTTCAGGAAACTTCTCAAATAGGAATGGCACCATACACCGACCATTCCATACACATGTCACGGCGCGCATTGTCACTGCCCGCTCTCCTGCTCTTTATTCTTGCATCGTTGACTGTTTCCTGCGGCAAGAAGTCGGCCCCCACACTTGCAGCTTATGAAAAACCGCCGGCCCCGGTCCTTCTCGGAGCAGTCCATAGAGAAAGCAGGATTATTCTGTCCTGGAGTTTTCCCGGGGACAAGACAGCACTAATCTCAGGTTTTACGATACTCAAATCATCCCCCAAGGGCCTTCAGAGGATAACGGTGTCGAAGGAAAAACGGTCCTTCAAGGACACCGGATTCAAGCCGGGCACATCCTACACATACAAAATAGCGGCCCAAAGCCTCTCCGGTATAACAAGCAAGGACTCCAATGCAGTGACCTTCACGCCCCTGCCCCCCCCTCCTCCCCCGGCACATCTCTCATTTAAGATAGCAGACGACTCTGTCGTACTTTCGTGGCAAAGCGAGGGGGACGATATACTTTACAACGTTTACAGAAGCTTTCAGTCGAACATGCAGGGCAAGCAGCCCTGTAACACGTCTCCTCTGTCAGAAAATTCCTTCAGGGATGTCTTCTATGTCGACAGACCGGTCTATTACGCTGTCAGAAGCTTAAGGAACCGTACGACTGGAGACGAAGGCCCCATGTCGCCGGAAATCGCCATAAACCCGTTCGATCTCGTGCCGCTCGCGCCACGGGACCTCGGCTATTTCGCTGCTCCCGACAGGGTTATTCTCTACTGGAAAGGGCCTTACGAGCGATGGATCAGGGGCTACAGGGTGTACAGAAGGACAGACGGCCATGGCTACGTATTGATCGGAGAAACTCAGGTCCCGACATTCCTTGATCCGGATAAATCTTTAACGGAGAGGGACTACAGAGTGAATGCCGTCGGACCTTCGAGGGAGGGGCCGGGCGCAGAAGTAAAAGGGGTTTTTTTGGGGCGAAATGATTTACAATAAAGCGCAATCTTGTTTATGAAAAAGCCTCTTCGCTTATTGATCATCGAGGATTCCGAAGATGACGCTCTTCTCCTGATCCGCGCGCTGAAGAGCGGAGGCTACGATCCCGCCTATAAACGCGTCGAAACAGCCGACGCAATGAGGGATGCCCTTGCCGGCGGCCCCTGGGACATTCTTATCTCCGATTACATCATGCCGCGGTTCGGAGGCCTTGAGGCCCTGCAGTTGCTTAAGGAAGCGGGACTTGAGATTCCCTTCATCATCGTTTCCGGAAAGATCGGCGAGGACATAGCGGTAGAGGCGATGAGGTCCGGGGCACAGGACTACATCATCAAGGGAAACCTTTCGAGGCTCGCCCCCGCCGTGGAACGCGAACTCAGGGACTCCGAAATCCGGCGGAAGAGGAAGAAGGCAGAGGAGGCCCTCCGGGAGAGCAAAGTAAAGATACATGCAATCGCGGCGGCGGCTACGGATGCGATTGTGATGATGGACGGCATGGGCATAATTTCTTATTGGAATCCGGCGGCCGCAAGAATATTCGGTTATCCCGAAGAAGCCGTACTCGGACAGCCGCTGGTCGACCTCCTCGTCCCGCGGCAATATCGTCAGGCGTTCAAGTCAGGATTGACAAAGTTTCTGAAGAGCGGTAAAGGTCCGGTGATAGGAAACACTATAGAATTGCTTTCCCTCAGGAAAGACGGGACCGAATTTCCTGTTGAGGTATCACTCTCCTCGGTAAGGGTAAAAAAGCAATGGCACGCCGTGGGGATCATACGTGATATTACCGAACGTAAGCGCCAGGAAGAGGAGTTGTCCAGGCACCGCAACAACCTGGAAGAGCTTGTTGAAGAGAGAACCGTCGAACTCAAAAGCGCGAACCAGAAGCTCGAACAGGAAATCACAGACCGGAAAATAGCCGAAAAGTCGCTATGGACGGCCATAACCAAAGTGGAGGAGGAGAGGGCCAAGTCAGAAGCCATCATTGCTGCCATGGGAGACGGCATCAGCATCCAGGACAGCAATTTTAAGATCCTATACCAGAACCGGATACACAAAGAGCTGCTGGGAGGTCACGTCGGGGAATATTGTTACCATGCCTATGCAGAGCTGGACAAAGTCTGCGCAGGGTGTCATATGGAGGTTGCGTTCAGGGAAGGCACTGTCCATACGGTGGAGAAGTACGTCGCAACGTCCAGGAAACCTGCCTACCTCGAGATTACCGTTTCCCCATTAAAGGACGGCAACGGCGGCATAGTGGCCGGTATCGAAATCGTGAGGGATATTACGGGCCGCAAGCAGATGGAACACGAACTGAGGGAACATCGGGACCACCTCGATTTCCTGGTAAAGGAGCGAACGGCAGAACTGAGAAATGTAAACAGGGACCTTCGTGCGGAAATCATGAGACGAATACAGATGGAGAAGGACCTGATCGAAAGTCAGCGCTTTGTGCGCCGTATTACCGATGCGACCCCTAATCTTCTTTATCTCTACGACGTAATCGAAGACCGGATCGTATACGTCAATCCCCTTGTGGATGATCTTCTCGGCTACTCGCCCGACGAAGTTCGAAAGATGGGCAGCACATTCTACAAGACAGTGCTCCATCCCGATGACTTTGAGGATTACCTGGGTTTAAGGGGCCGCCTTTCTCTGGCTCAGGAAGGCGACGTTACGGAGCATGAGTACAGAATGAGGACCAAGGGGGCTGAATGGCGATGGTTTTACAGCAGGGATGTGGTATTCAAGCGGACGAACGATGGCCTTTTGAAGATGATCCTCGGGATCGCGGTGGACATAACGGAGCGTAAAAAAACTGAGGATGAGCTGAGGAGATCGAGAGAGCAGCTGCGTAATCTGCTGGCGCATGCCCAGTCCGTGAGGGAGGAAGAGAGAACAAGGATATCCCGCGAGATACACGATGAACTGGGGCAGGCACTCACCGCCCTGAAGATGGATCTGTCGTGGATAATCAAGAGAATGGACCCCGACCATGAGATACTGCATAAAAAAGCCGGGGACATGTCGAAGCTCATAGATATGAACATCCAGACGGTAAAAAGGATCTCTTCCGAACTGAGGCCGGGCCTTTTGGATGTCCTCGGTCTCGCAGCAGCGCTTGAATGGCAGATAAAAGAGTTTCAGGAAAGGACAGGCATAAAATGCAGGCTCCGGGTAGCGCCGCCGGACATCTCCCCGGACAGGGAAATGTCGACCACGATATTCCGCATCTTCCAGGAGACGCTCACAAACGTGGCACGTCACGCCAACGCGGCGAAGGTGACGGTGACTCTGGAAAAGAAGGCCGGAACTCTCCTCCTTCAGGTGAAGGACGACGGCCGGGGCATCACTAACAGGCAGATTTCGAGTCCGGAATCCATAGGCCTGATGGGCATGAAGGAGCGGGCACATTTTCTGGGCGGAGAAATCCGGATAAAGGGCGCAAAGAACGAGGGTACAAGGGTTACGGTGGCATTTCCTTTTCCAGGCAACGACACCAGGATCGCGAAACACCGGGATGACACGCTCCATCGACGTAATGTAAGATAGGAAAGACTGGGAGAAAAGTCCAAGATGACAAGGATTCTGATTGCCGACGATCACGCTATAGTCCGCGAGGGACTCAAACAGATTCTGGCCGAGACCGGAGATATGGTGGTCGCAGGTGAGGCCACTACAGGGCAGGAAGTAATGGATAAGGTCATGAAGAACAATTACGATGTCGTTTTGCTCGACATTTCGATGCCCGGAAGGAATGGACTGGACATCCTTAAACAATTGAAGGTCGAGAAACCGGGGCTCTCGGTGCTGATATTGAGCATGTATGCTGAGGAGCAATATGCCATGCGGGCGCTCCGGGCCGGGGCCGCAGGATACATGACAAAAGAGAGTGCTCCGGATGAACTCGTCCAGGCGCTCCGGAAGGTATCTCAGGGGAGAAAATATATCAGCCCCACTCTGGCGGAAAAGCTGGCGTTGAACCTCGAAGGCGGAGATCAACAAAATCCGCCCCATGAAGACCTCTCGGACCGCGAGTACCAGGTGTTCTGCATGATTGCTTCCGGAAAGATGATCAAAGAGATAGCTGACGAACTGGCGCTGAGCGTCAAGACAGTGAGCACCTACCGCTCCCGTATTCTTGAGAAGATGGGCCTTAAAAACAACGCTGCCCTCACCCATTACGCCATACAGAACAAACTTGTGGAATAACAGCTCTCCCGACATGAGACAACCCTGTCTGTGCGTACGGGCCGAAGGGTCCGCATGTTGACACGTTGAGAGCCGTTGTTTTACTCTACCTCATAAAGAAAGAGCTATTTCCGGGGAGGGGCCGGCGTCAATGAAGGAAAAAATCCTCAGTGAATTCAGGGAAAGCATAAGCGTCAAGGAAAACTTTATTCAGGGCCATCTGGGCACGGTAATGGATGCCGCAAAGGCCATCGCCGGAGCGTTCAATGACGGAAGTAAACTTATATTGTTCGGCAACGGCGGAAGCGCTACGGACGCGTCGCACATCGCCGGCGAATTTGTGAACAGGTTCAAGCGGGAACGCCCCGGACTTCCCGCCATAGCGCTGAACACGGACATCGCCGTCATCACTTCAATAGCCAACGATTACGATTATTCCGAGATCTTTGCACGTCAACTCAAGTCTCTCGCCCTGGACGGCGACGTCGTTATTGCCATAACTACGAGCGGAAGCTCTCCAAATGTGGTAAAAGCACTGGACGCCGCGAGGAAAAAGAAGCTTAAGACCATAGTTTTTACGGGAGTTAAAGGCGAAAAACTGGCGGCTAAGTCCACCTATGCCTTTGTAGTGCCTTCGGAGAACACCCCGCGGATACAGGAGACCCACATAACCCTGGGGCATGTCCTCTGCCTTATGGTCGAGGAAATACTATTTGAAGCACCCCGAAAAAAGTAAAGGCGCTCCCAGGATACTCGGGATAGATCCGGGCACCATTTTCTGCGGTTTCGGCGTTGTCACGTACACCGGAAGAGACGCCGTCTATGTAGCTTCAGGGCGCATTTCCCCTCCGGCCTCAAAGCCTCTCCATTACCGGCTGAAATCTATATATGAGTCGCTCACTGAGGTCATTGCCGAATACCGTCCCGACGACATCGTGGTCGAAAAGATTTTCTTTGCTAAAGGGGCAAAATCCGCTCTCAGCCTGGGCCACGCCAGGGGAATCGCCCTGCTCGCGGCCGCCAGCCATGATGTGCCCCTCCACGAGTTCAGCGCCCTCGAGGTAAAGAAAGCTGTGGTGGGCTATGGAAGGGCCGAGAAGAGACAGGTCCAGGAAATGGTGAAGATGATACTTAATATCAGCGGCCCTGTTTCTCCCGACAGTGCAGACGCCCTTGCACTTGCCCTCTGCTGCATGAATACGCTAAAATTCAGGGAAACGACCGGCGGGACGAGGGGCGGGACACGTCATTCCAGCCATCGCCGCTGATGACCGCCGTTGTGCGCGCCGGCGATTCGGACAAAGCCAGATGATAGGTTCACTCAGAGGAAAGATAGCCACGAGAAGGCCGGACAGCGTAATTGTTGACGTTAACGGCGTCGGGTACATGGTCCATGTTCCGCTGCACCTTCTTCCCGACCTCCCAGGGGAGGGGAAGGATGTTTTCCTTCATGTTCATACTCATGTCCGGGAGGACTCCCTGCAGCTTTTCGGCTTCCTTTCCGAGGACGAGAAGAAGGTTTTTCTCGCGCTCCTGGGCATTTCCGGCATCGGCCCCAAGATGGCGCTCAATGTACTTTCGGGCATATCCCACGACGATTTCCTCAACGCCATCGAAAATGAAGACGTCGCGCTCCTCTGCAAGGTGCCGGGCCTCGGCAAGAAGACCGCCGGCCGCTTGATCCTCGAACTGAGGGAAAAGCTGCCCTCCCCCTCGGGTACGAGGAACAGTATGTTTGAAGACACTCTTTCCGCTCTCGTCAATCTCGGCTATAAGAAAACAGTCGCACAAGAGGTTTTGGAAAAAGCTTACAAACAGGGCTTCGCCGATATCGAAGAACTCCTCAGGGAGACACTGAAGATGCTCCAGGGTGTATCATGACCGGAGGGACGGGATGAAAGAAGAGGACAGGCTGGTCAGTCCGGCGGACTCCGATGACGATCAGGCATTAGAACTTAACCTGAGGCCCTCGACTCTGGATACATTTGTGGGACAGGACACTATACGGGATAACCTCCGGATTTTCATAAAAGCGGCCAAACAGAGAAAGGAGGCCCTCGACCATACGCTTTTCTGCGGCCCTCCGGGGCTGGGCAAGACCACTCTGGCCCATATAATCTCAAATGAACTTGAGGTCAATATAAGAACGACTTCGGGGCCGGTCCTTGAAAGGCCTGGCGACCTTGCCGCCATACTGACGAACCTCTCAGACATGGATATATTGTTCATTGATGAAATACACAGGCTTCCCCGGGTGGTCGAAGAAGTGCTCTACCCGGCGATGGAGGATTTCCAGCTGGACATCATAATCGGTCAGGGTCCCAATGCCCGTACACTGAAACTGAACCTTCCCCGCTTCACACTGATCGGCGCCACCACCAGGACCGGCCTTTTGACATCTCCCCTCAGGGACAGGTTCGGGATAATCGACCGTCTCAGATTCTACGATCCCGCCGAACTGAGCCGGATCGTCGTCAGGTCGGCGGCCATCATGAGTGTCACGATCAGCGGGGATGCGGCCGGCGAAATCGCGGGGCGGTCCAGGGGTACCCCCAGGATAGCCAACAGGCTGCTGAAGAGGATCAGGGACTTTGCACAGGTACTGGGAGACGGCACTATCGATTTGGAAATGGCTAAAAAATCCCTGAGCGCCCTCAATGTGGACCATAAAGGACTGGACGAGATGGACAGAAATCTGCTCGTCACGATTATAGAAAAATTCGGCGGCGGACCCGTGGGAATTGAAACGATTGCAGCTTGTCTGCGGGAAGACAGGGAGACCATAGAGGATGTCTATGAACCTTATCTTATGCAGGAAGGTCTCCTTGAAAGAACCCCGCGCGGGAGGCTTGCTACGAAGAACGCGTACGGCCATTTAGGGAAAAACGTACCTCAGAGCCTTTTCTGAGCGGGGTCGTCCTGGGCACTCCTCCATGAAACTCCTCATGCACATCTGCTGTTCGAACTGCTGCATCTACCCCTTGGAAACCTTTTTGGTAAAGGGAATAGACATAAAGGGGCTCTGGTATAATCCGAATATACACCCTTATACCGAGTATTCCAGCAGGCTCGATTCACTGAAGAAGCTTCAGGGCCTGTGGGGCCTCGATATAGAGTATCTCGACGACTATCCACTCGATCATTTTCTGAAGTCCGTTGCCGGGCAGGGTGACAACAGGTGCGCAGTCTGCTATTCTCTCAGGCTCGAAAGGACCGCGGAAACCGCCAGGAAGATGAACCTCGACGGGTTCACCACGTCCCTTTTTGCAAGTCCCTACCAGAAATTTGATATGATAATAGCGCTCGGCAGCGAGATCGGAAGGAAGCACGGAGTACAATTTTACTGGGAGGACCTCAGAAAGGGATGGGCCGTTTCAAAGGACCTTTCCCGGGAATTCGGCCTCTACCGTCAGAAATACTGCGGCTGTGTATATTCGGAAATGGAAAGGTACCTGAAGAAAGGCAGGAAAGAGAAGAGGCACGGTTCTTAATCGATATGCCTGAAACGACTCACTTTATAGGAAAACTGCTGGTGGTGCTGGGCTGCGTCGTGGCTGCTGTCGGACTTCTCTTTATGTTGTCGGACAAGATACCGTGGCTGGGAAGGCTCCCCGGAGATATCGTGCTGCGGAGAAAGAATTTCACTTTCTATTTTCCCGTTGCCACGAGCATTCTGATCAGCGTTATACTGACACTGTTGTTCTGGCTCTTCGGAAGGAAATAGCATGATAAGGAAGTTACTTTTCGCTCTGACTATCCTCATTCTGCTGGTTGCGTCGCAGGCTGAAAGCAGCACGATAAAGGTGCTGATACTCGACGACTTGTTCCGGAACGTTCCCGAGAAGGGCGACAATATGGAGGTAGTGGGAAAACTGAAAGGCGACCTCCTGGTAGACGGCATTCCCTACAGGGGTAAAGTCGAGGTATGGAAAGACAGCGCGGGCCTGTACCTCATCAACGAACTCCCGCTGGAAGAATATGTCAAGAACGTTGTGAGCGCTGAAGTCGGGCCCAACTGGACCCCCGAGGCGCTGAAAACCCAGGCTGTAATTGCCAGAACCTACGCGCTCTACCAGAAATCGAAAAGCAATAATGCGAACTACGACCTTACCTCGACCGTGCTCGATCAGGTCTACAAGGGTAATGTCGCAGATGCAAAGATCGCGTCTGCCGTCGCGCAGACCAGGGGGGAAGTCCTCACCTATGACGGAAAGCTTATCGAGGCCTTCTATCATTCGACGTGCGGCGGAGAAACGGAAGACCCCAGGGAGGTCTTTGGAAAGAGTTATCCCTACCTCAGGCCTGTGAAATCGAAATGTGACCTTTCCCCCTACCGGACGTGGGAGAGAACAATACCTCTTAAAGAAATAGGAAGGGCTTTAAGCGTCTCCGGCATCAAAAAGTTGAGCATAGAGTCTTATACATCCACGGGCAGGGTACGGATGCTGAAGGTCTCCTCTGAGAAGGGAGTTTTATCGGTCAAGGCAACCGATTTGAGGAAGATGCTGGGCTGGAAAAGGCTGCCGAGCACTAAGTTTACCTTTACCATGCGGGGAGGCGATCTTGTTTTCGAGGGCAAGGGATATGGCCACGGCGTTGGACTCTGCCAGTGGGGCGCTCAGGAAATGGCACTGGAAGGCAGGAATTACAGGGAGATCCTCTCTTTCTACTATCCGGGGACAACCATTCAGTTATATGAAGACCGCTGACTACGATTTCCATCTGCCGCCCGAACTGATCGCAAACAGGCCCCTTGAAAGAAGGGACAGCTCGCGTCTCCTCGTATTGCAGCGCAATGGCGAAATGGAACACAGGACATTCTCCGAACTTCCCTTGTTCCTGAACGCCGGCGATATGGTTATCGTTAACAATTCCAAGGTATTCCCAGCCCGACTTGACGGCAGGAAGCCCACTGGCGGGAAGATCGAAATGCTGCTCGTCAATGAGATCTCGCCCGGGGTCTGGGACATACTGTGCAGGGAAAGATATACCGGAGCGGTCAGGATATCCGAAAACCTGGAGGTCCGTGTGGAGGAGGGAAAGACCGCTATTTTTGGACAGACTGCCGGCCTGAGGGACCTGATCAGAAAAGAGGGCCGGATGCCCCTGCCGCCTTACATCAGACGTCAGCCCGACGAACATGACAGGGAGCGTTATCAGACGGTCTATGCAGAAGTTGAAGGGTCGATTGCCGCCCCTACCGCCGGGCTCCATTTCACCCGATCTCTGATGGAAGCCCTCGCGGCGGCTTCGGTGATGATAAGGTCCGTTACCCTCCACGTGGGCGTGGGCACGTTCAGACCGGTGAAGGCAGCGGAACTGGAAGACCACGTAATGCAGAGCGAATTTTTCGAAATAACACAGGAACTCATCTCCGACATAAAGAGAGTCAGGGATCGTGGAAACAGGGTGGTGGCAGTCGGCACTACCGCGACGCGCGCGATTGAAGGATATATGAGCGGAAGGGCCGAGCTTACCTCTTCAAACGGCACTCTCTCTGGGTCTACCGATATCTTTATCCGCGAGGGATACCGACCGCGGGCAGTCGATTGCCTAGTTACGAATTTTCATCTCCCCCGCTCGACGCCCCTCATGCTGGCCTCCGTGTTCGCGGGTCGCGAAAACCTGCTCGCCGCATACGCCGAAGCGATCTCCCTGGGATATAGATTTTTCTCCTATGGTGATGCTATGCTTGTCTTATGAGTGGCGGTGATTACAGGAACCGGCCTTCACTTCATATACCCGGCAAAGAATTCCTGATTGTTATCGTAGTCGTTTTTTCCTCCCTCAGTTTCACACTGGGCTACTTCGTAGGCAAAAGCAACAAGGAAGTCAGCCCTGGTCCGACATTGCCGATCGCCGAAACGGCGTCCCCTCAAAAAGGTCTTGAAACCGGCAACGCCCAGCCTCCGGCAGAAGCCCCGGACCAGACGGATCACTCCGTTACAGCCAAAGTAGTCGGCAATGACAAACCGGCCGCGGCTACGCCGGATAAACCGGCGTCTGCACCCGGGAACTCCGAAAAAGCCGCTGCCGCTAAGCCGTCCTCTTCCAAAGGCAACCTGCAAAGGAGTAGAATATCTTATACGGTGCAGATAGGTGCGCTGAGCAATGAGACGGACGCGGAAAGTTTCCGCGTTAAGTATGAAAAAAAGGGGTACAAAGCGTACGTCGTTCCGGCCAGGAACAGGCGGGGCGAGACTATATATAAAATCAGGATCGGTGAGTTCGACAGCAGAAAGAACGCTGAACTCCTGTCGGTGAGACTGAGAAAGACCGAGGGGCTGAATACCTTTGTTACATTCAAAGACGAATAAGAATAACGACGACGCGTCTGCGGAGATAGAGTTCGACGAAAGCGAATATCCCTCCCTCTTCAGAAGCCTGGAGAAGAGCCTCATATTCATTGAAGAGAACCTTAATGTGAAGGCCAGTTCGAGGGGAAACAAGATCTTTCTGAAGGGTGATGACGAAAAGATCAGGACCGCTGAAAAACTCATACGAGACCTCCGCTATATCAGCTCGGAAGGCTCCAACCTGAATTCGGAAGACATTCGTTATGCAATCAAGTCGGTGGCAGAGGGAGGCCAGACGTCGCTTAAAGAACTCTTTCTTAACAACATACCGGTCTCCTCAAAACGCCGGTTCATTATTCCCAAGACCGAAACACAGAAGAAGTATATTGACGCCATACGGGATTACGATATCGTCATCGGGATAGGTCCGGCCGGCACAGGAAAGACCTACCTGGCCATGGCCATGGCCATAAACTCTTTTCTCAAGAAGCAGGTGAGCAGGATTGTCCTGGCAAGACCGGCTATCGAGGCCGGTGAAAAGCTCGGTTTCCTGCCGGGCGATATGTTCGAGAAGGTGAACCCATACCTCAGGCCGCTGTACGACGCCCTCTTCGACATGATGGATGCTGAAAAGGCTTCAAAACTTATCGAGCGGGGTGTGATCGAGATAGCTCCGCTGGCCTTCATGCGGGGCAGGACCCTTAACGATTCATTCATTATTCTCGACGAGGCGCAGAATACAACGGCGGAACAGATGAAGATGTATCTCACAAGGCTCGGGTTCAATTCCAAGACGGTGATTACGGGTGACGTCACCCAGATAGATCTGCCGCAGGGAAAGACGTCCGGCCTTATCGAGGTCTCCAAGATCCTTAAAGGGATCGAGGGGATCCATTTCGTTCATTTCTCAGAAAAAGACGTGGTAAGACACAGGCTTGTACAGGAGATCGTGAAGGCATACGACAAATATGAAAAACGGACTGCAGAAGGATAAGATTAAAACGCAGGATATCAGGCCTGTCGTGGTGAAGATACTCTTCCTCAGCGCCATGTCCCTGGCCGTTTCGCTCTGCCTTATGGTAAATCCGAGCGTGGGCAGATTCGTGGGCGGCGGCCTGATGGCCTTCGTTCTCCTCTTCATTCTTTACAGGGACATCATGCGGTACCGGCCTTCTTACGTCGACAATTACAATATGCTGCTCCTCCTGGGGCTCATGATCCTCAGCACGCTCCTCATAGGAAGGTTTTCGGAATACCTCTTCCACAACCTCTCCATTGGTTTCATCTCGCCGGAGAGCGTAAAATACGGCATTCCGGTAGCGGCCGGCGCCATGCTTGTCACCCTGCTCTTCGATTTTCATACGGCGATCACCTTCTCGTTCACGATAAGTCTTTTCACCGGATACTGGCTTAACGATTCCCTCTATCCCATCTACGCCTTTGTGGGAAGCCTGACAGCCGCCTTCAGTGTAATACGGTGTAAAAAGAGGTCCGCGCTCCTGAGGGGCGGCCTGTATGTTACACTCGCAAACGTACTCATCGTCCTTATACTGTCCCTTTCCAGAAACGAACTGTTCACCTCGGTTGTGCCTTCGGCGGTGACTTTCGCCGTATTTTCCGGCATAGCCACTTCGGCGATCGTTTCCCTCCTTCTTCCTTTTCTGGAATACGCCTTCAAGATCACTACCGACATCAGCCTTCTGGAGCTTCTCGACTTGAACCAGCCTCTCATGAAGACCCTGATGGTCTCCGCTCCCGGGACCTATCATCACAGTGTGATCGTCGGCAATCTGGTCGAGGCCGCATCCGAGGAAGTTGGGGTTAACCCCCTTCTGGCAAGGGTCAGTTCCTATTACCACGACATAGGAAAAGTGAAAATGCCCGATTACTTTATAGAAAACCAGAGCGTCTCGCCGAGCAAGCACTATAAGCTCACTCCGCATATGAGCAGCATGATAATCATCAACCATGTAAAAGAAGGCGTCGAACTCGCGCGACAGTACAAACTCCCCAAATCGATCATAGATATTATCAGGCAGCATCACGGCAATTCCC